>CAZPQC010000337.1:0-2533 GCA_964588525.1 uncultured Spirochaetaceae bacterium
CCTGACACAGGCAGTTTGTAGTAGATCTGGATGTCGTGGTTCTTCACCACGACCTTGTCGATGAGGTCGCGGCACAGCTTGATTCTCCTTCTCATACCCATGCCTTTCAGTTGTCCGGACAGGCGGCGACAGATCTCCTCGATGTTTCTCTCCAGATCGCGAAGTGAGAGTCCGGGTTCGGTCCGCCGGGACAGTTCCTCAAGCTTGCTTTGAGCATTCTCCAGCCTCTGCTCTATAGTATGCTGGCGGGAGGTGAGCTCTTCAAGCTCGATCACGCCACTTTGATATGCATCGAGAAGACGATCGAGCTGCCTTTCGCCATCCCGTATCTGACGTTTAAGCCCTTTGATCTGCTCCGCGCTGAGGCTGCCGTCGGCCGGGATCTGGTGCTGTTCCCGCCAGGCAGCCAGCAGCAGCTGTGGATCCTGCAGCAGGGAGACCACGTCCGACCAGAGAAGCTCATCCAGTTGCCGGGCGGCTATCGTGGGATGGGGGCAATACGAGCGGCGAGGTCTGACGAATTGAGGATCGCTTCCTCGGCACCAGTAGTAGAGGTGGCGCCCGCCGTGGCTGATCACAGCGCTCATTTTCCGATTGCAGTGGCCGCAGACCACCAGTCGTCTGAGCAAATGCGACTCGGGGTTCTTCAAAGAGCGCGGCCCTTTGTGGATGCCGCTCTCTCTGATCTGCTGAGCCTTGGAGAATAGCTCCGGGCTGACTAAAGCCGGGATCGGTATCGGTATCCACTGATCCCTTGGCCTCATGACCTGTCGTGGGCTCATCCGGCCCCCACGGGACTCATTCTTGTAGCGATTGGCATACCAGATGCCGAGGTAGGCATCGTTCATCAGGATGGTTCGCACGCTGCCCGGATGCCAATAGGTGTGGCCATGCCGTCTGCGTGGCGGAGTTCCCATATTCGTCAGGTGTACGGAAATCTGACGATCGCTGAGTCGGTCAACCGCGTACCAGTGAAAGATCTGTTGCACGATTTCCGCTGTCTGCGGGTCCACTTCCATCGATGGCAGCTGGTCTCTGTCGGGTCGAACGCGTCTGTAACCGTAGGGCACCCGTCCACTCACCGGCCGTCCCTGCCGTGCCAAGAACAGCCTGCCCCTCCTGGTGCGCTCAGTAATCCTGGCCCGCTCGTACTCAGCGATCACCCCCTGCATCTGGACCAACAGCCGCTGCTCGGGGCTTTCGGCCGGAGGAGATCTGAGAAACCGCACCGTCACCTGCCACCTGGCAAACTCCTCCAACAGCAGCACCTGGTAGGCATACTTGCGTGAGAGACGGTCCGGATCCTGGACCAGGACGGTGTCAACCAGACCGTCTCGAGCCGCGTCCCGCAGCGCATCCAGCCCAGGCCTGTCCAGGTAGTAGCCGCTCCTGCCGTCATCGAGATAGATGTGACGCTCCTCAGGGCGCTGTCCCTGGGCGGAGGCGAAATCCTTCAGTTGCTGCACCTGGCTGGCGATCGTGCCCTCCTCCCTCTGTCTGTCACTGCTGACCCTGGCATAGATGGCCATACTCATAAGACTACCTCTCTCCTCTCTGTCATTACCGCAGATCCCGAGAGCCCACCTAGTACTCCCAGCTCACCCAGAAGCTCCTTCACCGAGACCTCTCCTGCACGCATAGAGGCCCGCACTCGCCTGACAGTCCACAGCCGGCCGCCAACCGCTGAGTATTCGGCCACAAGCATCGTCATCCCCCACCTCGGGAAATCACCGGTATCAGAGCCGCAAAGCGCGGCCCGCCGTAGCTGTTCATAGAGCTGCCCGGCCGCTGCGGCGCACTGAAAGAAAGCCTTGATCTCATCGGCCGTCCCTTCGTTTCGGGTTCGGTTTTTTTTTACTCCCCTCCTCGGCCTCCAGGATCCTGAAGACGGTCCTGCGACTCAGTACTACCCCTAACTCTTCTCGACAGCGTTCGATCAGATCTTCGGCCGACAGCTCCGCCTGCCGCCGACGCTCTGCATGGATGAACTCACGTACCCGATCTGTAGCCTTCAGCGGCCCACGGCGTCCGCGCTTGCGCTCGAAAAGCCCTCCGATCCCTTCCTGGCGGAAACGTGCGAGTATGTGGCGGTAACTCTCGCGGGTGAAGCCATAGAGTCGGCAGGCTTCGGTGAGCGAGGCCCCCTCGACCTCGCGAACTCTGAGCATCTCATACTTGACCTGAGCCTTGTCCTCCGGATCGAAGAAAGGATGATCGGCGAACAGCGGCGAGCGGACTCGCTCCGGATGAGCGTTCAGAGCCCTTGCTTGCTTGAGGACCTGCCGCTTTTGTTTTCTGTCGTTCATCGGCCCCCTCCCCCTAAGGATAATGATAGACGAAGAGGGAAATACTGTCAAGTCTTTTATGACATACTTATATCGTACCTTCAAAATACCTACAAAACGGCTCAAAATTAGGCTGATATGAGGGAAAAAATGGTCATCAGAGACCGCCAGTGTCGTTAATAGCCTTACATGTGCCATACATTGCCTGCCATTCTTTCACCCCCCAGCCCTTACCGTATTTCCTTTCC
>CAZPQC010000338.1:0-2527 GCA_964588525.1 uncultured Spirochaetaceae bacterium
GACGCCGCCCAGGCGGGGACTGAGCAGGAACAGGGCGATCGTGACCCCGATCATCGTGCTGAAGTCCTTCAGCAGTGCCGGTAGAACGTCCGTGAACAGCTCGTTGATGGTTTCCACATCGTTGGTGATGCGGGAAACCAGGCGGCCGATCGGATTTCTGTCGATGAACTTCAAAGGCAATCGGACCGTGTGGTCGAACAACTGGCTGCGGGTATCCTTCATGATCATCTGGCCCACGTAGGCCTGCAGGTATACCTGCAGGAAGGTGAAGATGAATACCACCAGCAGAATGGCAAACAACAGGCGGACCAGGGAGCCGAGCCCCGCAAGATTGTCCTGGCGGACGATCCGTATCTCCTCCTTCGACAGGGAGCGAAGGTCCGGCTCCGAGATCGCCGCCGTGACGGTACCGACGTAGAACAGCTGTGGATGATCGGAGATCACCTTCCGGACGTCGGCTTTTTCCCGATATCCTCCAACAACGTAGAAGTTTTGTTCCAACAGGACTCCTGCCTCCCGTAGATCCCTCTTCTGCTGCGCGGAAAGATGAACGAGTTTGGAGGAGGGCAGGAAATACAGCCCCCCTGCCTGTTGCTGTTCGGAAAGCGGCTGAAGTTTCTCGAGCACGTCCGGTGGGATTTCATCGAAGCGCAATCCTCTGTAGTAGGGCAGTATGTAGTTGTCAGTAGCCCGCTGCAGCAGGATCGGGACGTACAGCTCGCCTACCGTGGCCAGGGCCAGGGCGAAGAGGGAAAGTACGAAGACCAGCATGTACGGCTTCAGGTAGCCGAGAAGCCGCTTCATGATGTCGGAATCGTAGCTTTTTACAATATCTTCCTGTTCGAAATAGTCGCTCATCTGTCAGTCGCTCATTTCTTCCTTCGAAACGCCTCTTCCAGCTGCTGCAGGTGGTATATGTCCGCGTAAAAGCCCTTCTGTTCCAGCAATTCTTTGTGGGAGCCCAGCTGGGCGATACGGCCTGCCTCCAGTACCACGATTCGATCCGCCGTTTTCAGCGTGGAGATGCGGTGGGAGATGAGGATCAGGGTTTTTCCCCTCAAGAACGGCAACAGATCGTTGAGGATCGCGTCTTCGGTTTCCGTGTCCACCGAGGACAGGGAGTCGTCAAATATGTAGATGGAGGCGTCGCTGGCCAGCGCCCGGGAGATAGCCACGCGCTGCTTCTGTCCTCCGGACAGGGTGATACCCCGCTCTCCCACGACAGTTCCCGATCCGTCGGGAAAGGTGTTGAAGTCCCGCTCGATCGTGGAGATGGCCGCCACTTGTTGTACCAGGCGATCGTCTTCGTTTCGGCTGCCGAAGGCGATGTTGTCCCGGATGCTGGCCGAGAACAGGAAGGTTTCCTGGGGTACCGTGCTGATGCTGGTGCGCAGCTTGGGCAGATCGTAGGAACGGATATCCCTGCCGTCCAGATACACGGAGCCGGGGGGCGGATCAAGGATCCGGGGCAGCAACTGGACCAGAGTGCTTTTCCCGCTGCCGGTTTTTCCGAGTATCCCGAGAATGCTGCCTGCGGGAATCTCCAGGTTGATGTTTTTCAGTACCGTCGTATCCGTCCCCGGGTACGTATAGGTGAGGTTTTCTATCCGGATATCGCCGCGAATCGGTTGTGCGCCCGGAGTGGCTTTGCCCTGTGTATCTGCGCCCGTTGTCTCAGCTGCCGCCGTCAACTGCGCTGCCGCTGTTGCCTCCGCCGGACTCTGAATATCCGGCTCTTCCTCCAGGATCCTGTTGATTCGACCCAGGGAGGCGCCGGCGCGCTGTATCATATTGATGGTGAAACCGGCCCCCAGCATCGGCCAGATGAGCATCTGCAGGTAGGCCAGAAAGGCGGTGAATTCCCCCGGAGAGAGCGTCCCCTCGATCACCGCCCTTCCCCCGAGCAGGATGAGGATCAGGGTCGTGATCCCGGCCAGGAACCCAACTGCGGGAAACAGGACTCCCCAGGTGCGAACCAGCACCATGTTCCGGTTCGAGTAGTCCAGGTTTCGTTCCAGGAACCGTTTCCCGAAGGCTGATTCCTGGACGAAGGTCTTCAGCACCCGGATTCCGGTAAGGGATTCCTGGGCCATATCGCTCAAGGCGGAAAAGCCCTCCTGAACACGGCGAAACTGCTCCCCGATGATCCGGCCAAAAAGGATAACCCCGATCGTGATGATCGGCAGAGGTGATATGGAGATCAGGGTGAGGCGTGCATTCTGGCTGAGCATGATCACCAGTATCGCGATGGTCATGAAAAACCCGTCTACGAACGATACCAGTGCAAAGCCCGAAGCCTGGCGGACCGCCTGCATGTCGTTGGTCATGCGGGCCATCAGGTCCCCGGTCTTCATCTTTCCGTAGAAGGTGGAGGAGAGGGATTGGAGATGGACGAACAGTCTCTCCCGCAGCTCCGCTTCAATGCGCCGGGAGGCACCGCCCAGGAAATAGCGCCAGAAATAGCGACCGATGGCGATCACCACGGCAATTCCCACCATCAGAGCCGCGATCGGCAGTATGTTGCTCA
>CAZPQC010000339.1:0-2518 GCA_964588525.1 uncultured Spirochaetaceae bacterium
AAGGCGAGGACAATTGGATCGTCGAAACGAAGGGCCGCATCTGGGAAGGCCCGGACCATTGTCTCTGTCCAAGACCAGCGACTCCCCTTTCACCCCAATACAACAGCCTTGAATGCTGTGGGTATCGCGCCGAATGATTCGTCGCATGAGCGGCACCAGAATGTCTGATAACTCAACGGCACTGAGTAGCAGTCTTTTAAGTATTGGTATTTCTCTAAAACATCAGAGGATTAAAGCCAGGTCAGGGCTGCCTCTATCGCGGGGTCGTCCGTAGTACTGAAAGGGGAATACGCCGAACGAGGGAGGTCAACTCCCGGACCGGTGCACCACTTCTTTGGCGGCCGCCACGATATCCTGTACACCCATTCCGTACAGATCGAGGAGCTTCTCGTACGGCCCGGTCTCGCCGTAGCAATCCTGTATACCCACGCGTCGCAGGGGTACGGGAAGATTCTCCGCCAAAAGCTCGGCCACTGCCGAGCCCAGCCCGCCGATGACATTGTGCTCCTCCACGGTCACCACCGCACGGGTTCTCTCCGCTTCCGCCAGAATGGCTTCCCCGTCCAGGGGTTTCAGCGTGTGGACCTCCAACACGGAGGCAGAAAGCCCCGACTCTCCGAGAAGGTCGGCCGCTTCCAATACGCGGCCCAGGATCGGTCCGTTGCTGATCAGGGTTACCGCCCCGCCGGTTCGCAGAGGTGTGGCCCTGCCGATTTCGAAACGCGTGGACTCGTCGTGGACATCCACCACCTCGGCTCTGCTGAGACGGAGATACACCGGGCCCTCCAGGTTGGCCACCAGGGGCAGCAGTAACCGCACCTGATGATGATCGCTCGGCCACCACGACCGTCATGTTGGGCAGCGCCCGCACCACGGCCAGATCCATGATGGACTGGTGGGTTGCCCCATCCAGCCGCCGCCTTGACAAAAGCTGCCGGTTTGGGCATATTTGTCACCGGTTTTTCTGAATACCGGTTTTGTGAGACACCGGCTCTATAAAAACCACGGTTCTTTAACACATCAAATCCCGAACGTGGTGAGTGTAGCTCAGTTGGTTAGAGCGCCAGTCTGTGGAACTGGAAGTCGTGGGTTCAATCCCCATCACTCACCCGTTAACAAATTGCGTCCGTAGCTCAGCTGGATAGAGCGGCGGACTTCGAATCCGTAGGTCGCAGGTTCGAGTCCTGCCGGGCGCGCAATCGATGTCGTGCGCAACGCCGCCGAACGGGCGGATGAGAAATTGGGTTGTTTCGCACATTGGGCCGTTAGCTCAGCTGGTAGAGCAGCAGACTCTTAATCTGCGGGTCGGAGGTTCGATCCCTCCACGGCTCAACGATTCTTGACTTCACCCTCTTCGATTGAGTATCATAGGCGAGAGTGGTGGAATTGGCAGACACGCCAGATTTAGGATCTGGTGCCCGCAAGGGTATAAGGGTTCAAGTCCCTTCTCTCGCAGAAGAAAAACCAAGCTGGCGTGACCAACTCCGGGGTGGGATGCCGGCATATCAGGCGGGAATAGCTCAGTGGTAGAGCTCCACCTTGCCAAGGTGGATGTCGCGGGTTCAAATCCCGTTTCCCGCTCTCGCGACGCTGCGTGCCAGGCGGCCTGGAGATCATAATCTCAGGTCGCCTTTTGTTTGTACGTCGCCCAAATAGCCTGAAGAGGGTAAAAATAAACCGATACTAGCTAATAGAAGTCCCAAGAGAGGAAAACTTCAGTGATCAAGAGTAAAAAGATCGAAGAGTTGGACAACTCGAGCGTCAAGCTTACCGTGAGCGTGAAGAAGGATTACATCCAAAAGCAGTACGACGACCTGGTGGCGGAGTACTGCAAGAACGTGCGGATGGACGGCTTCCGCAAGGGCAAAGTGCCCCCCAATGTACTGCTGCGCAAGTACGGCGAAGCCATCCTGGGCGAAACAATGGAAAAGGTGATCCGCGGCAGTCTCGAAGAGGTTCTGCACAAGGTCGATCAAAAACCGATCGCCACTTCGATCCCGGAGGTGGACACCAAAAAAGGCCTGGAGCTGGGCAAGGACTACACCTACTCGGCGACCTACGACATCTACCCGAAGATCCAGCTTCCGGATTACAAGGCACAGAGCTATGAGGAGCTGCAGGTAAAGGTCGGCGATGAGGACATGAACCGGGAGCTCGAAGCGCTGCAGGAGCAGAACTCTATCGTCATCGACAAGAAGGATGCCACGGTCCTGACCGGGGACATCGTCAATATCGACTACGCGGAGCTCGATGAGCAGGATCAGGAGACCACGGAGAACAAGCGGGAGGGGTTCGTCTTCGAAACGGGAAGCGGCTACAACCTCTACAAGATCGACAACGAACTGGTGGGCATGAAAACCGGGGAAGAGAAGATCATTAGCAAGGTCTACCCGGAGGATTTCGAGTTCAAGGAACTGGCCGGAAGATCGGTGCGGCTCAAGGTCAAACTGAATGCGGTCAAGGAGAAGCAGCTGCCGGAGATCAACGATGAGCTGGCCCAGGATATCAGTGACAAATA
>CAZPQC010000340.1:0-2517 GCA_964588525.1 uncultured Spirochaetaceae bacterium
TCCCGGCGTGGAGACGGAGGTGATCCGCGGCGGGCAGCCTCACTACCGCTACCTCATCGCGGCCGAGTAGCGGAGTGGCGGCGAGCGGAGCGCGCGGCGTCCATTCGAAGAGGCCTTCCCGTCCGCGCCCCGTGGGACCCGATACCCCTGTCGGAGAAAGCGGAGTGCTACGAGCGGCCCTGATTGCGAGGGTCGGCAAGAAGCTCAGCATCAAGACCGTCCGCGATTTGCTCTTCCATCTGCCGAGGGCATACGAGGATCTGCGCGAACTCGTGCCGGCGGCGAAGCTGGAGGAAATGGCCGACGGGGACCACGTAAGCGCCAGGCTTCAGGTGAAGGCGATAGAGACCCGCCTTCCTTGGCCACAGCGCGTCGGCGGTCCTGGACTACCCATCTACATGGGCATGGGCCATGACAGAGTGATCCCTGCCTCCAGAGTCCCGATGACGAAGGTTCGTCTTGGGGACAACACCGGGGAGATCGAGGCGGTCTGGTTTGGGCCTCGTTTCATCGAACGGCGCATTTCCGCCGGTGACTGGCTGATAGTCAGCGGCAAGATCAAGAAGTTCCGGTCTCGGGCCTCTCTCAACAACCCGGACTTCGAGTTGGACCGGGGTGGAAACCGGATCCATGCCGGCGCGATCATACCCGTGTACCGCCTCTCTGGGAGGCTGACTGCCCCGACGCTGCGACGCTCTATTCGCCAGGCGCTCGATCGCGTTGGCCGAGCATACCCGGAGTACCTGCCTCAGTGGGTAGCGCAGGAAGCATCTACCCAAGGCGTACCCATGAAGTCCATTCAGGAGACGCTCGAGGATGTGCACTTCCCCCACTCGCTGGAGGCGCGAGACGCCGCCCTTGATCGGCTCGGGTTTGACGAACTGCTCGCTCTCGAGATAGGGATGACGGCTCGCCAGCGTCTGCGCAGAGGATGTAAGAGAGAGCCCATCCAAGTCCCGGCAGCACGCCTCGACGCCGCTGTTCAGGGCGTGGAGGAAGCTCTGAGACGGCAACTCCGGGCCCGCGGTCTTCAACTGGCATGTTCGCTGACGCCGGATCAGCGCAGAGCGGCCGAGGAGACTGCCCGGGATCTCGCGAATCCCTATCCCATGACCAGATTGCTGCAGGGAGACGTGGGGTCTGGCAAGACCGCCGTCGCGGCCCTTGCATTATCGTTTGTCGCTGATGCTGGTCACCAGGCGGCCTTGCTGGCCCCGACGGACCTGCTCGCACGTCAACATGCGACAGCGCTCAAGGATCTGTTGGAAGCGCTGGGCCACGACGTAACCCTGCTCACACGGTCGCTGCCGGCCGCCGACAAGAAGGCCGCCCTGGAGGCGATATCGGCTCCCTCTGGGACGAGGTCAGCTGAGAGGACTACGGGTCGCGTCGTGGTAGGGACACATGCCCTGTTAGGGGAAGCAGTCCATTTCGCGGACCTCGCGTTGGTTGTGGTCGACGAGCAGCACCGATTCGGGGTTGGTGAACGGGCAGCACTCGAGCAGAAAGGAACATCTCCGCACGTCCTCCTGATGACCGCGACCCCGATACCTCGGACGCTGAGGCAGATCATGCTGTCAGACATGGAGGTCTCGGACCTTCGCTCCCTGCCGTCAGGGCGAAAGCCGGTTGTGACTAGGATCCGGCGAAGCGACCAGCTTGACCAGGTTGGCGACGATCCGGCACGAGGAACCTTCCCGCTGATCGTCCGCGAGATACGTGCCGGTCACAGGGCGTTCGTTGTCGTCCCTCTCGTGGAGAGGGACTCAGAGCTTGCTGCGGCGTCCGCTGAGCAAGTAGCCGAAGCCCTTCCTGCACGACTGCGGGCCGCAGCTCTGCGTTCGGGCCTCGCCATGGACCCGGAGCCCCGCATCGGTGTCGTGCATGGGCAGATGAGGGCACATGAGCGAGACAAGCGAATGCTTCGATTCAGGCAAGGGGAACTAGACGTCCTCGTCGGCACGACAGTCTTGGAGGTCGGGGTGGATGTACCTGAGGCGACAGTGATGCTGATACTCCACGCGGACCGCTACGGCCTTGCACAGCTTCACCAGCTGCGCGGCCGAGTCGGGCGAGGAGAAGCTGAGTCCTTCTGCATTCTTGCATCGGATGCGGAGGATCAGAGAGCCCAGACCAGATTGAAGGCTGTGGAACGCGAGACGGACGGATTCAAGCTGGCGGACATGGACCTCGCACTTAGGCGTGAAGGGCAGTTGCTAGGCTTTGAGCAGAGTGGCCTACCAAGGCTGAAGGTCGCATCACTTGCCGAGCCTAGGCACATTCGGCGAGCGGCATATGCAAGGGAGATCGCCGAGCGACTGGTCGACGAAGCGGGACTACTCAAGCCAGGCCTGGAAGGTCTCGACGCCGAGCTGAAGAACGGCTGGCTGCGGGAAGTGGGGGCTGGAAAGGTGCTGGCTGACATCGTGCAGGATGACGATGCCACTGATGCCGGAGCCATGGACCGATGAGCGGCGCCGGTCGCGTGATCGCCGGCTCGGCCCGGGGGACGCGCCT
>CAZPQC010000341.1:0-2511 GCA_964588525.1 uncultured Spirochaetaceae bacterium
CGTATTCAAGGCAAGTGTCATGAAATCCGCCGTGTTTGTAAGACATTGACTCTATCGAGCAGCCTGCAACCGCTCCGCCGATTGTAATTGTCTTCAACTCCGGCACAATGACTGGAACAAGGCTGTATTTCATAGTCGCAGTTACCAAACCAACAAAAGTAACGCCGGGCTCTGCAATACAGATTTGCTTCTCCGTATCGATATGGAGAATCTCGTTCAAGTCGCTGAGGTCGATTTTCTCGTCTGAGTGCCTCTTATCACTTGGTTTAGGAACTTCATGAGAAACACTTTTTTTCTTCAATGACACCGGCCGCGTGCTTTTACGCTCTTTTAGTTGTTTTACAATTCTATTTATTTTTTGTTCATGGGTAGGCATGTTTTGCCCTGATTATAGATTGAAGATTGTAATCTTTATATAAACATTCCCATTTAAAGTTTAATCCAGTATTTCTTCTATACCATTCCCGTTTTTGCAGACGATGAAATTAGGCCGATGCGCCTAACACGTGCTTTGGTACAGAATCCATAAGATGGGGGAGAAGGCCAGGGAGCAGGAAATCATTATGCGGGATCTCCAAATCAGCCCCCATCTGCCACGACAGACTTAGGCAACACTGCTTTGAACGATCCTCAAGGCACATTGAATTTTCCGAGATAGTTGTGTTCTCTATCTGGCGCGTGCTATCTGTACCAAACTTAGAGAAATAACGAAAATCAGGCATATCACACAACCCAAAAGTAACATATCTGAGCTAGCCCCCAAAAAGCGTTTTCCGCTGAGTTTAGTAATTATAGCTATGATTACACTTATAATCGCCAACGTGTAACCGATCCTTACAATTATCATGAAGTAGGGAGCACTTTGAACAAGTGCTTTTTGTACCAGTGCAATGGAAATGACAAAAAGTAGGCATATGACACAAACAAAAAGGAAACTATACCAACTAGCCCCCAAAATACGATTTCCACTGAGTTTTGCAATCATAGCTATAAGTACACACATAAATGCCAATATGTAACCGATCCATACATATATCATGAAGTTCTTCATAATATTGCTATTACTCCTTGAAACAGCACTCAATATCTATTCGTGAAGGTCGAAGTATAGAAAGGTTGGGGACCATCGTCAAGAATGATTTTATTCTGCAATCCTTTCGCTATGATGTCCCTCTTCAAGTAGAATTATTTTGGGCAAACTATGGATATAAAAGTGCCGGAAAAAACAACCGGCACCTTGTGTTACCTGGGATATAAATCCACCCTTAGATCGCGATACTAAAACGTCGTGAGAATGTGAAAATCTGTTAGAATTCCACCAGGCTAGAACACGAAAGGTATCAGGCCCTTGGTGCCCCTCCGGTAAGCCTGGAACTCGGAGGCGTATTTCGCGGCCAGGTGCCGGTCGAGAAGCGGTACGTTGTAGAACGCGAACATGCAGAACAGGAGCGCCGGAATGATGGCGGACCAGGGGTTGCGCGTGAACAGCGCCCACCCCGAGACCCACAGGATGTCGCCGAAATAGTTGACGTGGCGGGAATAGCGGAACAGCCCGCCGGTGTAGAGCTTGCCCTGGTTTCGCGGATCGCGCTTCCAGCGGTGCCGAAGCAGCTCCGAGAGGGTATTGGCGGTGGCACCGCTGGCGAACAGTGCGAGCGCCACGCCATCGAGGGCCCCGAAGGGAGCAGCCCGAAGGCCGCCCAGTACCGAGAGGACCACGTAGTAGAGAAAAAAGGCCAAGGGTACGGCAACGGCCTCTTCCCAGCCGACGTTCCTCTTGAGCAGCACCGTGATCATCAACGTCATCCGCACGTAGGTCACCACCACGAACAGAAACAGCACCAGACGCCGAAACGGCAGGGCGACCGCACCCGTAAAACCGAACCAGGAACCGACGGTCTCGATCCCGCCGAGAAGCAGGATCCAGAGTGCTACGCCCGCAAACACCGTCTCGGCGACAATGATGGTCGCCCGCTGCGCGCGGGAGGAACGATCGTGTCCGTAGATCAAAGAGACTCCCTTCCGGGCCGAAGCTTGCCTTTCGATCCAGTGATGTGGGTTCCTCCTCAACCATAGGAGAATCGACAGGTTCACGCAAGTCCTTTCTCTCAGCACGCTCGCAGGCAGATCCATTTCTTGACAACCGGTTGCCCAGTTACGATCACGGCTCCGGACCGCTGTGTTTGCTACGAAAAGCGCCCCTCGGAGGTGAAGATTGAGGGTCCTATAGTCAGGCCGGTGACTAAAAGGAACGAGCGGATACGGGCCGCTACCTAGCCGGGGTGTTCTCATAACCCGGAGGTCGCAGGTTCGAATCCTGCCTCTGCTATATTTTCGAGTAAAAAGCCCCTCTGAGAGAGCGGCTTTGTTATTTTTGGTCGGAAAACGGCACGATCTGCAAAACACTGTCAGATGGTTAAAGTTTGACAGTGGAAACCGGCGGGGATGGTCCCGGATTTCATTGTACGGCTGAGGTCAGATATTTCCTGAGGCAAGGCGACAGAGGCAACG
>CAZPQC010000342.1:0-2482 GCA_964588525.1 uncultured Spirochaetaceae bacterium
CTTCGGCGAGCATCGCCCCGCCGTGTATGCGGATCAGCTTGCCCCGCTCCTCGAGAAAGCTCAGGTCTTTGCGGATGGTCACCTCCGATACTCCGAACCTCCGGGTCAGGTCCTGAACACTTACCTTCTTCAGCCGTTTGAGCATGGTGAGGATCGCCTCGTATCGCTCGTTTTGATGGATTTCCTGCTCCATAGGACTCTGCTTTCGGGATTCTGCTTTCGTTTGCTTTCTAAATTCGAACTATAACGAAAGATCTGAGCGTTGTCAATACGAAACGCCAAATAGCGGGCAGAATTTGTGGTGCTGCTCCCCCATTGACCCGGCGCGGGGATGCGGGCTTTAATGGTTCCATGACCGACCTATTAGCCCAGAAAGACGCATATCTCAAAGAGTTCGAGGCCACGGTCACGGCCGTGGATCGAGAAGCTGGGGCGGCGGCCGAACCCCCGACGGCAATCGCTCTGGACAGGACGGCATTTTTTCCCGGCGGCGGGGGGCAGCCTCACGATCTCGGCTGGATCGCCGAGATCCCCGTGGTCCGCGTGAAACGGCAGGGAGAATGGATCTGGCATTGGCTGCGAGGGGCGCAAGCCGCGGCACCCCCGACGGATCCGCCGGGTGGTCCCCTGGTAGAAGGAGTGAAGGTGAAGGGGCGTATCGACTGGCAACGCCGCTATCGGCTGATGCGCACCCACACGGCCTTTCATATCCTCTGCGGCGTTGTCTGGCGCGACTACCAGGCCCAGGTCACCGGAGGCAATATGGAGGAACTCCGGGGACGAATGGATTTCGAGTTCGAAACCCTGCGGGGAGAGCTGGTCCACGAGATCGAGGAGAAGATCAACGCCGAGGTAGGTGCCGCCCGTCCCGTGCAGGTACGTTTCCTTCCCCGTGAAGAGGCCTTCAAAATCCGGGACCTGATTCGAACCAAGATCAACCTGCTGCCCCCCCAGATCCAGGAGGTCCGAATCGTGGAAATCGAGGGATTGGACCTCCAGGCCGACGGCGGCACCCATGTAGCCAACACCAGCGAGGTGGGGAGGATTCGCATCAGCGGTTACAAGAGCAAGGGACGTATCAACAAACGGATCGAACTGACCCTGGAGTCCTGACCCCTTCGACCCCTTGTTCCGGGTGACAGCTGCCGAAGACGGCAGCCGGTGTCAGCCGGACCTCTACCGCAACTTATCGATGTAGATGAGCTGTATTTCCTGCAGCCTGGCAATCAAGGTCTCCGAACGCTCTTCGACAACCAGGACATTCCTGTGGGCCGGTTTCAGGAATCCCTCTCCGACCATGTGTTCCACGAACTCCAGGAGCTTGCTGAAATAATTGCGGATGTTGAGCAGCCCGAACGGCTTGAGGTGAATGCCCAGTTGATACCAGGCGTAGACCTCGAAAAACTCCTCTATGGTTCCGATCCCTCCGGGCAGGACAATGAAGGCATCGCTCAGGTCATACATCTTGGCCTTGCGTTCGTGCATGTTCTCCGCCACGTGTAGCTCGGTCAGTTGAAGTGCCTCGACCATCTCGTGGATACGTTTGGGAATGACCCCGATCACCTCTCCGCCGCCCTCGAGCACGGAGCGGGCCAGCTCCCCCATCAATCCGACGCTGCCTCCTCCGTAGATCAGAGTCAGACCGTTTTCGGCGAAAACGGTGCCCAGCGCCCGGACAGCCTGCCCGTACCCCGGATGCACTCCGGAGCTCGAGCCGCAAAAAACACAGATCCGCTGCAACGGTTTCTTCATTGTCCACAACCTTAGTACGGGAACCCCTATCTGTCGAGGCCGGCCGCGCAGAGCTGCGGGGGATGCGCCCGGAGCCGCACTGCGGCTCTTGTAATGTTGGAGAATGCTGATAGAATAGCGCCAGGAAGGTGTGATGGAGCGCTACGAAAAACTCTTCGATGCCGTGGGCTGGATCGGATTCGCCCTGCTGACCCCGGTGGCCCTGTACTTGTTCGGTGTCCAGCCTGTAGTCGAAATCATGGATACGAAACTCGGATTTGCGGGCAGATCCGAGTTCTGGGTCCTGCTGACCTTTGGACTGGTACTGCTTCGAATCTTTTTCGGGGGCGAGCATATCATTCTCCCGCTGTTCCTCGGTTTTGCCGGGGGATTCTTCCTGCTCGCGCTGGTAGCCCGAATCGGATTCATGGGCTGGTTCTGGCGGCCGGCGATCCGGCAGTTTTTCTTCCGGAACGACAAACTCACCTTCGTGATCGGGGCGGCGGTGCTGTTCTTCGGATTGATCTTCAGCTACTTCCGAAAGATAAGTCTGCTCGTTCAATTTCTCATCCTGATTCTTATACCGATGCTCATCCTCCTGGCCGTGAATGCGCTCACCCTGATTTAGCCTGCAGCCTTACAGAAATTATGCGCATCGCCGTTACAGCGGATCTGCACCTCCGGGAATCCAATCCGGAACGTCTCGAGAACCTCGAAGTCCTCATCCAACAGCTTCTGTCCCGGGAAATTC
>CAZPQC010000343.1:0-2468 GCA_964588525.1 uncultured Spirochaetaceae bacterium
GCGGCCGTGAAAAAGGCGGTGATCTCGGTCTTTTCCCGCTGAGAAACGAACTTGGTGCTGAGGGTCTCGTAGATCGTGCGCAGGTCCGTTTCATTGTCCGCCTTGAAGTAGCTGCCGTCGGTCTTACGGGCGATCCCCTTCAGGGCCTCCTCGTCCAGGCGGACCCGGATCGAACGCCCCCAGAAGTTCAAGATCACCCCCTCCGGGCTGCCCAGGCCTACGGTATAGATCCGCACGCCCAGATTCGCCGCCCGATCCGCCATGTCCAACGGATCCGGTCCCCGGTTGCTCTGTCCGTCGCTCAACAGCACGATGACGGCGTTGGAGTAGCTGCCCGGTTCCACCGCCTCCGGGAGCGATTCCGGCTCCCCGAATGAATCGAACAGAGACAGGGACATATCCGATTCCGATTCTTCGAAGATCGCCCTCAGGGAGGTCAGGATCCCGTTGCCCACGGCCGTTCCCCTCTGGGTGGCCAATCTGTTGATGGCAGAGATCACTTGATCCCGGTCCTTGGTCGGCGCCTGTACCAGAGCAGATGTAGTGCTGAAGGCAACGATGCCGATACGCACGTTTTTCGGCTGCTTCTCGACGAAGGCTCGAGCGGCCGCCTTGGCTGCTTCCAGCCGATTCGGCTGCATATCGTCGGCCCGCATGCTTCCGGAAATATCCAGCGTCAGGATCACCGTGCCCTGTTGGGAGGGCAACACCACGGTGGTAGCCGGACGGGCCAGGGCTACGATCGCCACCGCCAAACCGACCAGGAACAGGATCGCGGGGATATGGCGACGCACCCCGGGGCCCCGGCCCAGGGCGTCCTTGACCAGAGACAGGCTTGCATAGCGTACGGCGTATTTTTGTCTGCGCCGCTGCAGAAGAATGTACACGAGGACGAGGACCGGCACGAGCAGCAGCAGCCACAGCATTCTGATCCAAAGAAAAGACATAACTACCTCCTCACGCTCGATTTTGCCACGCTCCGGGCTACGATGCTGCGCTGCTTCCTCAAGGTGGCAAAACGGACAATTTCCTTGATCAAATCGTCCTCCGTGGAAAGGGAAAGCGCGTCCACACCGGCACGGCTGAAAGCCGAGCGAAGCTCCCACTCGCGGCGCTTGGCTGCCTCGATGAACCGTTTCCGGAATCCCCGATCGTGGGTGTCCAGGTAGATCTGTTCGCCGGTCTCGGCATCCTCCATGAAGACCGGCCCGATATCGGGCAGCTCGATCTCCCGGGGATCGAACAGGCGAATCGCGACCACCTCGTGGCGCTGGGTGAGCATGCCCAGAGGCCGGTCCCAACCCGGCCGGCTGATGAAGTCGGAGATGAGAAACACGAGGGAGCGCCGCCTGAGGATCCGTAAGGAAGCATTCAGCAGTATCGCCAGATCCGTGGGCGGGGTACGGTTCAACCGAGGCTGCTCGAGCAGCGTGTCGATCAGGTGCAGAACCTGGGCTTTACCGTTGCGATCCGGTACAACCCCCTGCACGGCACCGCCGTAGAGGATCGCCCCGACCCGGTTTCCGTGTCGGGTGAGCAATCGGGCCAGCACCCCCACGAAATCTACGAGCTGGTTCCTCTTCAAGGTGTTCACGGTGCCGAAATCCACAGAGGGACTGAGATCCAGCAGGAACCAGGCGCTCACCTCCCGGTCTTCGTTGTACTGGCGTATGTAGGGAGCCTGCATACGGGCGGTGACGTTCCAGTCGATGTAGCGCACATCATCCCCCACCTGATACTCCCGCAGCTCCGCCAGATCCAATCCGAAGCCGCGAAACAGGGTCCGGTAGTCCCCCTGCAGCAGTCCGTCCAGGCGGCGGATCACTGTCCAATCCAGACGCTGCAGGATCGCCTCCGGGTCGCGCACTTCAGGATTCCCTGCCTCAGGATTCCGTGCCGACGCTGACATGATTTTCCAACGGCGCGGTCGGAGCCGGAAGGTGCTCCAGGATCCGATGCAGGATCGCATCGCTGGTCACCGCATCGGAGAGCGCTTCGTAAGAGAGGACCAGACGGTGGCGCATCACATCCGGAACCACGTCGACCACATCCTGGGGCATTACGTAGCTGCGGCCGCGCAGGAAAGCCAGGGAGCGGGCGCAGATGATCAGGTAGATCGAAGCCCGGGGGCTGGCGCCATACATGATGTACCTGGCGATATCCGGGATGCCGCGACTTTCAGGATCCCTGCTGGCCGCGACCAAACACACGGCGTAGTGCATCAGCGAAGGATCGGCGTATACCTTCTCACTCTCCCTCTGCAGCTCGACAAGCTGCCCGGTGGTAGCCACGGCATTCACCGAACCCATGACGCCGGTCATGCGCTCCACGATGACGAACTCCTCCTCCTCGGTGGGATAATCCACCAGCACTTTCATCATGAAGCGGTCAACCTGGGCTTCGGGCAGCGGGGAGGTGCCTTCGGTTTCGATCGGATTCTGGGTGGCCATCACCAGAAAGGGGTTCGG
>CAZPQC010000344.1:0-2467 GCA_964588525.1 uncultured Spirochaetaceae bacterium
ATGGATAACGAGGCGGGGATGGAGCACCTTTCGCGGAGGACTACCCAGAATGTCGACGAGCTGCTGCTGGTCTCCGACCATTCGGTGAAAGGGGTCAGGACGATAGCCCGGATAAAGGAACTGGTGACCGAGCTGAAACTCGAGGTAAAGCGGCAATCGGTGCTAATCAACATGGTCCCCGACGGGATTGACCCTATGGTAGCCCAGGAAATGTCCCGGCTGGGGATTGAAGCCGCCGCTACCATCCCTCTGGATGACGAAGTATACCAGTATGACATTAAGCTGAAGCCGCTGCTCGACCTGCCCGATAGCTCCAGGGCGGTGCAGGCGGTTGATAATTTGATGACCAAACTTCTCGGTGTAAAGGGGGGAAAATGACAGCACAACTTATTAAAGGCGCTGAAGTGGCCGCGCAGATTCGCGAGGAACTGAAAAATGAGGTTGCCGAGCTAAAGGCGAAGCACAACATCGTGCCCGGACTGGTCACGGTGCTGGTCGGCGCCGACCCGGCTTCGCAGGTCTACGTCGGCGCCAAGGAGAAGACCTCCAAGGAACTGGGTATTTATTCGGAGAGGTACGACCTTCCGGAGAAGACCAATCAGGCAGAGCTACTGGAGTTGATTGACAAGCTCAATAAAGACCCCAAGATTAACGGTATCCTGGTGCAGCTGCCCCTGCCCAAGCACCTCAACGAGGAGGAAGTCCTCTTTGCCATCAACCCCAAAAAAGATGTTGACGGCTTCCACCCGGTGAACGTGGGCAAGCTGATGATAGGCGAGCCGGACTATATGCCCTGCACCCCGGCCGGCATCCAGCAGCTTTTAATCCGCTCCGGCACCCAGATTGAGGGCGCCGAGGTGGTCGTCGTCGGCAGGAGCAACATCGTGGGCAAACCAATCGCCAATATTTTATTGCAGAAGGCGCCGGGGGCCAACGCCACCGTCACCGTATGCCATACCAAGACCCGCGACATGGCCTTCCACACCAGGAGGGCCGATATACTGATAGTGGCTGCGGGAAAGCCCAAATATATCACCGCCGATATGGTTAAAGAGGGTGTTGTCGTCATCGACGTGGGTGTTAATGAAATCGGCAGGACGGCCGAGGGCAAGAGAATACTGGCCGGTGACGTCGATTTTGAGACGGTTAAGGAGAAGGCCAAGGCCATCACCCCGGTTCCGGGTGGAGTGGGGCCTATGACGATAACCATGCTGATGATGAACACGGTCAGGGCGGCTAAAGTCGCCGCCGGACTGAGCTAGGAGGTATAACAGGATGGAATATGAGATCGAGAAGAAGAAGGCACCGGAGTGGGGGGAGGTTGAGGTGCTGGGGGCCACCTTTGAGGAGGGTGCTCCCGAAGGTGAGGAGCTGGGGAAGTGGCGGCGGAAACTGGACAGCCGTGAGGATAAGCTCAAATACCTGAGGAACGGCGAGCGCTACTGGTACAGCGAGGAGTGGTTCGGCAGCGAGAAGCGGAAGAATCCGGCTTAAAAGTAAGGAGGGGTAAAAATGGCCTTTGAAATCCCTAAGACAGCCTATAGCGGTAAAATCAGAGAGATAAAGCTGGGCAGCGGTGACAAAGCGGTAACCGTTGGCGGCGAGACCTCCTACCCGTTCTACCTCTTTGAGGGGGAGATGCCGCGTCCGCCCCGGATAGCCATGGAGGTCTGGGACATGCCGCCCGAAGGCTGGGCCCCGGCCGCCCTGGAGCCGTTTAAGGGGGTGACCGACGACCCGGCTGCCTGGGCCAAGAAGTGTGTTGACGACTACGGCGCCGAGATGATTTGCCTGCAGCTGGTGAGCACCGACCCCAACGGGCTTGACCGGGGGGCCGATGAAGCCACCGCCGTGGTCAAGAAGGTGGCCGACGCCGTAGATGTTCCCCTGATTGTCTGGGGCACGGCTAACCATGACAAGGATACCGATGTCTTGAGGCAGGTGGCCGAGGTCTGCCAGGGTAGAGACCTGATTATCGGGCCGGTTGAGGAAGGCGACCACAAGAAGATTGGCGCCGCTGCTATCGGCTACCACCACACCGTAGGGGCCTCAACGCCCATCGATATCAACCTGGCCAAGCAGCTTAATATTCTGCTGGGCAACCTGGGCGTCCCCGACGAGATGCTCATAATGGATCCCACCGTAAGCTGCGTCGGCTACGGTATTGAGTATTGTTACTCGGTAATGGAGCGGATGAGGATGGCCGGCTTAACTCAGCAGGATGAGAAGCTACAGTACCCTCTGATTTGTAATATCTCCAAGGAAGCCTGGAAGACCAAGGAAGTACATCTGGCCGATGATGAGCTAAATATGGGTGATGCCAAGAAGCGGGGAATCCTGCTGGAGGCGATATCAGCCGCGGTCCTGCTTATGGCCGGTGGGGATGTGATGGTTATGAGGCACCCCGAGGCTATAAAGCTGGTCCGGGAGATTATAGCCGAGCTAACGGCTTCCTGAAATAATAGAC
>CAZPQC010000345.1:0-2457 GCA_964588525.1 uncultured Spirochaetaceae bacterium
GTGTACCTGGCCTTGAAGTACAGCCTTTCGGACCGCAGCCGCTACTACTGGCAGGTGCCGATGGTCAAGGATGCGGTTGCTTTCCTGATCAAGAATCTTAAGCAAGTGGACATACCCCTGACGTTGATCAGCCTGTACCTGCCCCGCCACTATCGTGAAATCCGGGAAGGTCGGCTGACGGCCGATCCGGATGAGCTGATCGAGGCGAGCATCCGTATGACCCTTCAGGATTATTCCCAGGCGGTACGCTGACCGCGGCCTGGACAAGAAATAGCTTGAAAAGTCTTTTAAAATAGACTAATCTAGCTCTATGAAAAAAGCCAGTATAACCGAAACAAAAAACAACCTCTCCCGGCTCCTCGATGAGGTGAAAAGCGGTACGACGATCCTGATCCTGGATCGGGACAAACCGGTTGCCAGACTGGAACCAATTGCTGCAGACAGTGATACGAACAACGACAGGGTAGCCCGTTTGGTGCGTCAGGGTTTGGCGAGCACACCCAGGCACACACTGGATCTCGAGGAATTCCTGGCTTGGAAGAGGCCCCGACTTCCGGATGGAGCGAACGCCGTTCAGTTCTTGATCGAGGAACGGGAGGAGCGATGAAATTCTGGGATTCATCGACGCTCATACCTCTGTTTATCGAGCAGGATGACACGAAGTTTCATCTGTCTCTGCTGGGTGAAGACCCGCGTGTAGTTGCCTGGTGGGGTAGTCAGGTTGAATGTGCCTCGGCGTTCAATCGATTGCTGCGGGAAGGATTGATCGAGCAGATCGATTTTGATCAGCTTTTAAAGCGTTTCAATACCCTCGCCGCTTCGTGGATCGAGATCCAGCCTACGAACAAGCTTCGTCAGCGGGCGATACGCCTGCTGCGCGTACATCCCATGCGCGCCGCTGATGCTCTGCAGTTGGCCGCCGCCCTGATCGCCTCTGAGGAAAATCCACAGACCCTCCCGTTCATCTGCAGTGACCTTCGTCTGCGGGAGGCGGCTGCCAAAGAGGGATTTCAGGTGCTGCCCTGAAGGGCTTCTTGGACACAACCCACCACATCAATCTGTCCGGACCGAAGCACTTCAGAGAGTACTGAACGTAGGGTTTCAAATCTCAGCTGTATATATAATAAATTCAATCGGTATTTTCGGGGCATCCCAGGAACAGATAGCAGCACGCTTTGAGTCAGGAGCTGCTGTTTCCCATCCACGGGGACTTCATAATGCAGATGGTGCCGATCATCCAGGAAAATGGTGAGTCCTGGCCGGATCTGGATTATGTGGTGGCCAGTCTGGTGCGGATGGGCTTCGAACAAGACACGGCGGACAAGGACCTGGTGATCCGCAATCTGGACAGCGAACTGGCAACATTTAATCGGACATAGTACAATCGAAATAGGAGCGGTTGTAGCGTGAAGAGAAGTGAGATCAATGCACTGATTCGGGACTCCATTGAGTTCTTCGATGCGATGGGATTCAAACTGCCCCCCTGGGCCTATTGGAAACCGGAGGACTGGCAGGGCAAACCCGACACCGTAGAGGAAATCGTCGATACGATGCTCGGTTGGGATCTGACGGATTTCGGCAGCGGTGATTTCGAAAACAAGGGGCTGATTCTGTTCACCCTGCGCAACGGCGATTTCAGGGATCCTGAAAACAGCAAAGGCTACGCGGAAAAGATCATGGTGGTTCGGGAGGAGCAGGAAACGCCGTATCACTTTCACTGGCACAAGATGGAAGACATCATCAACCGCGGGGGTGGAAACCTGGTGATCGAGCTCTACGCCTCCGACGAGTCCGAAACGTTGTCTCAGGAGCCGGTGGTCGTGCGCGTCGACGGCGTCAAACAAACCCTCGATCCGGGGGGCAAAGTGATATTGACACCGGGCGAGAGTGTCTGTCTGGAACCCTATATGTATCATCGCTTCTATGGGCAGAAGGGACGGGGAAAGGTCCTGGTCGGAGAAGTGAGTGCGGTGAATGACGACACGGCGGACAATCGTTTTCTCGAGGCTTCCGGACGCTTTCCCCGGATCGAAGAGGATGAGAAGCCACTGCATCTGCTGGTAAACGACTATCGGAATTGGATCTGAAAGGGAGAGATCCACGCCCTGGTTGGAGAGAACGGGGCAGGCAAATCAACCCTGGTCAATATAATCACCGGAATTATAGATCAGGATGGGAGAAAAATAAGTACTTCTCAGTTGGCGTCAAGACCCCAGGTACAGATCCCGACCTTGTACCAAAGCTGCGATCTTGCGCTCCGCCACGGAACGGTGCAGCATCCAGAACCCGCAGTCCGGGTGCACCCAGCCGACCCGGCCTTCTCCCAGGGATTCTTCAGCCTTCTCGATACGTCGGGCCACCTCATCGGGGCTCTCCACGACGTTGACCTTGATGTCGATGACCCCCAGACCCAGGCTGATCTCCGGGCGGACCTGCTTGAGCGCCTCCAGATCGCTG
>CAZPQC010000346.1:0-2441 GCA_964588525.1 uncultured Spirochaetaceae bacterium
TGCGTAAAACAGTGCAAGGGAGGAAATATTATGGGAAAAAAATGGATGCTCATCCTGGTTGCCGTGGCAGTTTTGGTGATCGGTTCCTGCAGTTGGGAGATCCCGCAGGAGGTCGTTTTTCGCGGGCAGCCGGAGCTCTGGATCCCAACGGGCGGCGCGGTATTCGAGCTGGACATTGCCGAGGATATCATCGACGAGTTCACCCAGAGCATAACCGATCCAAATCTCTCCGTAGGAGAAAAAAACTACGGCGGATACGACGGCAGACCGCTGACCCTGTACGCGGCGCTGGATATCGTGACGCCAACCTTTCCGGACCCGCCCCCAGGCGTAGAGCCCTTCGATGCTTTCTTCCAGGATCAGACCGATCCCATCGATCTTTCGGGGCTCTCCGGTCCTATTCCGGAGGAAGTGCGGCTGAAACAGGTGCCGGGTTGGGCTTGGTACGAACCCGACGCCGCGGCTGTACCGCCCTATCCCGATGTTTACGTGCGGCTGCGGGCCGAGTGGGACGGCGGCACGCAGGTACTGTACCTGCTCGGCACCTTCGGCACGGGCAATTTCGAGTCACTTGAGTCTTCCCAGGCCGCGGCCAATACCTTCGATCTCGCCGTCGTGTTCAACGCCCGGCCCGCGGATCTGGTCCTGTACTACGAGTTCGGCGTAAACTCCGCGGATATCGCCGACATCGACTCGCTTCACATCCTCTTCGAGGTCCCCTTTGAGCTGGAAACCGATCCCGGTACCCTGCTGGAAATCGAAGAGGACGGCGAAAACCCGCTTCTGATGGAGGAGGATATCTTCGGGCGTGATCCGCTCGACCCGGATGAGGATTTCGACGATCTGCTGGAATCCCTTCGCGGCAGCAGCGCGGGGATTTCCCTGACACTCACGCAGACCAGCGGGTTGGGTGTGAGGCTGGGCATGATCAACTGGGCCGAGGGCTTAACGGAAGAACAGAAAAAGGACACGGACAACTGGGTGATCCACGTCGAAATTCTCCCGGATGAAACCGTACAGATCGTCGACGCCGGGGTCACGGCCCAGGCCCTGGACAAGATGATCGACGGTGTTGGGGGCAGCAAACAGTTCATACCCGAGTTCCTGATCATGGTTCCGCAAGACTTCCAGTTAAACAATCCCTGCAAGCTGGATGTCACGGAAGGTTACCTTCATATACAGGCTGTATTGGACTACACATTCAGCCTCGAGGAAGAGGAATAGGAGAACACCATGAAACAAAAACTGTCTGCACTCGCCATTTGCGTGTTCCTCCTGCTCGCCGGTACTGCGAATCTCGCGGCCGAAAACACCTTGAGTCCCTGGAATCACAGCATGAATCCCGCATTTTTCTCGTTCGGGACCCGGGAGTATTTCGAACTCGGGTTGTCATTCGATACGACGGTCAGCAACAGCGCGCTGGGGCTGTCGGATGTTTTCGAGCGCGTCGTCGTGATCGATCTGGATGAGGTATACGCGAACACTCCGGATGACGGTGTGCGAATAGGGGCGAACGCCGCAGCGGAGGTTCACCTTGCACTGCATTTCGGCAACGTTGGCCTGGGTATCTACACGGACACGTACAATCTCTCGCGAATCGTCATTCCCAAGTCCTTCATCGGATTGCTCACACAGGGCAACCAGCCGGACATGGCCTACGAGGGCTCTTCGGAGATTCTGCAGCGTTCCTTTGCGCTGGCCGGAGCGTTCGCCTCCTACCAGATCGGTGGATTCGTTTTTGCCGGGAAGTTCGGTGTGTTCTCGCCGGTGCTTTACAGTGACGAGAACGCCCAGGCGGGCTACACGTTGGAGACCGCCATCGATGGAACTATACGCGGCGAGGTTTCCGCGTCGGGCGACATCTATACCGCGATGGGAGAGGAGGGATTCCAGGGTCTCGGCTTCAATGTTAGCCTGGGGATGGTGCGCCCCGATGGAGAGGGCAAACCGTTGTACGGTGCAGCGCTGAACAATATCCCCATCCTGGCGGCACAACCCGGTTATATCATAGAGGTCGAACAGCTGCGCTACGACTTCGAGGCAACAGACCTGCTGGATCGCCTGGAGGGGGACATAGACCTCTTCAGCTCTACCAGCGAGGTAGGCGATATCGAAACACGACCTCTGGACCCCTCCGACCGGCCCAAGATACATATGCCGTTTTCGGCATCGGGTTTCTTCCGCTTCGCAATTCCGGTGATCGATATCATACCGGAGGCCGAGGTTGTTTTCGACAAACCCGTTCGATGGAACGCCGGAATCTCCGTGGAGGGGAACGTCTTTCCGGCCAATATATTTTCTGTCGGATTCGGTCGTCGGGATTACCTGTGGTACGCCTGCGGAGGCCTTCGCGTTCCGCTGCGGGCGTTCGAGCTGGCCGTCCAGGTCGCGTCGGTCGGAACCACGCCCCTCGGCATCTTCGACGTTACCGGTCTGGGGGC
>CAZPQC010000347.1:0-2440 GCA_964588525.1 uncultured Spirochaetaceae bacterium
TCGCGAGGCGGAAGCGGAATCTTTTGGTCCGCCTGGGGGAAACGGAGGATCCTGAGGAAAGGCGCGCCATAGAAGAGGAACTGGCGAAGCTGCCCACCGTCATTGTGTCCATGAGGTCGGTGCCCGTCACAGAACTGAAAGGCGGCGATTCGTGAGCAACTTGGTGGTGTACACTGGCGTGTTCGGCAAGCCGGACGTCTTCTTGCAGCCGGCAGTAGACCTCGATGGGGTCGAGGCAGTTTGCTATACTGACCTGGACTTCGTGGGGGAGAGCGCATACCGCATGATCCACGTGGATCTGGCTTCTCTCTCGCCTCCGAAGCGCAACCGAAGGGTCAAAATCTGGTGGCCGGAGATCTTCGACTGTTTTGACTACTCGCTGTACGTGGACTCCAACGTGGAGTTGCTGGTGGATCCGCGTGAGCTCATCCAATTTCTAGAGCCTGGCTCTGACATCGCTGTGTTCCGCCACCCCGACCGAAACTGTGCGTACCAAGAAGGGCACATGTGTGTACAGATGGGCCTGGCGGATCGAGGGGTGATGCTCCGTCAATTGACGGCGTATCGGCAGGCAGGATTCCTCCCCGGATTCGGGCTGTGGGCCTGCACGGTGATCTTGCGCAATCATACGCCTCACATGGCGGATTTCAACCGTCGCTGGTGGCACGAGGTGGAGGAGTACTCACACCGTGACCAGGTCAGTTTCCCCCGTGTGGTGTGGGAGACGGAAACGCAAGTATCGGAGTTCCCTGGATCGCTGAGGGACAACGAGCTCATCTCCTGGCGACCGTGGGACTCGGATTCTGGCTGGTTTCAAGTACGGTCCGAGGAGGGGGCTACAATTCAAACCAAGGAGGTTCAAGCATGAAGAAAGTTGCAATAGGTGTTGTGATCGTGGTACTCGCCGAGGCATGTATGATCGCCGCTTTGCCCTTGGGGGTCGGGCTTCCCAAGGCGATGGATGTGAGCTCCGACTTTACCATGCCGCTCATCGGCGGAATAGCTTTCGCCACAGTGCTGGCAGCGCTGTTGGAGGTGCTCAAGGCCCTGAAGATCATAGACGAGACCCATACCCGCTGGATCGGTCTGGGGGCCGGTGTCGTGTGGATGGCGTGTTACCTGGTGCTCGGCGCAATGCCGCAGTACGAGGGGGTGGTGACTGTGATCTTGAAGATGATCATCTTGTTCGCGGAGCTGCCTGTGTTCACCTTCGCCAGTTACAAGGCCGTCGTGCAGCCTATCACCCAAAAGCGGTTCAACGTTTACGATCGGTCGTTGTAGGAGGGCGTAGCCCCCTCCTTCGGTCTTTACAAAATCTTCAGGAGGTGTGAAATGTCTAAAGCAAACAAGTTGTGGATCGTTCGCGCTCTAGTGGGTGTCGCGGCGGCTGTCCTGGGGGTGTTCCTGGCGATAGCGGATGACTATCCTGCCGTTCAGTTTCGATGCCGGCTCAACCTCACAGAGTGCCCGGTGGTGGCCACCGAGGGCGCTCAGGCTGTGGGCGATCACCTGGTGAGGGAGATCGTTGAGCCGGCAGAGTTCCAAATCTTCTACGTCAGGGAGAACACGGTCATCGAGGAGATCGCCTACGTGCCCGGCCAGGCGCTGCGCGTTCTCCCCAGCCAAGAGGAAGACGCGGTGCTGATCTTCTCCAACTATCCCTTCAGTCAGCTCAGCTTTCCCTGGGAGGCGTGGGACGCGCTCCCGGAGGGGGCGCTGCACGTGCACCGCTTCCTGGACGACGAGTGGACGCACGTGGCCACAGCTCAGACGGGCAGGGTCCCTGCAGGGCCACCCGACGCGGCAGGGTACAAAATCGGGTGGGGCTGCCAGTGGAACGTCTCGGACATGACGCATGTGCCGGGCTACCAACTGATGGGGTACGGCCTGCAGATCAGCGCTTCGGGCCAGCTCCCGGAGGACACTGAAATCCCGATCGATTTTCTGCCCTGCGTTCCCACCTGGGATGCGGACAACCCACAGTGGGAGGTAGTGAAGGTCGAGCGGCTCGATGCTTGCAGCAACATGGGCACGGCCGGCTGGTCGGGCAAGATGCTGCAAGTGTGGGTGTCGGACGAGGCCGGAGAACCCCTGGGCGGGATAGAGGTAAGCTTCACCAGCGACCACGGAGAGGGCATGGCCTGGGATCGCCAGAACGTGGGCGGCTGGACCAGTCGCTTCGGCCTGCTGGAATGGGATACCTGGGGCGTGCCGACGCGGTACATGTTCTCGATGGAGAATGACCTGGAGACGCTGGCCTGGAACTTCAGGACGGACCTGCACTATGAGTATTGCAGGGGAAGCAGCAGCGGAGGGTGGCGTCCTCCCAACCGGCCTGGCTGGTACTCGTATGCGGTGTACGTGAGGCGGAAAGGCGAGCTGCGTTGAAGACGGTGATCGTGGTGACGACGGCGATCAGTATGACGGTCACGGCCTACAC
>CAZPQC010000348.1:0-2421 GCA_964588525.1 uncultured Spirochaetaceae bacterium
AATGGCTTTACCCAGCAACGTCGAGGGCGGCACCTGAGGCTGCCGATTTTCCAGCCACGATCGAAGTTTCTCCAGGATCGGGGTGACCTCTTCCCGTCTGCGTTGTACGAACTCCTCGGGGGCGAGATCCTGGTCTCGGAGCTCCCGCTCGACCCTGAACAGTCGATCAATGCGGGCCAGGGCTTCATCGGCACTGCCGGTCTGTTTGGAGACCACCCTGGCTTCGAAAAACTTCCGTCTGGCGTGAGCCCAGCATCCACTATGCACGATGCCAGGCTGCCGTCCCAGCTCCCCATAGCCTTCGTATCCATCGGTCTGGATGGTGCCGCGGTAGTCTTTCAGGTATTGCAGGGGGACCCTACTGGAACGGGTGGGATGGTACTGATATTCCACCACCGGGTGCTGTAGACTCCCGCACTAATGTATTGGGTGCTCCCGCAGTATCTTTGTAAGGATGATCCCGAAATAAGTGCCGAAGTCCCGTGGTGTTGTACCTCTTTGCATTCCCGAATTATTTCAAAGAACAAAAGAAAGCGGGAAAGAGGTCCCTCCCGCTTGACGTTGTTTCCATCAACGGGCCATCGGTGGAGGAACGGTTTTTTTACAGTTTTTCCTCTGTCGAATCCAGTCTTGGTAGGAACGATCGATTATCTCCAAAGAGTCAACTCGCAGGCAACTGTAAAGAGCGTCCAACTCCCGACGGATGGCCCGAGCCAACAGATCCACGTGGTAGGTGAAGATTTGATCGTAGTGTTCAGGGTTTTGCTGGAGTTCGCGCAGGCAACGTCGACACAGACGGGCAGCGGCGCGGTTCAGTTGGCCCAGAACCGTGTCGGTGAAATGAGCGAACCTCACGGCCTGCTTACGGACCTGAGAGGTTGTGGTGGCCGGGATCTCCGAATGGATGGGGTTCATCAGGGGACTATCGTTCTATGGCCGCTTTGACATGTTCGGCCTCCACCTGTGGGCTGCCACCCAGATAGGCGTTCATCAGGGCGCCATGGGCGATGGCGTTGATATCCCGCATGATGCCGGCGGAGGCCTGATGGGTGAGCTCTAAGGCGTTCTTGGTGAACACAGGGGCAGAGGTCCCGCAGTGACGGAGCCGCTCTTCGATGTAGCTGAACGATTCTTCTTTGGACAGGCCGTCCAGATGAACGGTGAGAGTAATGGAGTTGGCCAGGGGTTCGAGGATGGACAGATCGAACTGCATAGCCAGCTCTTCCCGACCGCACAGCAGCACGGTGAGAGCGTTCAACGAATCGATCTCGAAGTTGGTCAGAAGCCGAATCTCCTGGAGAATGGAGTTGCTCAGGTATTGGCTTTCGTCCACCAGAAGGATCGGGTGGATGCGGTTGGATCGATTCAAAGCCAGCACCCGATCCTGGATCATGCGAAACATTTTGGAGCGACGAAATACCGGCTCCAGTCCGAAGGCGGCACACAGGTGGGTGTAGAACTCATTAAGGCTGACGGAGGTGTGGCACAGGTACAGCGGCTTGTACAATCCGCCGTGCAGGCAGGCGCAGAGTTTTCGAAGCAAACTGCTTTTACCGGTGCCGGATTTACCCAACAGAAGCCCGATGCCGCGGGTCTCCACCAACAGCTCCAGGGAGCTGTAGGCCCTCTGCAGCGAAGGCAGCTCCAAAAGCTGCTGTACGGGGATCTCCTTGGAGAAGGGAAGCTGGGTGAGGTTGAAGTGGCTCAGAAGCTCTTTGGTGGTCATGAGACCCCTCCTTTGCCCAGATCAACGGTGGAGGCCGACAAAGCCGCCCGGGTCGGAGAGGCCGGAGGGTGTTTGGGGGGCCTTCCGGCCTGCCGGGAGGGGCTCAAGCCGGAGTCAAGATCATTGCGCTGGGTTCGCTTGACCCGGGTGTTGGCGTAGGCGTCCACCACCCGAGCTTGGCCGTAGCTTCGCTTCTCGTAGACCAATTCCAGCGTTCGGGGTAGCTGAAAGGGGTTGAACCGCACCTTGATGTTTTTGCCCTTCAAGACCACCGGCACCTCATACAACACACCGTCCAAGGTGAAGGTGCAGTCACCGTAGACCCGACGGCGTACTTCATGCTTGAAGATCTCATCCAGATCCACGGTCGGATCCAGATGAATGATGTGGTGGGCCTTTTCCAACCATGCCTCCAGGGGTGTTTTCCCGCCCAAGCCCCGATGGGGCGATCGGTGGTACTCGGTTTCCAGCCAGGTATGGAAACGGGCGTTCAGATCCGCCAGGCTGCGCACCGACTCCTTGTCCAGAGGCCGCAGGAATCCGTCTCGGATCGTGCGAAAAATCCGCTCCACTTTCCCCCGAGACGAAGCCACCCCCACCCGGGAGTGAATCAGGGGAATGCCGAGAATGGATAGGATGCGCGTGGTCTCGGAGGAGACAAAAGCCGACCCGTTATCGACGAAGACTTTGCCGAT
>CAZPQC010000349.1:0-2397 GCA_964588525.1 uncultured Spirochaetaceae bacterium
GCATGTGGACAGGATCCGTGTCGATCAGTATAATGTCGGTGATTGTTAATAAATACCGACATTTTGCTGACAAGGACCGAACACGAATGACGAAACTGGAGAGGGTGCTGGAATACGTGCGCAGGATCGGCATCGTAAGGTCCCGGGACCTGGCGCCGTTGGGGGTGCCCCAAGACTACCTCTGGCGACTGTACCGACGCGGCCTGCTCGAACGGGTCGGCCGAGGTCTCTACACCTTCCCGGAGGCCGAAACGACCGAGCATCACAGCCTTGCCGAAGCGTGCAAGCGTGTGCCCCACGGCGTGATCTGCCTGCTTTCGGCGCTGCGATTTCACGAAATCACCACACAGAGCCCATACCAGGTCTGGATCGCAGTTGACGTGAAAGCGCGTGCACCCAAGGCTGAGCGCCTCTCGCTGCGAGTGGTCCGCTTTTCAGGGCGAGCGCTCAGCGAAGGGGTGCAGGAGCAGATCCTCGAGGGCGTCCGCCTGCGCGTGTTCAATCCGGCGAAAACGGTGGCCGACTGCTTCAAGTACAGGAATAAAATCGGCCGTGATGTCGCTGTGGAAGCCCTGCGCGATTGCCTGTCCCAACACAAGGCCACGGCCGATGAAGTGTGGAGGTACGCGAAGATCTGCCGCGTGGCTGAAGTGATTCGCCCCTATCTCGAGGCCATGGTGTGAAAACGCCCTCCCCGGCGAACGCGGCAAGGAATACCGCCGCTTCCGTCCGACAGCGGCTTCTAAACCGTGCCAGACAGACCGGCGAGGACTTCAACCTGGTCCTCACCCGATACGCCCTGGAACGGCTTCTGTTTCGCCTCAGTCAGTCCCGATACAAGTCAAACTTTGTCTTGAAAGGAGCTATGCTGCTGTCGGCATGGCTCGCAGAACGGCATCGGCCCACGCGTGATCTCGACCTGACCGGCTACGGTAGCGGCTCGGCAGAAGAGCTTGCCGCGGCTTTCCGGGAGATTGTGACATTTCCCGTCGAGCCCGATGGACTGGAGTTCAATCCCGATGCAATCTCCGTGTCGGAAATCCGGGAGGACCAGGAATACCATGGCCAGCGCGTTATCATCCCGGCTAGGCTGAGCACGGCCAGAATCAAAGTCCAGGTGTACGTTGGCTTCGGTGACGTCATCACCCCGGACCCGCAGGAGTTGGATTTCCCGACCCTGCTCGGCTCTCCATCGCCCCGCATACGGACGTATCCACCCGAAGCGATCATCGCAGAAAAACTTCAGGCCATGGTCAACCTGGGAATCCGCAACAGCCGCATGAAAGACTTTTACGACATCCTGGTCCTGTCACGCGAGCTCTCCTTCAAGGGTCGCTCCCTGGCAGCGGCGGTCATCGCGACATTCGAACGCCGGCGAACACCGCTGCCGTACCCTGCTCCGGTGGCCCTTACCGCAGAGTTCGGGAGCAATCCGGACAAGGCCATCCAGTGGAAGAACGTGTACTCGATGTCGTCCAACTGAAGGAAATCAGCGACAAAAGAGTAGTAGAGGCCATCTCTGTCCTCTCGAACCGAAGGAAAAAGTATCTCAAGCCCTGGACGAGATGCGTTGAATCCGCCCAACTTACTCAGCGAAGAGAGTGTGTTTGACCTTCCTATTCATCAGGAAACAGTATTGTTAGGACGTCATCGGTAAAGTCCAGATGAGAACGCAGGAAGATATGACAGAACAACGGATATACGGGCTTGCTCTAGCAGCACCGACAAGCACAGTTTCGACTATAGTCTAAATTGAAAAAAACGTTTCTCGAGCCGACAAGGTTTGTTATTGTGGTTAGGCTGCAAGGCACTAGTAACACAGTCCTTAACGTAGATTCCTAAATGAGATTGAGAATTTCTTCTTTCGATATTCCTTTGTGCTGGGATACGGCTTTTGCAATTGCATTCAGTGTACCAATTCGCAATGCCTTGTGATCTGGAACAGCGATTCTATGGCGAGATGGATCTTCGGTTTCTAGTACAACGTGGCTTCCACGTTGATGGATAATCTTGTAACCCAAGTTTTTGACAAGTATTTGTACGAGCTCTCGGCCGCTGAGATCGCGAGGAACCTTCATCGCAGCGCTAAAAGTTCATCGCGTACCAAATGAAGGCGGATTGACGAGGGTCCTTTTTGATCGAAATAGAATGCAGCTACCGCTTCTTTTACGTTTTGCCGTAGTTCCTGCCATGTATCTGCTTGAGTGAAGATGTCTTCGTTCAAGCACTCGGCAACGAAACCTCCGTCACCCTCTTGGGTAACCTCAAAAATTATCTCACTAGAATCCTTCATTATCTACCTCAATACGTGAAATAGGGTAAGAAGTCAAGTGCACGATTGATTTCGACTCAACCATGGAGCTGGCTGGGGGCGCCCGGCCAGGGGCGTGGGGTCGG
>CAZPQC010000350.1:0-2390 GCA_964588525.1 uncultured Spirochaetaceae bacterium
CTTTCGGAGTAAAGTAGGCCACCCTTTCGGAGCAAATCGGCCAACCCTCATCGGCGCGGCGCCGGACAATATAATGGCATAGAATCACCATGGAGGTGATTCATGGCCAACAGGAGATTGTCCGTGCGCAAGATTAAAGAGATTCTACGTTTAAAATTAGACTGTGGCATTAGCGAGCGGGAGATAGCCCGCAGTTGCCAGGTCTCCCGGAGCACTGTAGCCGACTATCTCAGGAGAGCCGCGGCAGCGAGGCTAAACTGGGCCGAAGCGTCGACGCTCGCAGAAAGCCAGCTCGAAGAGCGTCTGTTTCCCACCGAGCATGTACCGAGCTCAGTCAAACGCCCGCCGCCGGATTGTGAGCATATCTACAATGAGTTACGCACCTTCCGAAAATTCAACCTGACGCTCTCCCAGCTGTGGTTGGAGTACAAGGAAAAACACCCTGACGGCTACCAATACACGCAGTTCTGCGAACATTACTGGCGGTGGCGGAAAAAGCTCGACTACTGCATGCGCCAGGAGCACCGCGGCGGCGAAAAGCTGTTCATCGACTACGCCGATGGACTGTCTATCGTCGATAAGGTCACTGGCGAGCTTATTTTCACCCAGCTATTTTTAGCCGTCTGGGGAGCTTCCAACTATACCTATGCCGAAGCCACGCTATCGCAAACGCTGCCGGATTGGATCGGCGCGCACCGGCGGGCGTTAGAGTATTTCCGCTGCTCACCCCGGGTGCTGGTGCCGGATAATCTCAAGAGCGGTGTCAGCAAGGCCTGCAAGTACGAGCCGGATCTAAATCCGACCTACGCGGATATGGCGGAGCATTACGGCTGCGCGGTGCTGCCGGCGCGTCCGCGAAAGCCCAGGGATAAGGCGAAAGTGGAAAACGGCGTGCTCATCGCCAAGAGGTGGATATTGGCGGTGTTGCGCCACCGCACCTTTTACAGCCTGGCCGAGCTTAACACCGCTATCCGCGAGTGCCTGGAGCGTCTCAACACCCGGCCGCTGAAAAAGCTAAAGAAATCGCGCCGGGAACTGTTTGAAACTGTAGACCGGCCCAATGCCCTGCCGCTGCCCGCAAGACCATATGAATATGCCGAATGGTATAAGGCTAAGGTGCAGCTTAACTACCACATCGAGGTAGACCACCATTACTACAGCGTGCCTTACCGGCTTTTACACGAGAGGCTGGATATCCGGCTGACCGCGACGATTGTAGAGGCTTTCCGCAAGGGTGTACGGGTAGCCGCCCACGTCCGGTCTTACCATAAAAACGGCTATACCACGTTCCCGGAGCATATGCCTCCCGAACACCGGTTTTATGCCGAGTGGAATCCGGACCGGTTTATCCGGTGGGCCGGCAAGACCGGAGAGGCTACCGCCCGGCTGGTGGAAAAGATACTGGCCACGCGTCCTTATCCGGAGCAGGGTTACAAGGCATGCCTGGGTATTATTAACCTGACCCGTGATTACGAGCCGGTGCGTGTCGAAGCGGCGGCCAGACGGGCTCTCAAGTTTAAGACCTGCTCCTACCGGTCGATGAAGGCCATCCTGTCCGCCGGACTTGACCGTCAGCCCGATAATGGCGAACCATCCCGGCTGCCAGGGCTGCCGCCGCATCAGAATATCAGGGGGCCGGAGTATTATCGATGAAAGGAGTAACAAACCGTGCTTAATCAACAAACGATTTCTATATTGCATTCCCTCAAACTACACGGTATGGCCAATAGCTTTGAAGAAAGGCTGGCTGACCCTAATCAGGCATCTCTGTCCCATGACGAATTCGTGGGGCTGCTGGTGCAGGATGAAAAACTGTACCGTGACAATCTGAGGCTCCGGCGGCTGCTTAAGAAGGCCAAGCTCCGTCAGGAAGCCTCCCTGGAGGATATCGACTACGAAGCCCCTCGCGGACTCAACCGGCAGGTAATGCTGGAACTGGCTAATCCGGAGTGGGTACCAGCCTATCGTAACGTGCTGGTCAGTGGCCCTGCCGGCGTCGGCAAATCATTTATCGCCTGCGCCCTGGGCAATGCCGCCGCCCGCGCCGGCTATACCGTGCTCTACGTGCGGGCTCCCCGGCTGTTTGAAACCCTGCAGCAATCACGCGGCGACGGCTCCCACCTCAAAGCCCTCGCCAGGCTGAGCCGGGTACAGCTCCTGATTATCGACGACTTCCTGCTTACCCCGCTCACCGACAGCGAACGGAGAGACCTGCTGGAAGTAGTCGAGGACCGCTACCAGATGGGAGCAACCATTATCGCCAGCCAGTGCCCCATCAGCGACTGGCATCCTAATATCGGCGACCCTACCCTTGCCGATGCCGTCTGCGACCGGCTGCTGCACAACGCCTACAAGATCGAGATGAGAGGCGATTCCATGCGTACCAGGAG
>CAZPQC010000351.1:0-2388 GCA_964588525.1 uncultured Spirochaetaceae bacterium
TCTCGCTCGATCGTAAGTATCTACTCCATGCCGAGGAATTCAGGGATTATCTTGATTCAGTGATACCATCATTCTCTATCGGGGATACGATGACCCGTCCGATACTGCTCGAAGAAACACTCACTATCACCACGCGGAACCGGCGCGTCTTTCTTGTTTTGAGGCAACGAAACGATATCTTCATCGATCAACCATCCTATACAGGCCGTGTTACACCGGGAGTCGAGGTTTGGCTTCTCGACTGGTTTTCTGTGAGAGGGGCTTTGGAACTATCTATTCATAAAATGGTGGATGTCGTGGACTACGGCGCCGGCGTTGTCGGAGGAATCGGTTTCAGAAGTATAAAGAGAGGGTGGGATTTTGAGCTTGGAGGTTCCTACCGAATGGAGCCGATCCGTTCCATCCCAGGTGCGGTCTTCTATGATCCAGCGTTTTACGTGAGTATCAGCAAAAACCTGCTCTCTATTCAACGGTGATCCATGAGTAGAGCACTAAACGACACAGTTCCCTAATAAAGGTATAGAAATACTCGGGTTAGTTTCTTCCCGTTTCAATTACCGCTGGGCGCGAAAGAAGCGATTGCTGCGATCAGAACCATAGTCCGGTACTTGGACCTGTGGACGGATGCTCTGGCGTTGTAGTATATCTCCTCCTGATTGCAAAAAAGCTTCAACAGTATCTATTTATATAATCCTGAACTACAGCTCCTCCAGTTCAGCCCATTCTTTTGCTTCCAGTTCGTTGATTCGCTCCTCCTTCCGCTGAAGGGAATCCACAAGAACGACCTGTTCCTGATACAGACCATCCAAGATTTCGCTGAACGAATTCGTAAAACACCGGATCAATTCTTTGTTTGGCCACGAAACATGCTGCTCGATCATCCCCACAAAGTATTTAAGGATGGTGTCCGCTTTCTCATATTCAGACTTGAAAAACTCGTTCATAATCCTGTTCCTCCCTTGACCTGGAATCAGCCGAGCGATACCTGCGCGGTCTTGTCGATTACCAGGATGGTCTTGCATTCAGAGCACCTGAATCGACCGTCTTTTGGTGCTTTGAGCCGTTTTCGACAAATAGGGCAAGCAAATATTTTCGGGAATAGCCCCCCGCCGGCGCTATTGCTCTGTACATCCAGCATGCCTACGGCTTCATCCAGCGTTTCCACGATGTGAAAAAAGTGCGAAAAGCCCAGGAGCTCGAAGACCTCTATCACCCTCCGGATCAACCCGACGAACACCATGTCCCCGCCACGAGGTTTCACCTCTTTCAGGAAATAGGTGAAAGCCCCGATGCCGGTGCTGGAGATGTAGGTGATTCCCGAGAAGTCGAAAATCAGGCGATTGTATCCGGCGTTGATGGCGTTCTCGACCCGTCTCTGAAATTGAGGCGCATTGTAGGTGTCGATATATCCTTTCATGGACACAATCACACACCCGGGAATCTTGCCGACCTTCCGCACCTGGATTTCGAGAGATTCGATCTGTTCGCCGATCAGTTCCGCTACCGTGTTTTCTTCCGCCATCATCTCTCTCCTTCCTCTGGACATTCCATAAATATACGCAAATGCGTAATATAAAACCTATATAGTAAATATATAGCGCATCAATTCGTAATTGTCAACCGTATTTGGAAAAAAACTAAAAAAATTGATTCATTGATACTTTTTTGCTATACTGATGCGCTATGGAGCCCTTCTACAAACGTATACATGTCCGATTGATCGAGCTCGACAGAAAACGTCCATGGCTACTCAAGCAGGCAGAGATCAAGCCCAGTACGTGGAACTCCTGGGAGAAATTCGGGCGAATACCACCGGCGGACCGTGCTTTGGCAATCGCAGATGCACTGGGAGTGTCCGTTGAATTTCTCGTAGACGGAAGAGAGACACCGTTCGATTTCAGGAAAGAGAATCCGCTGATTACCGAAATAACGAGGCTACTGCTGGAGCTGAGTGAAGACCAACTCCGCAGAGTCCTTGCCGTAGCAGAGTCAATCTACAAACATGAACCGGATAAAATCGCAGACCGTATGGAAAAGCTCACCGATCTGCTTACCAAACTGGGAAAGAACATCGAAGACAGTAAAATGACAAGAAAGGACAAAGAGAAGAGCAAAGACCTGCTGAACCGGATCGTCCTCAATGTTTACGAGCAGAAAGTAGAAGTGAAAGACGAGTGGGCGAGCTTGGAGAACGTAGAATAGGCCGGAGAGAAAGCGGGAAAAGCACTGAGCTTACTTTTCCAACCCCATCATTGTTCTGCAAGTCTTTGTATAGAGATTGCGGAAAATATTGTTCGGGTCAGTTTTTCCCTTTACCTTGTCGTAATTCTCCCTATTCCAGATTTTCCAGAAGTCTGATTCAGAGTAATAATTGCTCGAGATGAGAGT
>CAZPQC010000352.1:0-2377 GCA_964588525.1 uncultured Spirochaetaceae bacterium
TCGCCGAGGTGGATCCCCCCCTGCGGCCGGCCAGTCCTCAGATCCTGGGACAGGGGGGAAGCGCAGTGGCCACGGCCAGCGGCTATGAAGCTCTGTTTTCCAATCCGGCGGGATTCGTCGCCTCCCAGGGTGAAGGTTCCATCACCTTCTACACCTCCTCATTCTGGCTGTACGCCGACCCCCTGCGGGCTTTTCTGGCGCTGGTGGACAGGGATTCCTCGGCTCTGCAGGACTACGTGGACGATCAGTTGGAATCCGGGGGTTTCGGCTTCGGCAATGCCGACGGGATCGGCTACGTGGGAAGAGGATTCGGGGTGGGAGGCGTGATCACCATCGACACCTATCTGCCGGACTCCGCGGCAGAGGGAGACTTGTCCGTCACCCTGGCCTTCATCGGCGGCTACGCCTTTCCGATCAAAATCAAAGACGCGGTATTGAAATTCGGCGTTGATTTCCGTCCCATGATACGGATCCTGGCTCCGGTGGATTATCCGATCATGCAGGATTTCATCGACGCCCTGCAGTCCGATGCAAATCCCCTTGACAACTTGAACTCGAAAGACGCCCTGCACGGAACCGCTTTGGGCATCGATTTGGGCGTGATCGTGGAATGGAAAGAGCTACGATGGGGGTTGGCCGTTCGTGACTTTCTGAACACCCGTTTCAGATATACAGAGGATCCTTTCGGGGATATCCTGGTTTCCCTGAGGGAAACCGGAGCATTTCCCAAGGGCGGAGCGGCCGTGGATGACCACTTCGTTCCCATGGACATCAGCACCGGATTCGCCTATGACTTCGATTTCGGAGACTCGAAGAAGATAACCGATCTGGTTCTCTACTGGTCGTTGGACGATATCGTCACCGTCGTCAGGGAGGAGCGTCCGCCCGCCGGCGTGCTGCACGCGGGAGCGGAGCTGGAGCTATACGGCAGATGGCAGCTGCGAGCCGGTTTCAACCAGGGCTATCTGACCTTCGGGACCGGGATTCAGTTCTGGCTTCTCGATCTCAACCTGGCCTTCTTCAGCCGGGAAATGGGAAACCTGTCCACCAATCGGGCCAATCCGGGGATGACCATGGAATTGGCGTTCCGCCGGGAAGGCGGTCGCCGGGACCGCGAAAAACGGGAAGGCAGCCGGAAGGACAGGAGAAGCGAGGATGAGCAACCTGCCGCTCAGCCATCCGCCGATCAGAACTGACGCGGAATCTCTCGGCTACTACCTTACTGAACCGCAATTCAGGGATGAATATCTATCTCAGCGGACTCAAAATTTCCGTGACTGAGTCGGCATCCAGGATCAGGTCAATAGCACCGTCGAGCTTGTCCCGATCCTTGTTGTCCAATATACTTTGCTTGTCTTTATCATCGAGAGGCCCGAATTTCTTTTCAACAAGACGAATCAAAACCTGCTGCTTATCTCGGATTGTACCCTCGAGTTTCCCTTCCACTTTTCCCCGTTCCAGAATTTGCTCTTCCAGAGTCATGAAAACCTCCCTCGATATATCAGATTCAACGGATTGAAGCTCCTCTTCCACTACTGCGACGTTAAAATCTCCTCCAACCTTCAGTATATACTCAAACAGTCGCGACAAGAAAGCCTTCGTCTTTGCATCAGTGGGCAATTTTGAGACACTCATTAGCATTTCATCTATATGAGAGCGTAGCTCTCTTCCAGCATGTTTAAAGGCGCTGAGTGCTACTTGAAACGCGATCCCCCCCTGGAGGGACCCCAAATCCACGGATTGCAAATTGAACATCACTGTCTGGAAATCGGGAATATATGCTTTTAGTTCGCTAGTTCCATCGACATAGGATGCAAAATTCAGAGGGTAAGACCACTTCCTAGTTCCGTGATAAAAAACGATTGGAATGATACAGGGGAGCTTCTTCAATTTCTTGAGCCGGGCTAACTCTTTCTCCCAGATCCGCACCATGTAGACAAGCAGTTGCAGAACCGCCCATTTATCCGGGTATGATTTGTGATCAACAAGAACATAGATCAGCACAGGAGACGAGCGAGTCCTGGCGCGGATCAGGATATCGGATTGGTAAAGGGACAGCCTCTCATCAATGAAACTGTCATCGGTGAGCTCGATCGAATCCAGATCGAGCATCTGGATAATCTGTGGCGGCAGGGAATTCCGCAACAGATCCCGGACACTGTCGAGCTCGGAAAAGACAGCACGGAAAAAACGATCATGAGGCTGGTGTAGTTCCTTCATGCTTTATACAACGGGAAAAACGGCTACGGTACTTCTGTCCAGCAGAGAACAGCTTCAACGAAAATCCCGGCTGTCCTTGGTAGAGGGCGAGCGGGAGAGGGTGGGCTTCCAGCAGGAATCCACGATCAGGTGCACCACTCCGTCCTGGGACTGCAGC
>CAZPQC010000353.1:0-2369 GCA_964588525.1 uncultured Spirochaetaceae bacterium
TGGCGGTGGATAACGCCAACATCACGGTCAACGACAAAGAGTTTGTCGTATTGGTCGGTCCCTCGGGATGCGGCAAATCCACCACGCTGCGGATGATCGCCGGACTGGAGGAAATTACCGCCGGCGAGCTGTACATCGACGGCAAGTTGATGAACGACGTGGCTCCCAAGGATCGGGACATCGCCATGGTGTTCCAGAACTACGCCCTGTATCCGCACATGACCGTCTATGAGAACATGGCCTTCGGTCTGAAGATCCGCAAATTCCCGAAAAAGGAGATCAGCGACCGCGTAAAAGAGGCGGCGAGGATCCTGGACATCGAGGAGCTGTTGGACCGCAAGCCAAAGGCTCTGTCCGGTGGACAGAGGCAGCGGGTGGCGGTCGGACGAGCCATCGTACGCAAGCCCAAGGTCTTCCTCTTCGACGAACCCCTGTCTAACCTGGATGCCAAGCTGCGCGTGCAGATGCGGGCCGAGCTGTCCTCCCTGCACAATCGGCTCCAGGCTACCATGGTCTACGTAACCCACGACCAGGTCGAAGCCATGACCATGGGGGATCGGATCGTGGTGCTGAAAGACGGTTACATCCAGCAGATCGGTTCTCCCCTGGAGCTGTACAACAAACCGGTAAACCGCTTCGTGGCCGGATTCATCGGCTCTCCGCCGATGAACGTTCTGCAGGCAACGATCAAAGAGGATAAGGGCAAGCTGCTGGCCGATGAGGGGGATTTCCAGATTGCCCTGTCGGCGAGGCTGGCCGATGCGGTTCGCTCCTACATGGGCAAAGGGACGCTGTTCGGCATCCGCCCGGAAGACCTGGTTGTTGCCGAAAAAACGGTTGAAGGAGAAACCTTCACCGCCAAGGTCGAAGTCGTGGAACCGCTGGGTGCGGAAATCCTGATGTACGTGAGCACGACGCAGCACCCGAGCATTATTGTGCGCACCCCGCCGCATTACGATTTTCACGTCGGTGATAGCGTCTCATTGAAACCCGCAATGGACAAGATTCACTTCTTCGACCTGGAAACCGAGAAGGCTGTCATCTAGCGCAGAGCAAGCTACCGAGAAAACTTGGGGCTGTCCTGGGAACAGAATCCGGGACAGCCTTTTTTGTACTGCGTATCAGTTATATTTGGAACGAGCAGGTGGAGGTCTTGGAAAAATGGGGACGCTGATCGAGAAACTGAAAAACCGGGAGAAGATCTTCGCCACCACCCTGGTTTCGATTCAGTGGAGTGGCGTCATCGAGATCTTCAAGAACGACGTTCTGGATTTCCTCATTCTCGACCTGGAGCACGGATCCTTTTCCGTCGAAGCCGCGGAGACCTTGATCCGCACGGCCCGGGCGTACGAGCTGCCGGTGATCGCCCGGGCGGCGGACAGCCTCTATCATCTGCTTTCCGGCTGTCTCGATGCCGGGGCCAAGGGTGTGGTCGTGCCCCGGGTGGAAACCGCGGATCAGGCCCGGGCCGTCATGCAGAGTGTTCGCTTTCCGCCGCAGGGGCGAAAAGGATTCGGCGGGTTTTCCCTGGTCAGAGAGTGGCGGGGAGTCGAACAGTTCAACTCCCAAACCGCGGTGCTGCTGCAGATCGAATCCCGGCGGGGGATCGACAACTTGGAAGAGATCCTGGACGTGGAAGGGATCTCGGGAATCATTGTCGGGCCCTCCGACCTGTCAATCGATCTCGGCATCCCACTCCGATACGACCATCCCCGCCTGATTGAATCTGTCGACCGGGTACTGGCCACCTGCCTGGCCCGGGAGCTGTCCTGTGGCATCTACTGCGCCGCGGAAGCGGCGATATCCTTGTGGCGCGATCGAGGGATGAATATCATCTGGTCCGGCTGCGCGACGGATTTCATCTCCCGGGGATATGGCGAGCTGTGCAGCTACATCGAGACCCTCGAGTAGCTTGAGTTTCAGCGAATCACTTCTGCTTGGCGGAAACCTGATGCTCACCCAAAATCGCACGCAAGTTTTCGTTCACCCCGCCGCCGGACTGTTCGATAGCGGAGATCATCGAGTCGATGATCCCTTCGCTCACGCTCGTGCCGCGGAGCGAACAGAAACCCTTGAACACGTTGTGGATAGGGACCGGTACACCCTTCACCAGCACATCGATCTTTTCCATACTTTTCCTCCTGGGTACTTTGTTGTCGGCCTTTAATGGTTATAAAGCAAGTTCCGTGCCAGGCGCACCCTGATCTCCACAAGCATATAATTCTTTGTTCTCCTGGGAGTTAGGTGATGCGTATCTTGCAGAGGCGGGTCAACGAAACTGATTCGCTTACATTAAGGTAATACCGGCAGGGAACGAAGTACCAGCTCGTAACTACCGCTGCGCCTCTGTTTCCGTACCGTAGATTTCC
>CAZPQC010000354.1:0-2350 GCA_964588525.1 uncultured Spirochaetaceae bacterium
ACAGCTTCACGAAGATGCTGTGCTCGCGCGGCAGCTCTGCAACCATGTCCCGTCTTCGACGGGATTTAGGCCAATAGCTTTGCGTCCTTCCCTTTCGGGAAGTTTGCCTTTTTCGACGTTTTTCTATTTGTCTTTTTTATTGGTATAAGGAGCCTTGTCGCTACCTCCTGGTTTTCAGGACCCCTCCCAGCACTAGTACGACTTTATTATTATCCGATACCTATATACCCAATCTGGCCAGGGAGGTCTTGTACGTCCCTTCCAGCCTCTGCTTCAGATACAGTGTCTCATTGTTCAGATAGGCCTCGTTGTCGACCTTGCCCTGATACTCCAGGGCCTTGAAGCAGTTGACTACAAGCCGAAGATCATTCATGGAGATGTTCAGCTTCACCCGCGTGTCCAGCAGGTCGAGCTTTCGGTCCGCTACCATCATGCTTTGCATCTGAAATTCCTTTCCGTTCTGTATTTAAAGTTAAGCAATCTACGTGCCAAATGCCAAACAATTTAAAAGAATTGTAATTACTTATATTTTCGACAGTTAAAGGGATGGGTAAAAACACGGAATTCGCGGACAGGGGAGGAAAAGTTACAAGATTGTAAGTTCCTGCACGAAAGATTAACGAAATTGAAGGATGCTAACGGTTTTGGCTCCACTTGGGATGGGTGATGCCCAACTGCTTGATCTTGTAGTTCAGCACCCGGCTGGACACGTTCAGCAGCTTGGCCGCCTCTTTCTGCACGTAATCGCTGCGCTCCAGCGCCTGGACCACGAAGTTCTTCTCCAGCTCATCCAGGTCCACCCCCTCTTCCGGCAGGATCAGCTGCCCGTTGCCCTCGTCTTTACGCGTAAAGGGCCGGTGGGCAAAGATCAGCTTCAGGTCGTCCTTGGTGATCTTCTCTCCGTCGGCCAGGACCACGGCCCGCTCGATCGTGTTCTCCAGCTCCCGGATATTCCCCGGCCAATGGTAACCGGCCAGCATCCTGACCGCCTCCGGCTCCACGCTCTTGATGCGGTGGTTCAGCTCAGCCGAGTATTTTTTCAGGAAGAACTGGGTAAGCAGCTTCACATCGTCCCCCCGCTCACGGAGGGGCGGCAGGTGGATCGTGACCACGTTGAGCCTGTAATACAGGTCCTCCCGGAACAACCCCTTTTCCATCTGCTCCAGCAGATCCCTGTTGGTGGCCGAAATGATCCGTACGTCGGTCTTCACGCTCTCATTTGATCCGAGGCGTTCGAACTCCTTCTCCTGAAGGACCCTTAAGACCTTGGCCTGGGTGTACAGGCTCATGTCGGCCACTTCATCCAGAAAGATCGTGCCCTTGTTGGCCTGCTCGAAGCGGCCTATGCGCAGCTTCTCCGCTCCGGTGAAGGCGCCCCGTTCGTACCCGAACAGCTCGCTCTCCAGCAGCTGCTCGGGAAGGGCGGCACAGTTCACCCGCACGAAGGGACCGTTGGCGCGCCTGCTGTTGTAGTGGATGGCACCCGCCACCAGCTCTTTTCCCGTCCCGGTTTCTCCGGTGATGATGACGCTGGAGCTGGTCCCGGCGACCCGCATCACGATGTTGAACAGGTCCTTGATCTGAGGGCACTCGCCGATGAAATTCGCCGGCTGGTAGACGTTCTGGAAGCGCTCCGCCGGGCCCTCGCCCTCCGGCACCCCTTCCTGCCGCTCCAGGGCTTTCTTGATCTGGAAGTTCAGCTCGGGCAGGGTGAAGGGCTTCTGGATGATGCCGAACGCCCCCTCTTTGACCGCCCGCACACCCTCCTGGACCGTGTCGATCTCGGAGTTGACCACAACGACGGCCTTCGGATCCTTCTCGCGGACGTACCGTACCAGGTCCCGGATGTTGCCTCCGGGGATCTTGACGTCACTGACGATCACGTCGAAGGGGTTCTTGTCTATCAGTTTGACTGCAGATGGGAAGTCCCTGGCCTGCTGTGTCTTGTTGCCGGTGCTGCGGAAGAAACTGCAGACATCCTCGCGGAGATTCTCGTCTTTGTCGATGATCAGGAATGTCGACATCGTCTATCTAGAATTATACACATAAATTTAGATTATGTTATCAAAATCCTTTTTTTTCATGTCTTGCCAGTAGTGATACACGGGCGTATAGTTGGCTATTATCGCTCAATTCAACTTTGCGAGGGCGAATGGCGAAAGGCTCGAAGATACCCAAACTCAAGCGAATCCCCCTCTTTTCGGAGATGTCCGAGTACGACCTCCACCAGATCGACCAGATTACCCGGGAACGCCGCTATGACAAGGGTGAGGTGATCATAGAGGAAAACACCGCGGCGGAGCGTTTCTTCGTCATTTTTCGCGGAAAGATCGAGATCACCAAGAAGTTC
>CAZPQC010000355.1:0-2339 GCA_964588525.1 uncultured Spirochaetaceae bacterium
TGCGTGGCGGTTAGTAAGTATGCAGAAGCGAAGAGCTTCTGCGGCCAAGGGATCGCTACAATGGTAAATAGGTGATTTTTATACTTGAAACGGAACGTAGTGGAACGGTTTTCCGACTTTGTCCAACCATTTTGATTTCGTACTATAAATCACGAAAACGCGCGACACTTTGAAGTAAAAAATGATAGGCAGAAAGCATACGATCAGGACTCATCCACAGGTTGAAGGAATCAGGGAGAAGATTCTCTCGGAAGCGATGTCTTATCGGGAGATAGTCGATGTGGTGTTTCTCAGTGCCGTGAAGCAATTTGCGGTTGAGATCAAATCAATAAAAGCGGAACAGTAGCAGCCTGCAGAAGAAAACGCCTATGAACATCGGCACGACATGGGAAAGACGAAAAAGGCAGCTATTCGAGAACAATCGGGCAGAGTTGTAGACTCCCTCACTAATATCCTTGGTGCTCCCGCGCTATTACCGGAGAGCTAATCCCGAAAAATGGGTCAAAGACCCGCAGTGTTGTAACGCTTTCCACTTCCCGAATTATTTCAAAGAACAAAAGAAAGCGGGATGAGCACTCTCCCGCCTCCGTGGAATCCTTCAACATGCTGATGGGGTTTCTTGATGCTCCTTTCTGCCAGTATCCAGGCTTTGCCGCTCAACCCACAATTCGATGTGCTCGATGGTGCTGACACATAAAGCCTGGTACAGAGCATCTACCTCTTTGCCGATCTTTCGTGCTAGAAGATCGACATGATAGGTAGCCAGCCGATCGTAGTTCTCCGGGCAAAGCCGCAGCTCCTGCAGGTATGCGTTACAAATCTCCATAACGATGATGTTCAGCCGGCCGATCACCTTGTCGAGGAAGCGGAGGAGCTTGTTGGCCTCAGCCTGAGCCAACAGAGGAAGCTCTGAGATCGGCGAGGAGCATTCCTGCTGGTGGTCTGTTGGGCATGTCGTTTCTTGGAGGCGTGTACAGTGAGGAATGAGGTGAATCCGTTGTTCTTTAGGGTTCATCGTAGCGTACCTGTGTATCTACCGTTCGATGGCCGCTTTGACATGTTCGGCCTCCACCTGAGGGCTGTCACCCAGATAGGCGTTCATCAGGGCGCCTTGAGCGATGGCATTGATATCCCGCATGATGCCGGCGGAGGCCTGATGAGTAAGCTCCAGAGCGTTTTTGGTGAACACAGGGGAAGAGGTCCCGCAGTGGCGAAGCCGTTCTTCTATGTAGCTGAACGATTCTTCTTTGGACAGTCCGTCCAGATGAACGGTGAAGGTAATGGAGTTGGCCAGGGGTTCGAGGATGGAAAGGTCGAACTGCATGGCCAGTTCTTCCCGACCGCACAGCAGCACCGTGAGGGCGTTGAGCGAATCGATCTCGAAATTGGTCAACAGACGGATCTCCTGGAGAATGGAGTTGTTCAGGTATTGGCTTTCATCCAGCAGAAGAATCGGGTGGATGCGGTTGGATCGATTCAAGGTCAGCACCCGGTCCTGGATCATGCGAAACATCTTGGATCGACGAAATACCGGTTCCAGACCGAAGGCGGCACAGAGGTGGGTGTAGAACTCGTTGAGGCTGACGGAGGTATGGCACAGGTACAGCGGCTTGTACAGTCCGCCGTGCAGGCAGGCGCAAAGTTTTCGAAGCAAACAGCTTTTGCCGGTACCGGATTTACCCAACAGAAGCCCGATGCCGCGGGTCTCCACCAGCAACTCCAGTGAGCTGAACGCCTTCTGCAGCGAAGGCAGCTCCAGAAACTGCTGGACCGGGATCTCCTTGGAGAAAGGAAGCTGGGTGAGATTGAAGTGGCTCAGTAGCTCTTGGGTGGTCATGAGGGGCCTCCTTTGCCAAGATCAAGGGTGGAGGCCGACAGGGCGGCTCGGGTCGGAGAAGCCGGAGGGTGTTTGGGGGGTCTTCCTGCCTGCTGGGATGGGCTCAAACCGGAATCTGGATCATTGCGCTGGGTTCGTTTGACCCGGGTGTTGGCATAGGTGTCCACCACGCGAGCCTGCCCATAGCTGCGTTTCTCGTACACCAGTTCCAGTGTTCGTGGTATCTGGAAGGGATTGAAGCGCACCTTGATGTTTTTACCCTTCAAGACCACAGGCACTTCATAGAGAACCCCGTCCAGGGTGAAGGTGCAGTCACTGTACACCCGGCGGCGGATTTCGTGCTTGAAAATCTCATCCAGATCCACGGTGGGGTCCAGATGGATGATGTGGTGGGCCTTCTCCAACCACGCCTCCAGGGGTGTTTTCCCACCCAAACCCCGATGGGGCGATCGGTGGTACTCGGTTTCCAGCCAGGTATGAAAGCGGGCGTTCAGATCCGCCA
>CAZPQC010000356.1:0-2324 GCA_964588525.1 uncultured Spirochaetaceae bacterium
CCGCCGGCCGCAACAGGCTCCACGGGCGCGGCTCCAATCCTCCTGGAGATCTCTTCCGCCGCTTTGGTGACAAACTCCCGGTAGCGGGGAATCTCGCTGTTCGGCAGCCGCACCGACGGCATGGAAATGCTCAGTGCGGCGATGGTCGTCCCCTGGTTGTTGCGCACGGGTGCGGCCACGCAGCGAACGCCCACTTCGTGCTCCTCATCATCGATCGCGAAACCATGCTGCCGAATGCTGTCCAGTTCCTTCGCGAGCAGAGAACGGTCGGTGATGGTGTGCTCGGTGAAGCGCCGTAGCCCTTCCCGCTTCAGGATCCGCTCCACCTGCTCCGGCGGTGCATAGGCCAGAAGGAGCTTGCCTACCCCTGTGCAATGCGTCGGGGCACTCTGCCCGATCCGCGAGGACATGGATACCCGCAGCGCCTGTGTCGATTCGATTTTCCCCAGATAGACCAGACTGCCGTCATCCAGAACGGCCAGGTGGATCGTTTCGTGGGTCTGCTCCGCAAGCTGCTCCAGAATCGGGTGGGCTTGTTCCCAGAGCTCCATGCGTCCCAGCACGCACGATCCCAGCTCGAAGAGCTTCAAGGTCAGGCTGTATTTTTCGTTCGCAGTATTCTGGCGGACGTAACCCAGTTCCTTCAGGGAGTTCAGGAAGCGGTACACGGTGCTCTTGTGCATGCCCGCGCGCCCGGCCAGATCGATTACCCCCATCTCTTTCTCTTGAGCCAGTGCTTCGAGCAGGCTCATAGTCTTGTTCACGGCTTTGACAGGTTCTATTCCGGCCATGGCACTATTTCGAAGACTCCCCTTCCGCACCTTTTCACTTGACAATAGGGGTCTTCGTCCGATCAAAGGTCAGCGTGACGCCGACGATAACCATGGCGCCCAGGATAGCCTGCTGGAAGTACTGGTTGATGCCGACGACGTTCATCCCGTTGTCGAGCATGCTCATGAAGATCGCGCCGAACAGGGTGTTGATGACCCCTCCCGCGCCGCCGGTGAGCGCCGTGCCGCCCACAACGACTGCCGCGATCGAGTTCAAGACGTACGCGTTCCCGACCATCGGGTCGCCGCCGTAGCGGACAGAGGATATCAGGAGGCCCGTGATCGCCGCACCCGCTCCTGAAAGAATAAAAGCGATGTTGCGCGTCTTCGAAATGCTGATTCCCGACATCCAGGACATCTTGATGTTGCTGCCGATGTAGAAAATATTGCGGCCCGTGCTGGTGAAACGGAGAATTACATAGAAAAGCACGAAGACGGCAAATCCAATGTAGAGCACTTTGCTCACGTTGAGCAGTCTCCCGTTGACGACGGTGTCAACCACATGGTAGCTCGCCGGGGGAAGGTTCACCGGCCTGGGCGCTCCGGCGCCCGAAGAAGCGACGTACGCCATACTGGTGAGGATGCCGCCGGTTGCCAGGGTGGCGATAAATGACGGGATCTTTATCCGGGTGAGGATGCTCCCGTTGATGTATCCGACGATCACTCCTATTAGAAGGCAGGCCGGATATGCCAGGTATCCTAACGGCTTGATCAGAAGGATGAAGACAACAGAGATGAACGATACCAACCCCCCGACGGAGAGATCTATCCCGCCAACGAGAATGGCGCACATCTGGCCCAAGGCGACCATCAGGAGGATCGCGGAGAAGCTGATGATCGTGTTCAGGTTGTACAGCGACAGGAAGTTCCTGTTTCCCAGGTAGAACAGGAGCCCGACGACCACGAGAAGGGCGATTGTAAAATACACCGGAGAGATCCGCCCTGTCCGTATGAGTCGTTTTCTGGCATCCTGGGATTCGGCTGTATCCGCTTGCTTAATGTCCGCCACTTGAGGTTCTCCTCTTTGGAATCCTACACGATCAGGCCGATGATGTCCTTCGGGGCCGGCTTGTTCTGCGCTGAGCTGTCGATTTCCTTCATCAGCCGGCCATCCTTCATCACGAGCATCCGGCTGGCCAGCCCGATATCCTCCTCCAGGGTGTCACACATGATGAGCATTCCGATCCCCTCCTTGGCGAGCCTCCTGATGAGCTTATAGATCTCATCCTTTGCCCCGACGTCGACTCCCCGCGTCGGGTGATCAAGGATCAGCAGGCGGACACGGGAGCTGAGCCACTTGGAAATGACCGTCTTCTGCTGGTTGCCACCGCTCAGGTTGGCGCACAGGGTGCCGATCGACGGCGTCTTGATCTGGCATTCGGAGATCCAGTATTGCGCGTTCTTCTTCTCCCGCACCGGGCTCAGGAACCCCGCCGTCTTCAGGCGATTGAGGACCAGGAGGTTCACGTTCTCCGCCACGCTCATCATGAGGGC
>CAZPQC010000357.1:0-2320 GCA_964588525.1 uncultured Spirochaetaceae bacterium
GGAGGCCGGATATCCATTCCAGGTGGTCGCTGCGGGAGCTCTCTTCCGGGTTGAATGGCAGTCCTGCCCTCTCGGCAGCCTGGCGAAGCTCCCCCAGGTCAACTTTCGAGTACGGTCCGGCTACATCGATATCCAGGCTGGTTCTGTCTGGCTCATCGAGCAGAATAAAGGCCGCGCTTTCGTAGATACACAAGGATGTTGGACTGTTCAGCCTCTGATCGATTTTTTCCAAGTAGGAAATCAGTTCCTTCTTGTCCATCGCAAAGACCATACCGACCTCTTCGGGGTCATGCAAGGGATTGTGAGGCGAACTTACAGCCTATTAGTATTATGAATATAAAAGTAAAAAAATTATTGACAGGAATAAAAATCCATAATAATATTGATTGATCGTTCAAACAAAAATGGGTCGAAAGAGCAAATCCACAATTCGCCGACGGGAAATTATGGAGAGTTGCTATCAGGTAATTGCTCGAAAAGGACTGGAAGGAGCAACCCTCAAGCAGATCGGCAAGGAGATGGGGGTTTCGCCCAGCCTCCTCATGCACTACTTCGCCAGTAAAGAGGAGATGATCCTCGCTCTTGTCGATTACATGGTCGAGAGGATGGACAGGACCTATCACCGGGCGATCAAGCAGACGAAGAGCGCCAAGGAACGTCTGACCCTCTACATAGACAAAAACTTCGACTTCGAGATTCCCCAGAGCGTTGAGGATAAGGTCTTCTACGGCAGCTTCTACCTTGCTCTGAGTGATGAACGCATTCGTGCACGCTTCCGCCGGATGTATGAGCACGATCACCAGATGATCGTGGGTCTGATCAAAGACTATATGGAGGAGACCGGGATCGAGAATCTCGATCCCGACTTGCTGGCTATCCAGCTGATCTCCACTATCGAAGGTTTTTACCTGTATCGGGTGGTTCACGGCGACAGTCCTGAGCTCAATCAGGCTGCTTCCAGCTACAAGGAGAGTCTGTGGAACCTTCTCAGAGGAGACCGCGATTCATGATGGATTGTTACTTGCCCTTTGCTTTGATCGATCATTCAAACAATAATTCGAGTTCTGAGGAGGAACAGCGATGAGTTTCTACGACGAATACGTGGCTCGGACCCCGACATCGGGTAAAGAGGCGAAGCGGGCTCAGGCGATCATTCCCGGCGGAGTTGGCAGCGCCATACAGTTTTGGCCGCCGTATCCGATCATGGTCAAGGACAGCCAGGGAGCTTACGTCTGGGATCTGGACGGCAACAAGTATATCGACTACTGCATGTGCTATGCGGCCATGGTGGCGGGGCATGCCGACCCGCTGATCGCCCAGGCGATCAAAGAGCAGGCCGATCGGGGGATCCTGTACGGCCTGCCGGGAACCAGGGCCACGGATCTGGCTGAGGAGATCCACCGCCGCTATCCGGTGATCGAGATGCTGCGGTTCACCCAGTCCGGAGTGGAGGCAACGATGTATGCCGTGCGCCTTGCCCGGGCGGCCACCGGCAAGATGGGCGTGCTCAAGGTGGAGGGAGCCTATCACGGTGCCAGCGATATCCTGCTGGTCAGCACCGCGGTACCGACCAATACAGCGGCCGGGCCTGAGTGGATGCCCTCCTCGGTGGCGGAAAGCGCGGGGATCCCCGAGGGGACCTGGAAGCATACCCATGTGGTACAGTTCAACCACCTGGAGAGCCTGGAGTACCAGCTGAAAAAACACGAGGGAGAGATCGCCTGCTTCATCCTCGAGCCCTGCATGACCAACGGCGGGGTGATCCCGCCGGATCCGGGGTATCTGGATGAGGCCCGCAAGCTGACCCGCAGGTACAACGTCCTGCTGATCTTCGATGAGGTAAAGATCGGCTGCCGTATCGCCTATGGCGGGGCCTGCGAGAAATACAAAATCGAGCCGGACCTGGTCTGTCTGGCCAAGGCGATCGGAGGAGGAACCCCCCTCGGGGCGTTTGGTGGCCGCAGGGATCTCATGCAGATGATCACGCCGTTGGGCCCGGCGGTGCATTTCGGAACCTACAACGCCAACCCGCTGACCGCTGCGGCGGGCCTGGCCTGTTTGACCAAGGTACTGACCAGGGAGAAGTACAAGGAGATGGACAGCCTCGGTGACAAGTACGCGAAGGGTCTGAAAGATATCATCAAACGCCTGGGGCTGCCGGCCTGCGTGACCCACGAGGGGCCGTTGGGGGGTATCCAATTCGTGCCCGATATTCCCCACACCTATAGACAAGCCAACCAGGGAAACAAGGCGATGTGGCGGGAGTACTGGTACGGGATGCTCAGCAAGGGGGTGATCCCGATGGGCAGCGGCTGGTTCG
>CAZPQC010000358.1:0-2312 GCA_964588525.1 uncultured Spirochaetaceae bacterium
CTGTACCTGGACTCCAACGTGGAGCTGCTCGTGGATCCACGTGAGCTCATCCAGTTCCTGGAGCCCGGCTCTGACATCGCCGTGTTCCGTCACCCCGACCGGGATTGTGCTTACCGAGAAGGGCGAGTGTGCGTACAGATGGGCCTGGCAGACCGAGGGGTGATGCATCGGCAGTTGACGGCGTATCGGCGGGCGAGATTTCCTCCCAGATTCGGGCTGTGGGCCTGCACGGTGATCCTGCGCAAGCATACACCGCGCATGGCGGATTTCAGCTGCCGTTGGTGGCACGAGGTGGAGCGTCATTCACACCGCGACCAGGTCAGTTTCCCGCGTGTGGTGTGGGAGACGGAGACGCAGGTGTCGGAGTTCCCAGGATCGTTGAGGGACAACGAGCTCATCTCCTGGCGACCGTGGGATTCGGATTCTGGTTGGTTTCAAGTATAGAGAGGAGAATTTGAAATGAAATTCACATGGAGATTCTATGTCACAATGGGCGTCGCTGTCCTGGTGATCGTGTCGGGGTGGTTCATCGGCACCGATTACTACCCCGCTGCCCGGATGAGATGGAGGTTGGGGCTGGGGCCGGAGCCCGTGGTGGGCTTGCCTGAGGCTCAGTTGGCCGCTGGAGTGACCGAACCCCCACAGTATTGGATCTTCCGCGTGGAGGGCAATCAACGCACAAAGGTAGAATACCACGAGGGAGCGCTGACCTCGATCCTGCCTTCCAAGGTAGAAGACTCGGTGGAGATTTACTCCACTGTACCCTTCGATGCCATCTCGTTTCCGTGGGAGGAGTGGGAGAGCCTCCCAAAGGGTGCTCTGCAGGTCGAGTTCTGGAGGGGGAACGATTGGGACGGAGGGGGATCCTGGACGATGGGACAGGTCCCCGCCGGCCCTGCGGAGGAGCGGGGGTACAGGCTGGCCTGGAGCTGCGACGAGTGGGCGAAAGAGGATCGGGAAGTGGTGCCAGGGTACCAGTACCTGATGGGGTATGCTCTGAGACTGACAGTGAGTGAGGACGTGCCCCTCACTGAGTTGCACACCACGTTCCGGTCATGCGGGCCGGTGTGGGACGCGGAGCATCCTCGCTGGAAGGTACTCCAGGTTCGGAAGCGAGACGCCTGCGAGAACGAGGGAGGCTTCGGATGGTCGGGCAAGATGATCCAGGTGTGGGTCGTGGACCAGGAGGGTGCACCGGTGCAGGGCGTGGAGGTTCGTTTTGACACCGAGCCGTCGTACGGAATTGCTTACGACCGTCCCGATTTCGGTGGTCTCACCTCGCGCTTCGGCCTGGTCGAATGGGATTCTCTCGGCGTGCCGACCCGATACCGGATCTGGATTGGAGGGGACGAAGCTCCCTTGCTCACCAACGTGCGGGTGGACCTGGGGAATGAATACTGTCAAAAGGGCAATTGGTTCTCCTGGAGGCCCGGATGCCGGCCCGGTTTCCACTCATACGAGATCCAGGTGCAGGCTCGTGGAGAGTGAATTCGACGCTTCCCTCTTTTTCAGAAGATTGGCTCATTATGCGTTCACATACACGCCTGGACCGAAGTGGTCGGAGAAAGAGGCGGCTGACCAGGCGAAGCAGGCCCACCTCGATGGGAGGTTGGCCATCCAACTGGCGCACCTGGTGGATGCGAATCCAGACATGTTGGGCGACGATTGGGTGAAAGACCTGGGTTGGGTAGTCGAAGGCGTATCGAAACCAGCGTACTCATCGGAGAGCGAGTAGAACGTCTGTTCTCCGCAACTCATATCAAACAAAGGAGGTTTTCGGTCATGCGGAAAGTTGTTTCGAGGTTCTCGGTGGTCGTGGCGACGATAGTTGTAGTGGTCGGTCTCTCCACGACGGTGGCTTATGCAGCCAGTCCGTCGTTCGAGATCGGAGCGTGGGACGTGGCTGCTCGTCTGGGTGGCTCGTTCCTGTTCATGGTGGCGGTGTCGGCAGCCCTGGAGAAGATCGTCACCCACTTCCAGTGGCTGGTAGACTTGCTGCCTGGTGAGTCGCCGAAAGACTACGTGCTGGGCATCCTGGGCATCGTGGTGGCTATCACCATGGGCATCGGGGTCTTCGCACAGTTGGCCGTGCTGCTCGACTTCAGACCAGCCAACGAGGTGGTGTTCTATTGGGCCGATCTCGTGCTCACGGGATTGCTGATGGGAAGCGGTGCGCAGGTCGTCCACTCCTGGCTCGACAATCTTGGGATCGAGAAGAAAAGCAGGGGGGTGGAGGCTGAAACCAGGGAACCCCACGGTGCATACTGGCCGTAGCGACGGGTGTTGGCACGAGCGAATCGCAGGTGTACTGC
>CAZPQC010000359.1:0-2303 GCA_964588525.1 uncultured Spirochaetaceae bacterium
TCGTAGGATTGTTCCCGGCAGGCCAACTCGGGCAGAGATTCATAGCGTACGACGGGCAAACCCCGTTCGTCCGTTTTTATGCTGATAGGATTGCTGGCAATCAAGTTGATCTTCCCCTGTATCTTTTTCCAGAACTCGTCGAAGTTCTTCCCGAAGCGCTGGATATCCATGTAGTAGAAATCGATGTTCAGCTGAGGGTATTCTTCTTTCAGCCTTCCGGCCATGCGCAGTGCATAGGCACAGCAGACTCGGCTGCAGTGTTTCTCCCCCTCCATGACGTTTCGGGAGCCCACGCACTGCACGAAGGCCACGCTCTGAGCCTCCACGGGGAGGTACTTCTCCTGGAAGAAGAGATTCTCCATCTGGCTGCCGGTGACCACCCGCGGATTCGTTCCGAATCCCCATTTGCGGTTGATCGCCGGATCAAAGGGTTCGTATCCTGCTGCCAGAACGACGCCGTCGACCTGCATCGTGCTCGTCTCCGTCGATCGATCCAGGCTGATCGCCCCCACCGGGCAGGCATCTACACACTTGCCGCAAGCCGTACATTTCTCGTCGACGAAATACTTCCATCCGGGGACCCTCTGGATCGCCTGTTCCGGACAGGCTTCCAGGCAGCGCCCGCATTCCACGCAAGAGCGCCAATCGATCAGGTTGGCGGTGGTTTGAATGTCGAGTTCCATGGAACCGCCTGCGGCATGATAACCAACGGGGCGGCTGGAGAAGTGGCACTGGGTCGTCGATTGGTTCTTCAGGGTCGCTACGGCCTCCCGCACCAGGCAAACGCCACAGCGAACGCATTCATCCGTGGCCTTGCAGCCGTAGAATACGGATTGTCCGCCGGGATAGGGGTTCTTATCCACCAGAAGAACATCGATCCCGGCTTGGGAGAGATCGTTCGCCACTGAGATTCCGGAAATCCCCGCGCCGATCACACATACCTTTCTTGAAGCCAATCTTCTACCCTTTTCTGACAAAAATGGTTGTTTATAAGTATTATATTGGATGGGGGGGATCCGTATTAGTAAATTTGTTGATTTTTTAGGTAATTTTGTACTTTTCGTTGGTAATTTCTAGCGAATTAGTAATATTTTACAATCTTCCGTCCCGTACTGCGGAGATGTATTTCATGCCGTACTGATCCCGGCCCGTGAGAAAGGCCTCGGTCAGTTGAAAGCGCTCCTCCTTGGGATCAAGGGCATCGAGGGCGCCCTGATTGATCTGGATCGGGTCCACGATGCCGCCGTCCAAGCCACGTTTCACACAGAGGTAGGTGAACACCTGATTGATCAATTTGCGATTCGGCATGCCGTAGCTGATATTGCTCAAACCCGGAGCAAAGTGGATCTCCCGGCCGTAAACCTTCCGAAGTTCCTCTATGGTTTCGAGTATCATCAACCCGTTCTTTGGATCCACCGACACGGGGAACACCAGAGGATCGAGGTGTATCTGAGGAAAGGTGAACCCGCTGCGCTCCAAGAGGGCAATCAGAGTTTTGAGGTTGGCGGCCCGCTCCTCTTTGTCGGTGGGCATGCTGGTTTCCCCGCTGGCGGCGGCAATAACAACCGCCCCGGCAGACCCGGCGATCTGTACGGCCTCTTTACGCTCCAGAGATACCGAGTTGACCATGGGGCTGCCCTTGGCCGGATCGGCGGCTTCCAGCCCGGCCTGGAGTATCTCGACGTTCGAGGAGTCGATGCTCAATGGAACCGTGGAGACCTGCTGGATGATTCCGGCGGCCCAGCGGATCAACTCTTTGCGTTCGCCGATGTCGGTGCTGAACTCATCCACGTTCAGATCGAGGTAGGAGGCTCCGTGGGCTTCCTGATTGCGCACCATGTAGTGGAGGTATTCCACTCCGGCTTTCTGCTCGGCTTTGCTGCCGTGCAGTCCCTGCCACATGGCCACGGCGGCGTGCTTGACCTTGCCGTTCTTCCAGTCGCTGGCCTCCACAAAGCGCCTGGCTACGGGAAGGTGCTTCTCCCGCCCATCCTCCTCATAGGCGATCACGTGGGTGTTTTCATTCAGGCTCTTTACGAAGGCGCCCCCGACTTTGTAGATCCGGGTGCAGTGGATATTCTCTCCGACGGCGATAAACATCTGCATGCTCCTGAGTGGTTCGTGCGGCTCGGGGTTGTCTGATCCCCGGTCGCCTCACCTATCGAGGATGATGTGGCGAGTTTCCCCTCAAGCCGATAGATGAATTTCGCCCACCTTAGCAGGGAAGAGACGAATATTCAAGCGCTCTGCGCCTGCGGGAGGAAAGGGTGGGAATTCGAAAACCGGCAGCACCGACTTGACAA
>CAZPQC010000360.1:0-2303 GCA_964588525.1 uncultured Spirochaetaceae bacterium
ATCTGGTCCCTGGGTCAGCCCAGCAATTCGGCACTATCCACAAGATATGGAAAAGAGGGTCTTCCGAGGGGACACCTCTCGTACTCGGGGAATGAAATACATTCCTCGGGGAATCGCTGCGCATTTCCGTCCCTAGACCATGTTTGACTGGTGGGGTCCTTCCGAGTACAATGCCGGATGTACCGAATCCGAGTTCGCTAGGCTCTTTGGAATCAGAGACCGCAAGGCTCGCTCAGCTGCACAGTTTGACGGTCTGCAGATGTCAAGCCAAGATTTGGACTCATAACTCGGAGGTCCCTGGTTCGAATCCAGGCCTCCCTACCTACAGAGGCACCCTCTCGGGCGCCTTTTTCCTTTGAGGGGGTACAGATGGGCTTCGAGCCTGTAACCGTTTGGTCTCAGGTTTCCCTCCTTCGTCGGGATGCTTCGCGACCCCTTTTTCGCCGGGACAGGCGAATCCTGTCTGCGCTAGATATCGCTCGGCACGGACTGAGCAGTGCTTGTACTGTCCTGCGACAGCATGGGACGCCATCGGCGTCCCCTAGCAGCCTGTCGGAGAGGAAACCTGGGTTTCCACTCCATTGGTCAAGTTTGGCGTTGTGGTTGACGATAACATGCTTCGATCAGCGGCATCAGTGACAGATCTTGGGCAACGACAGGTCCTTCTCGACTCGAATGGGCCGTCTTGCCCTGTCATGCTGCCTTTCTTTTGGCCAGCGGGCACAGCCAGCGAAAGCATTCCTGCCTCAACTGCTCATCAGCACGTGCAACCGCTTCAAGTTGTAGGCCAGGCACACCAGACACCACTCTCCGGCCACCGCCAACATGCCTCGCAGCGAGAACTGGCGGAAGCCCAGCGCTTCTTTGATGATGCCGATGACCGGCTCCACCGTGGATTTGCGCAAACCGTAGATCCGCTTGCCGATGTCGGTCTTGAGTTTGTAGGCCACCTGGACAATCAGACTCGCATCCTGTGGCGGAGGCTCCGGTTCCTGCGCGAAGCGCTCTTGCCAACTCTGGTGATGACTGTCACGGCCTGTCGCAATGTAGGGTTCGATGCCCCGCCCTTGCAGTTCCTCGACGTTGGTCGGGCTCCAGTAGCCCTTGTCCAAAGCTGCCGCCTTGGGCTTGCCCACCTCGGTCGGAATGGCATCCACGGTGGGTATCGCTTCTCCTTGGTCGTTGACGTGATTCGATACCGTGTTGCCTACGATGAGGCGGCTGTCTTGATCTACCGCTACTTGGACGTTGTAGTGCTGATCAAAGCCCTTGTCGGTACTGTTCTTCATGATCCGCGACTCTGGATCGGTGAAGTTGTACTGGTCCTTGGCCCGAGGCCCGGCTGTAGGCGGCTTGGGCCCTTTGCCGCGTGGCTTGCGCCCTGTCTTGTTGGCTTTCTCTTCCCGCTCCCGCATCTTGGCCTCGTACTCGGCTTTTTCGGCCTCGTACCGTCCCTGAGCGCGCGCTTCCAGGACGCCCTTGGCCTGGTCCAGGTTGAGCAGACGTTCTTCCCGCAAAGCAATCTCGAACTCCACCTCCAAGCCTTCTGGCAGGTTTTCCTGATCCGCCTTCTCTGCCACGGTCAGCAATTCTTCTACCTCAGCATACAAGCGTCGCTCCAGTTCCAGCAGGCGACCGTAGCTGACCGCATGGCTCTTGGACGCATCGGCATGAATCTTGCTGCCATCCACACTGATATTGCCCAACCTCAGAGTCCCCAGTTCATGGGCCACGACCAGCACTTGGGCAAACAAGTCAGCAATTTCGGGCAGAAAGGTCCGGCGAAAGTTGGCGATGGTGTCGTGATCTGGATGCCATCCGCCAGCCAGAAAACGGAAAGGAATGGATTCGTACGTTGCTTTCTCGATCTTGCGCGAACTGAACACTCCCGTGGCATAGCCATAGAACAACAGAGCCAGCAGCATCTCTGGTGCGTAGGCTTCGCCACCCACAGGCGCATACTGTGCGTAGATGGCAGTCAGGTCCAGCCACGAAATCACCTTGACAATAAAACGCGCCAGGTGATCGGGCGGCAGGACATCTCTGATCGTTACCGTCTGATCGAGCGCTTTTTCGTAATCAATCATTGTGAACTTGCGAGCCATTGGCCTTACTCCCTGCTATCAGCTCGTTTGAGTGACTCAAGCAGGGAACCAGTTTACCACCAATCCAGCCTGCGAGAAAGCTGTCTCTCTCCGACAGGCTGCTAGGGGCCCTGCGTTGGGTAGAGGCACTCCAGGTAAGAGACGCGACATGCAGTTGCACTGCACGCGGGGACCGGAAAGAGAGGCAAGATGAAAGGG
>CAZPQC010000361.1:0-2294 GCA_964588525.1 uncultured Spirochaetaceae bacterium
CGCGATCGGCATCCAATCCAAGGGTACGGCCGTGATCCATCAGCGCGACCTGCCTCCCCTGGAAAACCTAGAGCTCTTTTCCATGTCGCCGAACATGACGTTGGACACCTATCGCGACGTAGGACGCAATGCGGCACGCTATGCCGCTCAACGGCCGACCTCGCCCGTGCCGGTCAAGATCGACAATACGGCACGGCTGCGCCTGATCGTGCAGACCACGCTGATGCATCTGCGCGAAACACGAGAAGTCCAGCCGGATAGGCCGCCTACCGAACTCGATCTGGCGAGTCCAGATGGGACATACCCGCACCGCGAGCAAGCGCGGAAAGGGCACACCTAACTTCGATGAACATGAGAGTGCGGTAAAAGTCAAATCGTGAACTGAGCCCGAGAATGGCATTAACAATCGAAAAACGAGACAAGCTATCGCGTGCCTGCCCACTTCTCTTCTGAGAGAGTGGGGGCTCAACGAGACGGCAATGGCAACGGACGCGAGAGCGAATCAGGTGGTCTGGCCTGCCCGACACGTGTGACGGATAGTGGTCCGTCTGCGCCCGTCGATGAGTAGCCATTAGGTGTTCGATGCACCTCCTGGGCGATAGGGCTCATTGCGGTGTAGCAGACCGACAAAGAGGCCGACGCCCTTGCGGGCGGTGAGGACCAGTGCCCGCTTGTGGTGGTGTTTGGCTGCCTCACGGTGTTTGCGCGCATAGAATGTGCCGTATTCAGGGATGGACTGGCGCATACGGTCGGCAGCCTGGATCAAGTAGTAGCGCAAGTAGCGATTGCCGGACTTGGCCATGTGACGGTCTTGGGCTTCAAAGTCACCCGAGCTGATGCGCGGCCACCACAGGCCGGCGGTCTTGGCGACGGCATCCTCGGCATCGCGCAGGTTGCGTGGACGGTTCTGCTTGCGTTTGCTGTCCCACTTGGTGCCCTGCAGGTAGCGCTGCGTGTCGCCGACTTCTGAGCCAACGCCGGCCGAAAAGACCGGCCCGACGCCAGGGATCGTGGCGAGGTTGACGATGGCTGGGCAAGAGGCGACCTCGGTCGCGATCCAGGCGTCCACTTGGGCGATTTGCCCTTCGAGGAAACGGATGTGGTCCAAGGTCAGCTCCAGGATACGCTGCACCGGAAGGGACAGCGATTCGGGTAGTGCGAAGCTTTCCAGGGCAACTTGCTTGAGCTTGCGCGCGTTGTCGAACGGGTCAGGCAAGTGGTGACCACTCAATTCGTGCAACTGCGCGGCGAGTATGTCCACTGGCAGATCCGCTAGTTCGTCCAGGCTGGGTTGTTGAGTCAGCACCAGACGACTGGTCACGCCGAACAGGTCGGAGAAGGGCTTGAGCCGACGGTAGGCACTGGCCTGGAGGAAGAGAAAGGCCGAGAAGTAGCACTTTTCGCGCGCCAGGTTCTGCACCAGATGGAAACGGAGTCGAGTGTAGAAGCGCAAGCGCAGGGCATCCTCGTCCGGTGTCCAGGAGATGGCGGAAGGTCGGGTGCGGGTGCGTTCGGCGATGTAGTAGGGGTCTTTCTGGTCGCTCTTGTCGTCTTGAGCGAAGCATTTCTTGAACCAGTAGACCCAGCGTGGGTTGAGCACATGGAGCTTGAGGTCGTGCGGTTCCAGATCGGGATCGGCGGCGAGCTGTAGGAAGAAGGGCAGCCAGTAGTAGCCAGTGGCTTCTCCCGATACATCCACGCCGTCGAAGGCGAACTGGTCGAGCGCATCGAGCAACAGCCGTTTGGCCAATCCATAGCCCAGCAGCGAGTTGTCAAAGGCTCGATGGGGCTCGATGAACTGGCCATCTGGACAGAGCAGGCAGAAGTCAGCCCGCTGTTGGCTGAAGTCGATGCCAACTTGTAGACGATGAGACATGGTTGCTCTCCTCATACACGAGTTGGTGTAAGCGGGTCGTGTGGGTATCCCGGCGCTCGTTGGAGCGGCATCCTTGCGGCCAATCAGCCCTCACCCGCTGTCGAGTGCACCTGCAGGCTGCTACCCTGTAGCTCAACAGCGTTAGGGGCATCGTGCGTGGTCAGACGTTGTTCCCCAACGGACCGGGAGTCAAACTTAGCAAGACGTAGCTTGTGGGTCCACACAAGCTCGGCAAGGAGACACAGACTTGCCCGGTCGATCCGCAGTCTGGCCCGTGCCAGACTAGGGTCCATTGTCGTCGGGATACCCATTTTCACAAACCTGCAAGTATTCTATACAAGGAGGGAGGAAACACGGATGGAACTTCGCACGCTGGGCAGGACCGGACTGCAGGTCGGCGCAGTCGGCCTCGGCACCG
>CAZPQC010000362.1:0-2293 GCA_964588525.1 uncultured Spirochaetaceae bacterium
GGAAGAAACCGCGTCTGACCAGGTCCTGCAGAGCCTGGCCCGCCTGGATGTAGCCCGGAGCCTCGAAGCTGCCTCCGGGCTTGCGGTAAAGAGCGTCCAGGAACATGTCGGCCCCGCCGTAGCGGTCGGCCAGGTACATGTAGAAAAACGAGCCGGGCCACTTGGTCTTGTTGGCCAGGGTAATGGGGATCACGCCGTTGGCTTTGAGCTTGTCCCCCATGGCTATGAATTCCTTCTGGGTCTTGGGGGGGTTGAGCCCATACTGGGCGAACACGTCTTTGCGGTAGAAGAAAAACACGCCGGTCAGGCCCCCGTATGAGACCCCGTAGGTCTTGCCGTCGAAGGTTACCGGATCGAAGGATGCGGGGATAAAGGTCTTGAGCAGGGTGCTCTTGACCTCGTCGATGGTGGCCACCGTCCCGGAGTCGATGTACTCTTTGAGGGGACCGCCGCCCCAGCTTTGGAAGATATCCGGCGGAGTGCCGGCGCCCATGGCCACTTTGAGCTTGGTCTTGAAGGGATCGTTCTGGATGTGCACCATCTCCACCTCGATGCCCGGGTTGGCCTTCATGAAATCAGCGGCCGTCTGATCGAGGATGCCGGGCAGCACCCCGGTGGTCTGCACGTCCCACAGGACGAGCTTTGCCTTCTCAGCTGTCGGTTTCTGACCGCCCGCAAAAACCGATGATACGGACAGGAGTAGCAGGCAGCAGAACAGCAGCACGTACAACTTCTTCATATGAAACCTCCTCAGTTTTTACCGTCAGCGATTTAGAGCTGACAGATTTTATTTTGTATTTTCGCATATCGTATAACCAGTTGTCAACTTTATTTTCCTCCTATAAAAGCATTTGACAAGCATTAGCTTGTAAGTTATGCTACGTCTAGTTGACAGTTGTATTACAACTTTGGTTAGGCTATCTGCAATGAAGAAAACAACGCTGAAACGGGTCAAACGCAAGAGCGTCTCCTCCCAGGTCTACGAGCAGCTCAAAGTGCAGGTGCTGCACCGCGTCTGGCTGCCGGGAACGAAGCTTCCTTCGGAAAACCTGCTCGCCCAGCAGCTGGGCGTAAGCAGGGTTTCCGTACGGGAAGGATTACAGCGCCTGGTCAGTCTCGGTCTGCTGGAAACCCGGCACGGGGAAGGGACCTTCGTGTGCGAGTACGGCGCCGGAACCTCGATGAACGCACTGCTGCCGATGCTGGCGCTTGATCCCGCCGATCTCTTCCACGTGCTCGAATACCGCAGGATCATGGAGAAGGGAACCGTCGCCCTGGTGGCCGAGAAGGCAACGCCTGAAGATATTGCCGAGCTCAAGCGCAGCTACGCGACGATGGTCGGGCAGAAGCACGACGTCAGGGGTTTTGCCCACGCAGATCTCGAGTTTCATCTCGATCTGGCCCGCGCCTCCGGCAATCCGATCATCATGAAGGTCAACAGCATCATCAAGGACGTCTTGAGCGTTTCCATGGAGAACATCGTGGAAACCCTCGGCACTCGGGACGGTCTGGACTACCATCAGAGAATAATCGATGCGATCGAGGCGCACGATACGCAGCTGGCGGAGAGCATCATGGAGGAGCACATAGTCCGCACCATCCGGAGATTGAGTACTGAGGGAGGATACTCTATGCCTCTGCCTCCTACCGGGATTCCCACCCCGGAGAAGCAGTGAGTATTGACGTCGGGAACTCAGGAGCAGGGAGTGGTATCCAAAGCGACGGTAATCGAGCTGCAGAAGAAGGCGCTCCAGCTCAGGTTCGATTTGCTGGAGATGATCGGAGTCGGTAAGGCCGGGCACCTGGGCGGCTCATCTTCGCTCGCGGAAATCGTTAGCACCCTGTATTTCCACAAGATGCGCTTTGATCCCGATGCTCCGGGCGATCCCCGCCGGGATCGCTTCCTTCTCAGCAAGGGGCACGCCGTGCTCATCCAATATGCGGCGCTCGTGGAGCTCGGCGTTATTCCCCGCTCGGAACTCAAACGGGTCAAGAGTCTCGGCGGCCTCCTCCAGGGGCATCCGGACATGGATGCAACCCCCGGTATCGAGGCGGTGACCGGTTCCCTGGGCCAGGGCTTGTCCATCGCCACGGGTATGGCTTTGGCCCTGCGCCTCGACGGACGGGACAGCCGCGTGTACGTCATCATAGGTGACGGGGAGCTGGCTGAAGGTCAGCTTTGGGAAGCGGCCATGGCGGCCTGCCGGTTCAGGATCGACAACCTCACCGCCTTTGTGGACCGCAATCGATTCCAGGCGTCCGGCCCGACCAGCGAGGTCTTCGAGATCCCCCA
>CAZPQC010000363.1:0-2271 GCA_964588525.1 uncultured Spirochaetaceae bacterium
AATTTTAATATTTTAGTGATTGCTTTAAATAATTCAATAATGACTATCTCCGATCCAATAAAAGAAACACCTAAGGTATTTTGTCTTAATTATAGAGAATGTGATCCGAAGAAATGTACCGCAACTAAACTAAAAAAACTTAATCTTTTAAAATCTATAAATAATATTAAAGGCCCATTAAATAATTCCATTATTTTAAATCCATTTGCCAGAGAAGAGTTATCTGATCTTGATAGAAATATTGTTCTTAGATATGGCTTAATTGTAATTGATTGTTCCTGGAATAATATTTTGAATTTAAAAAAATCAACTTTTAAAAACGGTCGCAAACTACCTCCTTTAATTGCTGCTAATCCAACAAATTATGGTAAATGGGAAAAATTAAGTTCAGCAGAAGCATTAGCAGCAGCTCTTTTTATTACAAAATTCTTTGATTATGGTAATCTAATTCTCTCAAAATTTACTTGGGGTATTCAATTTAAAGAATTAAACCAATTTTAAAAAAAAAGATAATTTTTAATTTCCCTTCATGAATTAAATTTTTAATCACCTTTAATTTTTATTCCGACATATTTTCAATTTGTTCTGCGTTCAGAGAAGTATTTTATATAATGCTTTATGGCGTATTTGAGGAGAAAATTCCAAATCATTAATAATTTCTTTTAAAATAGTAGGATATTCTCGAACTGTAAAATAATAACGAGTTAATAATCGCCAGTGCTCTAAATCCCTCCTTCCCCGAAAATCAATAAGTTTTTTAATGACTGAGAATACATTTTCTACGGGATTGGTCGTTATATGTTTGTCTTTGAACACGGAGCAGAGTTGTTTTAAGCACACCGCGACCGCTTCATCCGAGCCGTATCTCGGATGAAACAATCCCTCTTTATGATTATAATGATAAATGTGTGTCTCGCCGTGCTTAAATGGATTTATTGGACCTCTTCTTCTTTTCCCTTTATTCTCCTTTTTTTGTCGCTTTTCTTGCTCAATGACTGCTTTAGGGCGATTTTTACCTCCCTTTTTTCGCCCTCTCTTTCCTGTTTCATAGATCCTTTTAACTGATTTGGAGATTCTTATAATGAATGTATTAGTTTCTAACAAGATATTGTTAGTTGTAGCCAAATGAGTAGTGATAATCTCTTTCTTCGCGAATTCGATCTTATCGATAACTATCCTCCCATAAGGTGGCTGATGGATATGGCGTACATGAATAAGATCCCTTTTTAATCCTGTTGCTACCCCTTTATAGGTAGAGAAGTCATCTGTAATTAACATCTCGACTGGTTGATCCAATCTTCTTTCAGCTCGTAAGATTAATTCAATAATTTTATCTGATGTTCTTTTTTCAACTAATTCAAAAGCTAGTACATTGCCTTTTTCATTTAATAGGACGACTAAATACCATGTTCTTTTAGATATATTAATCCATGTTTCGTCAATGAAGATCGCTTTAGCACTAATAGGACTTTTCCAGTAAATCTCAGTTTTTGGATGATTAGCAACCTTCTCAACAATAAGTCTCATGATTTTAGAGATTGTTGCTGGAGACGAACCGAGAATTTCTCCCAATAGTTTGGTATCTATCTTTCCGTTATACAAGACTGAAAATAAGCGCTCATTTATCGAATGTTTTAATTGAGAAAAAACTCCAGATGTATGTGAATAGAAGTGTCTATCGCATTCCTTACACTCATAATGTTGTGGATGACCTTTAACAGACGTATCATGACCATGTTTGATTATAGCTTGAGACGAACACCCACCTAACGTGCTTGGGCAAGCAAGTTCTATATAAAAAGTGGAAAATGAATCTTGCCAGCCAATTTGAACAGGAATCAATTCTGATTCCATATTAATTCTCCTAATATATTTATAGCTTTCATGATATAATGATAGACTAGGAAGAATTTAAGTTTAGTGCATTGAAAATGTGAGATTCTATTTAGAATCCACAAGCTTTAAATATTTTTGTCGATGAAGGGAAATTAAAAATTATCTTGAAAGATAATAAAAATAAAAAATTATAGTTCATTAAATAAAATTAAGAATTCATAAAAATTAAATAATTAACTAGAGTTTTGTCAAAATAATGGTAAAAAGTAAAACAAATTTCCCAAAGGAAGGTAAATTTGTAATTGCTAAAGTAACGGAGGTAGAAAACCAATACGTTTACGTTGATTTAATTGACTTCGAGGGTTTGGATTCTGAGGAGTGTGCTAGAGGTATGATCCATATTTCTGAAATAAGCTCTCGGTGGATTAAAAATAT
>CAZPQC010000364.1:0-2269 GCA_964588525.1 uncultured Spirochaetaceae bacterium
CGGCGATGCTTTCGCCCGCACCTGCCTGGAGTTCTTCGAATACTACGATTTGGATTGGCTGAAGGTGATGAACGACTACTTCTACCCCCTGCCCGAGGGGATGGAGGCGATTCGAAGCCGCCGGGACCTGCAGAAAATCGCTCCTTTCGACGTGGAAAGCAGCGAGTGGCGCCATCAGCTGAAGGCCCTGCACATCATCGGAAAAACCTTGGAGAACAGGGCCTGCTTCCTCGATACGGTCTTCGATCCCTGGCAGACCCTGCGCCGCAACCTGGCCGGAGAAAACCTGCCCGAGTTGATGGAGACCGAAGCGGAGGCGCTCCTCCGAGCCCTGGACATCATCACGGACAATCTGATCGCCTACAGCAAACTCTCCATGGCTCGGGGAGCGGCGGGCATCTTTCTCTCCGTTCCGGCCTCCGCCGACATCATGAATCGCGATCAGTTCCTGCGATTCTGCAAGCCCTTTGCCGTGAAACTGCTCTCGGCGGTTCAGGACCTCGGAAAGATGAACACGGCCCACATCCACGGAAAGCAGCTGTTCTTCGAGGATATCCTTGATCTGCCGGTCCAGGTCCTGAGCTGGTACGACAGGCATCCGGACTGTCCTTCGCTTCAGGAAGGGAAGGAGAGATTCGGCGGTTGCGTGATGGGAGGTATCGATCAGGAGATCGTCTCCCGCAGGACCCGGGCGTTTCTCAAAGAGCACGTGCGGGAGGGCATCGAGATGGGGGGCACAAGCCGTTTCTTCCTGGCCGGCGGCTGCAGCATCGACACCTGGGTCGATCCCGGTTCGATCAAAGCGATCGTCGCGGCCGCCCGCAGCTAGGGGCCTGTCGGATCAGAACTTGTAGAGAAAACTGGCCGTGAACGGGATGGCTACTGCACCTGCCCGACCGTATGCCCCGAAAAAAACCAGAATCGGAACTTCGAAGCGCGCCTCGAACCGCTCTCTGAAGGAGTAGGCCGCGCCCACGCTGAACACCGACCCGGAGGCGAAGTAGTCTCCGCCGTAAAGCTGTCCTGGTGGGCCGACCGCAGTAGGCCATTGCTCCCCCTCCTGCCAGTAGGCACCCGCGAAGAAGCCGGCACCGACCACGGGAAAGAAGCCCGAAATCCCCGGTGTGTACCTGAACAGCCAGTCCACCCGAGCCGAGACGATCAGCAGCTCATTGCTCTCCCAGCCCTCGCTGACACCCTCAGTCCAATCCTCCTTGAATGGCGGGCTCCAGTAGATATCGACGATGACTTCAGAGGTCCCACTCCCGGCGGGAAAGCGGTAGCCGCCACCCACGCCGAAGGCGAATCCCAAATCGAAGAGATCGAAACCGAGATTGGCCCGGGCGATGAAATTCGTGCCCTCCGCCTTCGTGGTCTGCTGGCTGTAAACGGCCGGCGCAATCACCAGCACGGCAAGGACAGCCGCGATGAAAAGCACTCTGCGTCTGCTCATCGTGTTCCTCCTGTTCAACTACGGTGTGTCTTGGTGCATAAATATTACCCGTTTTGTAGGAGAATGCAAGCCGTTTTCTTGAAACCAGCTACTCCCGCTCCTGCTTCAGGTACTTGATGAAGCCGCCCAGCACCACCCCGGTTTCCACCTCGACCAGTTGGATGTTGAACTTCTTTCCCCGATCCGAGGAACCGATGGTGCCGGTCACGACCATATCGGCGCCCAGCTGCTTGCCGACGGAACGTTGGGTCTCCGCATCCACCAGATCCGAGCTCTGAAAGGCCAGCTCCTCGAGAATCTGATCCAGGATCGTTCGGCTGACCACCCGAACCTGAATGCCCTCGTAGGCCACGGCGTTGGCGAGTTCCGTGGTGAGTCCTTCGATGAGGGTATCGCTCAAGGGGCTGACCCGGCCCCCTTCAAGGAAGTAGTACACAGCCATGGTTCGCATGGGCGCGGTTTCAAGATCTTCGTAGCTGTTCCAGAGTACTTTCACCATATCCCAGGCTGCGTCCTCGATCAGTGAATCGATGTTCCTGTACTCATTTCCCCCGGAGAAGCTTGCGCACCCCGCAAGAACGAGCACCAGGGACAGGGCAAAAAAAGATAGAAGACGTTTCATGTTCTCAACTGTAGCTGAAATCCATGCCCGCCGTCCAGCTATTGATTCGGTCCCGGCGGGAGGTTTACACTTAGAGAGTTGTTGGCTCATTGATCACACCAGAACCGTGGGACGGGGAGAAGAATGGAAACGCAGGACGGTGAAGAGCGTCACGATACGATCATCTACGACAGTACCGTGGGGCAGCGACTCAG
>CAZPQC010000365.1:0-2252 GCA_964588525.1 uncultured Spirochaetaceae bacterium
ATGGACAGAAAACCAAAACTGTATGATGTAGTCGAAGTGCTCGGAGTACCGACGGCTGCTCCTGATGACAGTGTTGACCCGGTCGTACTGTATGGGGCGGACCTGACACTGCCGATTCTAACCGGCTCAACGTTCAGCCTCAGCACGTTTGCGGACGTCGCCTTTCTCCACGATACATTAGGTCCGGGAAACAAAGGCAAGGGTGAAATGGTCGGTTTTGGTGGCCGGCTCATGAGTGTGATAAACTACGGCGCACAGATCCGGGTACTTGGTGAAGACTTCATTCCAACCTACTTCGACACGGGCTACGACCTGTACCGCAAGATCAAATACGACGCTGTACAAGCGGAAAACATAGATTCATACTTGGGTTGGCTGGGCAGCCTGGGTTTTTCCTTTCTCGACGGCGCCCTGGCATTCAACGCTACTGTTGACGGACCCATCGGCGATCCCGATACGGACAGCTATCTCGACTGGCCTCACCTGTACGCCGTGTTTATTCTGGGAGAGGGGATCATTCCGAACATTTCGCTGGAAGCGCAGTTCGACAAGCGCTCGCTGTTCGATTCCGATGTGAGATTCGACCGGGATGCGGTGATCGCAGCCCGGCTGAACTACTCGATCGGAGCTGCGGTACTCTCCTTCGTCTATCAACGCAGCATCGACCGTGACGGCAACGGGGATTCCAAGTCGGGCATCGAGAGCTACATCCAGCTCTTCTAACCACGGAGGTATTGTATGAACAAGAACATACTACCAGTTCTCTTGGTTATGCTATTCGGCCTGGCCGCCTTTGCCTTTGCACAGGCGCCGGCGGTAATCGTCGAATACTATGAGAATACCAGCGGGGAGATGTACGTGCGCACACCGGATGGTGCGGAGTACGACGTGGATCAGTTCGGCTTTGGAGAAGAGCTTCCCGTGGGCACGACCCTCATCACCCTGGATGGGGATTACGCAGAGCTACGCATGGATCCGAACGGTACGATCATCCGGGTTGGTGAAAACACCAACTTCCGAATCGACGGCCTGCAGGGCCGCGGCGACACGCAGAAGAACACCTTCAGCGTAGCCGTCGGGAAGTTCAAAGCGGTTGTGGCCAAACAGGACGGGGCTCTGTACAGCTTCCGGGGCTCGACGGCCGTAATGGGCGTTCGCGGTACCACCATCATCGGATCGAACATTCCTGGGGTGGAGGAGCTGGCCTACGTCTTGGACGGCATCGTCGAATACACCAACGCCGCGGGGCAAACCCTGGTTCTCGGTGCGGGGCAGGCCGCCAATGCCCTGGCGGCGAGCTTCGTCTCCTTTCAACCCTCTGCCAATCTTCTGCAGAACCTGCAGAGGGGAATGGATTTCGTGCGCTTGAGGGTCAATGAGGTTCCGGGATACCTGGAAGAGCTGACCGCGGAAGCGATCGAAGAGGCTGAAGTGACTGAGGAGGAAAAGGCGGAAGGCGAAGCCCCTCCACCGGGGGAACAGAAGGTCACGAAAACCGAAGAGTTACCTGAAGAGAAGCCTGAGGCCGAAGCCCCCGAGTGGCTCGAAAAGATGATGAATCTCCTCGGTGTGGAGATCGGCACGACTACCATAGAGGAAAAGACCTATGCGAAAGTGATCGTTCAGCCCCGATTCACCCTAGGTAAGCTGAAGGTGGCTCTGTACCTGCCCATTATCTATACCAGTGACATGTTCGATCCGGACGACTGGTACAAGCCGGAGGATAACAACGAGTGGTCCTTCGGCACGGATAAAGACGGCTGGGATGAGATCGCCCTGGATGCGCTCAACGACCTGTTCCTGAAGATCCGCTACATTCAGTGGGGGGACAATCGTGATCCCTTCTTCTTCAAGTTCGGGAATCTCCAAAACTTTACCGTTGGCCACGGCTCGATCATGCGTAACTATTCCAATGACAGCAACTTCCCGGCTGAAAGGAAGATCGGACTGAACCTCGGCGTGAACAGAGAGAAGGGCGGTCTGGAGCTGATGGTGAACGACGCGGCGGATCCCGAGATCTTCGGTTTCCGGGCGCACACCCGGCCCTTGGCGCCGAACTTGAAGCTTGGTATTGGTCTTACCGCCCTGGCAGATATCAACCCCGAGCGCCTGGAATACGGTCAAAGCGCGTCGCTGGGTAATCCGATGTTCTTCAACGTGGGGTTGGATTTGGACCAGCCGCTGGTCGAACGGAATGCTCTGAGCGTCATACTGTTCGCAGACGTAGCTTCGATGGTCCCCTATTTCCGGGA
>CAZPQC010000366.1:0-2251 GCA_964588525.1 uncultured Spirochaetaceae bacterium
TGGACTGCTCATCCCCGATATCGGCCAGGATATTGTCGAAAACCGGCAGGGTGGAATCCTCCCGGGCCGGGATCTCCATGCCGAACTGGTTCATCGCCGCCAGCAAACCCACGGTTTTCAGGGTCACGGTCTTTCCCCCCGTGTTGGGTCCGGTGACGATCAGCACGCGGTACTCACCCCCGAGCACGACGGAGATCGGCACGCAGTTCCGTCCCAGCAGAGGATGCCGCGCCTCGTAGAGCTTCAAGACCCCTTTCGAGAGGAAGGCCGGCGAACAGCGCAGGTGAATCCCATAGCGGGCCCTGGCCTGCAGTGTATCCAGGTGAGCAACGCCTTCAAAGAGAGTTTGAATCTCCGAGGAGCGAGCAACGATCTTGGCGCTCAGCTCCCGGAGAATTCGATGCACCTCTCTCCGGTAGCGGTTCTGCTCCTCGACGATCGCGTTGTTCTTCTCCACGATCTCCGCCGGTTCGAGAAATACGGTGGATCCGCTGGCCGAAACATCGTGGACGATCCCCGGGATGCGGCCTTTGAAATTGCTCTTCATCGGCAGAACGACCCGGCCGTTTTTTTCCGCCGGCTGTTTTGCCTGCCAGAGGCTCTGGTAGGCCGGGTCGTGGAGATAGGACCTGGCGGTATTGGCAATGTCCCGTTCGAGCGAGCGGATCCTGTCTCGGATTTCTTTCAACACGGGAATTTGATTTTCCCTCAAGGAGCCCTCCCTGTCGATGATCGTGAAGATGTCTTTGGACAGCTCCTTCATGTCCGGTACGGCCCGACCCAGGGGCAGCAGAAGCTCCTCCCCCGAAGCTTCGACGGCCTTGGACAGGCGTCTGGCGGAGACGATGAAGCGGCCCAGGGCAAAGAGCTCCTCCAGCTCGAAGAGGGTGCCCTTTTTGAATAGCTTGGGCTCCAGTGATGCGACGTCCGGAAAATCCAGAGCCGGAAAGGCTTTTCCGGACTCGAGGAGTCGCCGGAAAGCCACGGCTTGGGCTTTGCGTTTCTCCACCTCCTCGGGATCCGTGGATATCTGCTGGCTTTCCAGGGAAACCCGGCCTGCCCGGCTGAAACAGCGCTCCTGCAGCGCCTCCCGGACATGCCGGAAATCCAGGAGATCAAGCGTATGGGGATCCAGGGAAGGCTCTGGCGAATGCTTCGACATCCTCGTAAATCCTCAAATAGCTCTCATAACGGTCCGGATGAATCAGTCCTCTATCGACGGCCTGCCGCACCGCACACTCCGGTTCGTCCACGTGCCTGCAGCTGGGGTAGGAGCATTGCTCGGCAATCGGCACGAACTCCGGGAAGTAGAAGGCCAGATCCCGGGCTTCGACGCCGGCGATCTCCAACTCCCGGATTCCCGGGGTGTCGATGATCGGAAAATCCTCCGCGGTGCGAATCAGGCTGGCGAAGCTGGTGGTGTGGCTACCCCGGTCGTATTTTCTGGAAATATCTCCGACGGCCAGATCCAACCCGGGAAACATCCTGTTGAGCAGGGTGGATTTTCCGACCCCTGATTGACCGAAGAAAACCGACACCTTTTTTTTAATGCTTCGGCGCAATTCCGATACCCCTCTTCCCGTGAAGGCCGAGGTCATAATTACGGGATAACCGATTCTCTTGTAGTCGCGGATTCGATCTTTTGCCTCCGCGCTCAGGGAAAGATCGGATTTGTTGATGACGATCAGAGGCTCGAGCCGGTTGGCGCTGACCAGAAGCCTGTCGATGAAGCGCGGCCGAAACGGAGGCGATTGGGTCGAGCTGACGCACACCAGGACGTCGGCATTGGCGGCCAATACCTGGATGGCGTTGCGTTTCTTGTTCCAGCGAACCAGGGAACTGGTCCGGGGACGGCGCTCCACGATCCAGCCGACCTCCTCTGAATGAGGATCGGGCTGAAGACGAACGAAATCACCAACCGCGATCGGATTGTAGACGTTTCTCTCCGTCTTCAGGATCTTGCCTTTGATGCGGCACTGCAGCTGCCGGCCGTCTACCTCCACGGTGTAGATGTTGTTGATTCCGTACAGCACCTGTCCGGTCTGAAGCTCTCTGTTCACCGACCCGCATCCTCCAGCAGGCCGCAGTAGCGCAGACCGAAGTGCCGCGCAAAGGCGCGGTAACGCTCCTGCTCCTCTACCCCCCCGTGAAGATACAGCTCTGCACGCTTCGCGAGCTTCGCGGGCGGCGCGAGCCGTGCGCCTTCGGGAGGACAGGGCCGTGTCTCCGCAGACCCTGGCTCGGCGCTCCC
>CAZPQC010000367.1:0-2251 GCA_964588525.1 uncultured Spirochaetaceae bacterium
CGGTTGTCTGGGCGGCAGTGGCCCGGGTTGTGTTCGGAGACGGTGCGGCCCTGTCACGTGAATGCTGCGTGTGGCTGCGGGTCGTTCAATCTGTGTTCGTGTGTCGGCGCCGACGTGCTTGTTCTGCCCCGTGCCCGGGTGACGGATGTGACGCAGGTGCTGATTGATGGTGCCGCGTTCACGGATTACACGCTGTATGCACCGAACTGGTTGGCCCGCACCGATGATCTCAACTGGCCGTGTTGCCAGGACTTGGCGCTTGCTACTACGGAGGATGGGACGTGGTCTATCACGTACGAGTATGGGGCGTTGCCGCCTGTCGGTGGACAGACCGCGGCGCGTGTCCTCGTCGCGGAGCTGGTGAAGGCGTGCACTGCGGATGCGACGTGCCGTATCCCTACCGGTGCCGTGTCGTTGACGCGGCGTGGCGTCACGTATGACATGTCGGCGATGGAAGGCCGGACGGGGTTGCCGGAGGTTGACATGTGGCTGGATGCTGTGAATCCGAAGAAGCGGCGCAGCACTGCCACGGTGGCGTCAGCGGACGACACCCGCTTCATCCCCGCCACAGTCACCGGCAGTTAGCCCAGGAATTGGATGTTTCGCGGATCGGTCATTGTCGATCGCTGATTTCATTTCCCCACGATCCTGCCTGATTCCCAACAATTCCATGCCCAGAAACCCTTACGCATCAACGGTTTCTCAACCCTGTTTCCTGAACAGCGAGTTCGGTGCCGGGACACGATGACTGAATCGCCGGATGACCCAACTGGCCCTGAAACGAAACAACACCGAGGCGCCTATTCGCTGGTGCCCAACCCGTGGCCTTCCGCCCACCCTCCAGGTTTTGGATGATTCCGGGAAGGGTCATTGCCGGACCTTGAACCGATTCTCCCACGAATCCCCCCAATCACCACTATTTGGCTGCCCGGAAACCGTTGCGGCGTAAGGGTTTCTCCGCGTAGTTTCAGAAACGGCGAGTTGACGGTCATGACGCGACAACGGATCGGCGTCACAACCCAACTCGCCCAGCAGCAAACAACCCAGGGATGGCTACAATCCTTGGCATGATCGACCTGAAGGAACGCATCCGGGACCACTACCAGGCCCGTGTCGCCGCCACCGCCCCCGTCGTGGAAGACAAGCTACGCCGTGCCGCACTCGTCGACACCGGACGGATGCGCGACTCGATCACTGTGACGGCAAGGAACCTCACCCTGTCAGTCACTGTGCCTGTCGATTACGCCAGTTACACGTCGGAGGGCACCGAACCGCACGAGATCGCCGCCACTCAAGCCGGGGCGTTGCGCTTCTACTGGGGTAGGGTCGGTCCGCCGCAGCCACGCTTCTACCGCCGCGTGTGGCATCCCGGCACGCAACCGAATCCGTGGTACCGGGACGTGACGGAGGGTTGGACACGCTGGCTAGTTGAGGTAACATGACCGGCATGGATGACACCCTGTACGACGCTGCCGTCACCCTCGCCGCCCTGCTTGCCGCCGCCGCCGAAACGGTAGACGGCTGGAACCCTGAAGTCCGCATCTCCACCCTCGAACCATCATTCGACTGCGAATCCATCATTGTGTGGCCCGACCCGATCACCCCAACCCGTGACGGTCCGTGCGTGAACCTGCTGCGCGTCACGTTCAACTACGCCATCTCCATGTGTGATTTGGCGGACCGCGACGAGGTCGTCATCTTCACCGAAGCCGAGACGCGGCTGCGCCGCCTGTGGGCTGTCGTGTCTGCGATAGCGGTGAACTGCTGCGACCTGCTCGGGCCTCGCGCGGATCAGGTTGAACTAGGCCCCGTGTCGGTGGTACAGTCCGGTGACGTGCCTGTGTGGCGCGGCACCGTAACCGCCGTGCTGCAACCGCTCTGAGATAGGGAGAACGCATGACCGATTCCGATGCACCCAAGTCCGACAGCCGAGTCTTGGGTCCGAACGCACATCATTCACCACATCCGCGCCGAGGCCGGCGAGCTTCAGGAACCACAAGCCGACCGTGTCCACCGCATACCCTGCGGCTAGCGGCACTTGACCGTGCTATCGACCTCGCGGCGACAAGCGGTAGCGGATGGTCTGATGAGGTTGTCGTTGGGACTGCCGAACTGTTCCTACGATACCTGGAGGATGGCCTCGGAACCCCGGACGGTGAATGGGAGGACACTGATGGATGAGGTGACGGTGGAGTTCCGCCGCAACGGCGAAACCGTATTCCACGTCGACGACGACACAGTGCATTGGCGG
>CAZPQC010000368.1:0-2249 GCA_964588525.1 uncultured Spirochaetaceae bacterium
ACCCCCTACCCGGGTACCAAGATCTTCGAGCGACTGGACAAAGAAAACAGAATCAGCTTGATGAATTTCCCGGGGGACTGGGGTTATTACGACGCCGACCATCCAGTTTCGCAGATGGATTTTTTAACCCCCGAAGAGATATACCTCGGCATTCGTGAGCGCTTGGTGAGTCTGTATTCCTACTCCGCCATTATCGCAAGATTCTTCCAGACGCTCCTGCTCACGCGTAGCCTGCGGCCCTCTGTTCTTGCGCTTCTTATCAATATTTTTTGGGTGAGAAACAAGAATAAGGCACGTCTCATCTTTCTCAAATCACTTGCGAGAGAAGCTGGTCTTCGTACCAGACGGAGATGAGCCGCGAAAGATTAGATATTATTCAGTTCCCTTGGATTTTCTACATGCGTTGACTACACCCGGGAGGCGGCGTATAGTTAAAGAAAAGAGCTGAAGCATCCCGCTTGTTCCGTGCAGCACAACAGGTTGAAGCGATGAAAAAGGTAGTTTATCTGTTCGCATTGTTAGCAATCGTTTTGCTGTTGGCCTCTTGCGTCGGTTTCGGCATGGGGGAGCGTGAAGCAGCTCCTACATACTACGAAGCCGGTGCGGCAGAGAAAGCCCTGGCTGAGCCCGAATCGGCGCCGGCTCCGCAGCCGTCCGCCCGGGCTGACCAAGGTATGGTCGGGCCTGCGCTCACGGCCGCGGATTCCACGAGCCTGGAACCTTCCCGGGTCGAAGAGCAACCTGCGGAGAGAAAGCGCGTCTTTTCCGGCTTCTGCACTCTCTTGGTGGACGATGTCGAAGAGACCCGAACCAGGATAGCCGACCTGGCGGAGGAGAGCGGGGGTTATGTGGAAACCGTAGCGGAACATACCGTGGTCATCCGCGTGCCTGCCGAACGCTTCGATGAGATCTTCGCGTTCATTTTGGGATTGGGTGAGGTCAGCCACAAATCCATCGAAACTTACGACGTCACCGAATTCTTCCGGGATCAGGAGATACGCCTGGAGATCGCCACGAAGACCCGGGAGAGGCTGTACGCCCTCCTGGAGAAAACCACCGATGTCGAAGAGAGGCTCAAGATACTCCGGGAGATCAAGCGGCTGACCGAAGAGATAGAAACCATCGAAAGATCCCTGGAGCTGCTCCAGAGACAGATCAATCTCTCCCGCATAACGGTGGAGCTCACGCCCCGTCTCCCGGAAACAGGCTACGACAGGGGGAGGATCCCTTTCCCCTGGATCTCGAACTTGAATCCCCTATATCCATCACTTCGGAACCCGAGGGGGCGTATCGAGCTCGAGCTGAGTGAGGATTTCGCCGTATTCACTGAGGAGGCGGGATTCCGCGCTGAAAGCGCCGAGGGCACGCGCGTTCGTATAGGTGCTGCAAATAACCATCCCCGAGGGGATACGGAGTTCTGGCGGCAGGCGCTTTCGTATCATCTCGGTCCCTTCTACAAGACGGCGGACGATCTCGATCTGGGATCTTTCAAGGCCGTCCTCTTCACCAGCAAAGACCCCGAGCCGTTCTCCTACCTCGTGGCGGTGTCGGCTGAGAAGGACGATACGATTCTCACGGATCTCTTGATCGTGGAGATCTTCTTTCCCGACCGGAGCGCCCTTCAGAACCGCCTTCCGGCCCTGAAAGATGCCGTGAGAGAGATCGGGATGAAACAATGAAAAAAGTACATGTCATCCTTTCGATCATCTGTCTGCTCTCGATTCAAGCAGTCGCTGAGGAGAACTACCTCCATCACGGAATTCAGGCCACCATTCTGGTCGCCGATGTCGATCGAGCGATCGACAGTCTTGCACGGTGGGCGGACGAGGCGGGGGGATACCTTCTCTACAAATCCAGCGAGGTGGTGATCTTCCGCTTCCCCTATACCAAGGTGGGCAGTCTCCGGGGTTTTCTGGAAGATATATCCGAGACGGTCGTGGAACTGTCCCTCCAGGCTCAGGATCTTCGGGAAAGCATCCTGGGTATACAGTCCGGCATCCAGAGCAGGGAAGAGATCCTTCAGCAGAATCTGCAGTACATCGACCGGACGGATGTGGAGGGAACACTTGCTATAGAGACGGAGGTCATGCACCTTCTCACGGAGATCGAGCAGCTGAAGGGGAAGCTGCGAAAGCTCACGGTGGACCGCGCCTATGCCCTGGCCCAGGTGAACCTCCGGATCCTGGGGCAGAGCCTGCCCACGGATATTCCGTCATCCTTCGGCTGGATCAACACGATCGACTTCTACA
>CAZPQC010000369.1:0-2233 GCA_964588525.1 uncultured Spirochaetaceae bacterium
TCTGAGTAGTAATAGTGCCCCGAAAGCTCCATAGCAAAGAGGGCGTGATTATCCCTCATGGCACGTTTGATAAAAGCATGACCGACTCGGCTGCGTACCGGCCGCCCGCCTGCCGCCTCAATCAGTTCAGCTACCGCTCGGGATGTTCGCAAGTCATGGAGGATAACAGCACCGGGATTTTCCTTGAGAAAATGCATTGCAATCAGCCCTCCCAAGGCATCAGGGGGCACCATTTCACCCTTTTCATTCACGGCGACTGCCCGGTCGGCATCTCCGTCGAAAGCGAGGCCAAAGTCGAGTTTTCTTTTCCTGACAATCTCTGAAAGACGATCAATGGCTCCTTCCTCCAATGGGTTGGGAGAGCGCCCCGAAAAATAGGCATCGGGATGAAAGCTCAACCGCCACAACTCTACCACGTCAAAAGGTGAAAAAAGCGCCTCGGTGCCGATGCCTCCCATGCCATTGCCAGCGTCCACGGCAATTTTGAGGGGCCTTACCGGCTTTAACCTTGACCGGATACGCGCGATGTATTGACCCAGGGGTGAAGCAAATGCCAGCAATTCGCTGCTTGGTCGTCCTGACTGTTTCGGCGTCTTTCGTGACATCGCCTCAATCTCAGGTAAGCCATGCTCACCGCTCAGGGGCAGCGCATCTCGTTGACAGAGCTTCAATCCGTTATAATTGGCTGGCAGATGGCTGGCGCTCAGCGCAATGGAACCATCGAAGCCACCTTCGGCTCCATACCAGTACACCATGGGAGTACTGGAAAGACCTATGTGAGTCACTCGATGGCCCGCCTTACGGAGGCCTACGCTCACCGCTTCGGCAAGTGCTGGTGAACTCCACCGGCCATCATGACCGATAAGGAAACTCCCCGGTTCCTTCGGGCAAAGGTAGTCCCCGTAGGCACGGGCAATCGCCATGGCAGTTGCACTGTCCAAATCGTCACCAACAATACCGCGAATATCGTAGGCGCCAAATACTCTTGTATAGCGGTCTTCTACCTTTTTATCAATGCTCAACTGACCTGCCTCATACCTGTATAAGATATTCAGCTAACTGATGTCTCTTGCCAGACCAGTCTGAATTTTGCCGGTCAAATATTTTATATGCGACTCAATCATGTTTCCTTCTTCTCTTCAGACGCGTTGGTAGAACTTCTGCCAGGGATTTCAGAGCTACCTCTGCTGCAAACGGCACCTCCAGTGGTGCTTCGACATCTTCTAGTGCTCGTAATACCGGCTGTATCACTGCTCTAAGGTCTTTTCTATCAATGCCATGAAGGATATGATGTGCACCTTCCCGCAACCACAGGGAGCCTGACTGCTCCGCCAACTGACGCAGCAAGGGCACAAGAGCCGGACGGCCTATAGCAATCAACCCTTCGGCAGCTAACCAGCGGACGTCGAACATTTCATCCTCCAAAGCCCTTATCAATGCTCCGACTGCTTTCGGGTCACCAATCTGACCCAGGGCTTTGGCTGCCTCCCAGCGCTTTTCCTCCTCTTTGCTTGTCAGCGCTGTCACCAACGACCCGACTGCTTTTGTCCCGATGGTCACGAGAGCCCGACGAGCTCTTACCCGTACCAGCCCGTCCCTGCTGCCGAGATCGACAATGAGAGCACGTACAGTTGCCGCGTCAGCATGACGGCGCCAATCTACGTTTATCTCATCAAGAATCCTGCGTGCTTCCCACCTCACGCGTTCGTTCGGGCTTGCCAGTGCTTCAACCAGACAGCGCGTAGCCGGCTCTCCGATGGCGATGAGCGATTCATGCGCCTTTACATTTACATCCTTATTCTTGCCATCTAAGTCAGCAATAAACGACCTGATTAAGTCCGGGCCACAGGCGGCCATAACCTCCATGCCATTGTCCTTACTATCTTGCGATTTATTCATTTTACCCCCTGACTCGCCTTTACCAGTAATCCCGACTGTTGTTTACCTAGGATACTATATCCGAAGAGCTTAACCCGGTCTTGAATCATAAACATTACCAGTGCGTAGCCCCAGACAAGGCCGGCATATGTCCAGCCGAGTGGGGTCATGAACAAGCCATAGACAGCAATGAGAGTTGCCGCTATTTGCGTGCCGATGACCGCTAATACGAGAATCCGTGCCGGCTTGACGGACCAGAAGGGACCCCGGGTACGGGCGACAAAAACAGTCAAATGCCCAGCAACGGAAAATTTCAAGTACATCAAGGTCTGAATTATGTCGTTATTCAAATGAA
>CAZPQC010000370.1:0-2214 GCA_964588525.1 uncultured Spirochaetaceae bacterium
CCCTCGGCCACGTAGTCTTCGAAGCTCTGCACGTCGTAGCGGGCCGCGCTTCCCCGCAGCGCGGCCTCCAGTGAACCCATGCCCTTGTAGCTCTTGAGCTTGCGTCCCTGGCGGTCGTAGATCACCGCTCCGGGAGACTCGTCCGTTCCGGCCAGCATGGAGCCCAGCATCACCGCGTCGGCAAACAGAAGCCCCTTGCCGATCGCGCTGAAGGTTCCGTACCCCCCGTCGGAGATGACCGGCACGGCCGGCTCTATGCCCTTCTCACGGCAGTACTCCCGCACCGCCCTGGCACAGGAATAGGTGGCGGTGATCTGCGATCGGTTCCCCAGGCTGACCTGGGAGGTCGAGCAGATCGAGCCGACTCCCTTGCCCACCCGGATCGCATCGGCGCCCCACTCGATCCCCCGAATCGCTCCGCCGGCTGTGGCCACGTTGCCGTAGATGATATCGATCTCCGGATATTCCGCCTTGAGATACTCCACCTGCACTTTTTCGTGGGTGGAGTTGCCGTGGGAGCTGTCGATGCAGAGAAAATCCACCCCCGCGGCCACCAGCTCCGCGGCCCGCTCCTTGGTCTCCTCCAGCTTGGTGGTTACCGCCGCGCCTGCCAGCAGGCTCTTCTGCCGGTCCTTGATGCTGTCCGGGAAAGCTTCGTTCTTCTCTATGTCGGTCCGGGTCACCAGGGATTCGATCCCGCCGGAACCGTTGACGATCAGCAGCACCCCGGCGTGACTCTCCAGGAGGAGGTCATTGGCCTTGGACAGGCGGGCGGTGTCCTCCTCCGGAAGCGAATCGATGCGCACGATCTGATGGGTCAATCGCTCGAGGGTAACCATGCGCTCGGCGATCTTCATCTCCGCATGCTTGCGGCCGGAGTAGTCGTTCTTGGTGAGCAGTCCGACCAGCTTGCCCTTTTCGGTGATCGGCAGGGTCGAGATGCCCGTTTTATTGCGGATCTCGATGGCTTTGGCGATCGTATCAGCCAGTCCGAGGGTGATCGGATCCTTCACGAATCCGTTCTCGAAGCGCTTGACCTTGCGCACCTGGTCAGCCTGCTCCTGGATCGTCATGTTGTAGTGGATGACGGCCGGAAAGCCCTGCAGGGCCACGGCGATCGCCAGCTCGTACTCGCTGATGTCCTCCATGGGGGAGGAGACCAGGGGCGTGTTGATGCGGATGTTGCGGGTGATTCGGGAGCTCAGGTCCACGTCCTGGACGCCGAAATCGATGGTTCGGGGTTGAAGAACGCACAGATCGTCGAAGGTGAGGCTTTCGCCCCGGAAACGCTTGAAAAACTCTTCCGCAGGAAGACCCAAGGGGTCGATAATCTTTGCCATGATACCCGCTACTTTACTCGAGCCCTGTGAAGGTTTCAAGCACGCCGGTGTAGCGGTCACGGTTACCGGCCCGGCCGCGGCGAGTACGGCAAACGCGGCGATGCCTGAGCTTGACAGTCACCATCTTTCATATACACTTTCTGCGGCGGCAACAAACCAGCGAAGATGAACATAAAGATATGGGGCTGTCGCGGCTCGATCCCCAGCCCGGGCTGCGACACCAGCGTCTACGGCGGCAATACGACCTGCGTGGAGGTCCGCCTGGAGGATGGAACGCTTCTGGTCATAGACGCGGGCACCGGCATGCGCTGCCTGGGAAACGCCATTGTCAAGGCCGGGGGACCAAAGAAGATCCACCTGCTGTTGACCCACGCTCACTGGGACCATCTACAGGGCTTTCCCTTTTTCGTGCCGGCCTACCTGGAGGGGTACGACATCGTGGTGCGGGGGGGACCGCAAGTCCGGAAATCCCTGCAGGTCTTCCTTGCCCACCAGATGGATCCACCCTACTTTCCCGTACCTTTTCGGGATCTGAAAGCGCGATTCGATTTTCAGAAGGAAAACGGTCAATCCATGACCATCGGGGATGCCCGCATCCTCCCTATCGCTCTCAAGCACCCCAACGGCGGCTACGGTTACAAGTTCCTCGAACGTGGCAAGAGCTTCGTTTTTCTCACCGACAATGAGATCGGCTTCGATCACCCCGGCGGCCTGGCCGACGGCGAATATGTCGAGCTCTGCCGCGACGCCGATCTCCTGCTTCACGACGGACAGTACACACCCCAGGAATACGAGACCACCCGAGGTTGGGGTCACTCGACCTTTCAGGCGGTCACCGACCTGGCGATCGCCGCCGAGGTCAAACGCCTCGGCA
>CAZPQC010000371.1:0-2204 GCA_964588525.1 uncultured Spirochaetaceae bacterium
ATCTCGACTACGACGGGGCTTCCCTGTTCAGCCTGGAAGCTCTAAACGGCATCAATGCGAACGTATGGTCTTTAAATGAAAAAAGCGTGAATCTCGAGGTTATGGTTGGATATGCCTCTTTGAGCGAAGAACAGGTAGAGGCTGAAGGGCTGCTTCAGATCGCGGAGAACATCCTGGAGATGCAGAAGGTATAGGTCGGAGTATGCTGGATTTTGACTATTTTCGAGGCGCTACGGACGCTTATCAACCCAGAACGGTCAACGCCGCCCTGAGGGCGGCAGAGGCACACCTGCTGCCGATAGAAGCCTGCGTATATCTGGGAACATCGATAAAGCCTCTTGACGAGGAACCCATCGATCTCGCCGCTATCGATCAGGTACTGTCCCGGCCACGCCTCGACCTGGATACAAACCTGCTGTTGATGCGAATTCTCTCCAAACTGCTGCGCAATTTCGATGTGGAGGTGGCTCTGTTTGCCGCCGAGAGCATCAACGTGATCGAAACCCGCTACACCAAGCGTATCGAGACGCTCAAGGCCTCGCTCCAAGAAAAAACAGATTACAAAATCCTGCGGTCCCTGGCCCGGCAGTATTACGAACTTGCCCGGATTCACCCGGGATCGATCCGCAACTTCTATCTGCGGGAGGCTTTCGGGTACATCAAGGCGCTCAACAAGCTTAAACGTCTGGGCAGGCAGGACGTCTTGCTGACCGTGCGCATCCTTCTAGCCCTCGATCTCACCGATCAAGCCAAGCGGATCATCGACCAACTCGCCGATCGGAATGATCTGTCGTATCTGCGGCTTGAAATGGAGGTGGCCTTCAAGAGGAAAGATATAACCGGAGTTCAGAAACTCTGCGATCGGCTCAAGCCCGATTGGGAGCAACTGGACGAAGAGAGCCAAGCCTTTTTATCCTACTGGATCGAGGGAACCCGTTGAACCGGCGGCCCACTGTCTGTTTGATTACAGAAGGCTCCTACCCCTACATCACGGGAGGTGTGTCAGCCTGGGTTCACCAGCTGATACTCTATCTGAAGGAAATCGATTTTGTGCTTTACACGATTTCTCCGGCCAAAGATCAACCGAGCCGTTACCAGCTCCCGCCCAATGTTGTCGATCACAAGGACATGGTCCTCTCCGCCCCTCTGCGAACCAGGCGACGGCCCTCCCAGGTGAGCGCTCTGATCGATGAGATCACCGGGATACACCAGCACCTGCTTTCAGGCAGGGCGCCTGAGCTGGAAAAGGTAGTCGGTAATATTCCTGAAGGGTACTCGGTGTATAAGGACGCCATACAAAGCGACACTGGCTGGCATCTTCTCACCTCCCAAAACCAGAAGAAGAACCCCGCCTATCCCTTCGCGGATTTCTTCTGGGCCTGGAAATCGGCCCATGACATGATGTTCGCGATCCTCGGGGATACCGCCCCGGAAGCCGATCTGTACCACCCCGTGTCCACCGGCTACGCCGGTCTGGCCGCCCTGTGCGCCAAGATTCGAAGTGGGAAACCCCTCATCCTGACCGAGCACGGCTTGTATCACAAGGAACGGGAGATGGAGATTCGCAAAGCTCAGTTCATCCGGGGCTACCAGCGGGACATGTGGACCGGGATCTACAACAACCTCAGCCGGCTGAGCTACCGCTACGCGGACCTGATCATCGCTTTGTTCGAGCAGAACCGGCGGCTTCAGATCGAGCTGGGCGCGCCGGCGGCCAAGACCCGGGTGATTCCCAACGGCATCGATGTGCCTTTCTACTCAGCAGTCACCCGCCGGAAACGAGAGGGGTTTCATGTGGGTTTGGTAGGTCGGGTTGTGCCGATCAAGGATATCAAGACCTTCATCTCCATGGCAAAAATCGTCAGCGAAGCGATCCCGCAGGCGGAGTTCCACTGCATCGGACCTACGGACGAGGATTCCGGCTACTTCGAGGACTGCAAGATCCTGGTCGAAAGCCTGAAACTCGCCGATCGCTTTCATTTTACCGGGCGCCAGGACGTCCGGGAGTACTACTCGTTCTTGGATGTACTGCTGTTAACAAGCGTGCGGGAGGCTCAACCCCTGGTGATCCTCGAGGCCTACTGCGCGGGGGTACCGGTCGTATCGACCCGGGTCGGCAACGTGGCGGAGCTTGTAGACTACGACGATCGCTTTCTGGCCCCCTCCAAAGATCCGGAGAAGCTGGCAGCCGGAGTCAGGTTTAT
>CAZPQC010000372.1:0-2199 GCA_964588525.1 uncultured Spirochaetaceae bacterium
AAGAAGAGCAAGAACAAGAAGGAATCCTACGATGATTCCTTCGACGACCGGGAGTTGTACTACCTGTTTCTGTATCTGAACTTCTTTGAGGAAGATTTTCTCGCCATTCTGAGTGAAACAAAGCTGAAGTTGGATTTCAAGCACTCCCTGGAGCGGGACAGCTTCTATCATCGTTTTGAAAACCTGCGTAGGTTGTTAGACAATGTGCACGAGGACTCCTCTACCGTTGATCTTTATTCGGGTCAGAAGCACGAGGAGGATATGCGTAAACGAAGTTTCAAGAAGAAGAGGAACGTGATCGTCGAGGCTGACAAGTTCATGCGGAGCGTGGCTCGCTTTTCCGGGGTTCTGGTCACGGACATCGAGGCCGGCGGCCTGATCTGTCTAAACGCCGACGACACGCTTCGCTTCGACAGGCTCGAAGGTAAACGTTTCTTCGAAGGCGAGCGGGTACATGGAGCTCTAAAAGAGCTCAAAAACTTCGCTCTAGAAGTTATCGATTTCCTCAATGTGCCCCAAATCGAGAGCCGGGAGTAGGTATGCAGATCGACATCGAGGCTAACTCAACTATCGGTGAGAACTCCGCTTTTGAAGGCCGCTTCGTGGTCCGGGGAAACCTGCGCATCGATGGAACCTTCGAAGGAAAAGCTCTGGTGGTTGATCAGCTGCAGATCGGGGAGAAGGCCAAAGTAAGGACGAACATCAATGCCACCAGTGTCGTTGTAGAAGGACTGGTGATCGGCAACATCACGGCCAACCGCAGGATTCTTCTGCTGTCTACCGCCCGTGTTCTGGGAGATTTGAAGACCCCGGAGCTGATTATTCAGGACGGAGTGGTTCTGGAAGGACGTTGTACCATCAGCCATGTCCGTATCCAGGACACCAGAGCCTACATAGAATCCCTGTACGAGAGAAAGTGAGCGTATCTTGAAGGACCTTTTCGCCTTCTTGAAAAAGGTCTACTTTTTTCAGGATCTGCCGGACGGACAGATCAAGAAGATACAGCAGGTCTGCCACCAGATCGAGTACCGGCCGGGACAGATCATCTTCGATGAGGGTTCCCAAGCGGATCGCTTCTACATCGTTGCCGAAGGGGCGGTAGAGGTCTGGAAGGATTATCGGCTGCCGGAGAAGGACCTGTTGGCCGTACATGAACGGGGGCATCTGTTCGGTGAAATGGCCCTGATAGACGAGCTTCCCCGCAGCGCCACGGTACTGGCCAAGGAACCGGCCCGTCTGTTCTACATAGACAGGGACGATTTCCACAGGATCATCCAGAACAACTCGGAGATCGCCATCTCGATTCTCAAGTCCGTCAGCGATATGGTGCGCAGCAGCAATGAGTACTTTGTGGAGAGCCTTCGGGAGCGAGCCCGGGAACTGGAAAAAACCAACCAGGCTCTCCAGGAAGCCCAGGAGGAATTGCTGCGGAAGGACCGGCTGTCGACACTCGGCAAATTTTCTTCCCTGATTCTCCACGATATCCGCAACCCCCTGTCCATCCTGCGCAGCATGGCGGAGATGATCATTCTCAACAGCAATGAATCGGCTAAGGTGGAACGTAACGCCAAGCGAATCATCACCGAAGCCGATCGGCTCAATCAAATCGCCAGTGAGTTGCTCGACTATTCCCGGGGTGAGATCCGTTTGAACATGGCCATCGTAAATCTCGAAAGTTTCTTCAACAGGATTCTCGACGCGGTGGAGGAGAAACTGCAGGCCCGGGATATCAAAGTAGTCACTGAAATCAAGGTCTCCCAACCGGTCATCATGGACGAGCAGCGGATGTTTCGAGTTTTTTACAACCTCGCCGACAACGCCCGAAAAGCAATGCCCCAGGGCGGCACGTTCACGATCAGAGCGTTCAAAGCGGACCAGACCCTCAAAGTCGAGGTCTCCGATACCGGCGTCGGCATGGATCCTTCGATCCAGAGGAAGATCTTCGATCCTTTCTTCTCCTACTCCGATGAGGGTGGTACGGGACTGGGGATGTCCATCGTGAAGAGCGTGATCGAAGCCCACAACGGCACGCTTTTTGTAACCAGCAAACCCAAAGGCGGCACGACCTTCCGGGTTACCTTGCCTCTGATCGATTGAGCGGTGAGCCGGGGAGCCGGTCCGCTGCCCGGGCTTTTCCCCGTACCCTGCGCCGGGGGGAATCCGAGGCGTGAACACTGCTGGACACCAGCCAAGCCTCCG
>CAZPQC010000373.1:0-2188 GCA_964588525.1 uncultured Spirochaetaceae bacterium
CGCAAACGCACGGGACGATAAGGGCTGGAAAAAGAATAACTTGGTGGTTTACACGTAGGACGGATTTCCTAATCCGTCCGGCTCTTGGGGACGGATTATGAAATCCGTCCTAGTGCGCTTGTGAGTGTATCAAATCGGCAGGTGAAAGTCCTTGCCGAAGTTGGGTTTGAACTTTGTAACCGAAAGCAACTGCGTCCTCGTGAGAGGGGGTGGAGAGCAACTGGAGGTGAACGGCTGGTCCGCAGGATGACGAACTCGATTCGGCCGGTTGTCGTGGCGAGCCTGCTAGGTAAAGGCGAAGCCCAAGCGACGCCGTGGTCCTCGAAAGGGATGCGGTCGCGTGACCGCGCGGTAAGCTCCGGGAAGAAACCAAACCAAATCTCGGAGGCGGCAACAGGTGGCTGGAGGCGGAACGGTCGGAAGGTTTGATACATGAAGCAAGGAGACCTGAACGGAGACAAGTGCGGCGTTCATTGTCCCTGATAAGGATACGAAGAACCGGCCGTTCAGGAGTCAGAGCGTCCATACGAGCGACGACGCGGGGCAATGCCCGCCGAGCAAAGGGACGCAGGGAGATGGATGTGGAATGAACAAAACGACGGACGACAACCCGGCGACAGTGCCGACCGCGACTAAGCAAGCCGGAGAGGTCCGCGCCCGGTGGGCGTGGGCCGAACCGTCGGTTTGGACGGACCGCATGTTGACTGCTCTGGAACAAGGAGTGAAAGGAGGAATCTGGTTCAGCTTGATCGACAAGGCATACGCCCCGGCGAACCTGTTTGCGTCGTACGCGAAAGTGGCGGCCAACGGGGGCGCGGCGGGCGTCGATCATGCGACGGTCGAGGACTTCACGAAGCGGCTGGCCCGCAACTTGGAGAAGCTCGCCGCGCAGTTGGAGGACGACGAATATCGTCCGCAAAACGTGCGGCGGGTGAACATCCCCAAGCCGGGCACGAAGGAAACGCGCCCGTTGGGTATTCCCACGGTGCGAGATCGAGTCGTGCAAGGCGCGTTGCGCCACGTATTGGAGCCGATCTTCGAGCGGCAGTTCGCCCAACACAGCTACGGCTTTCGCCCCGGACGGGGTTGCAAAGACGCGCTGCGGCGGGTGGACAAGCTGCTCAAGCAAGGCTGCCGCTACATTGTCGACGTCGATCTGAAATCCTACTTCGACACGATTCCGCACGACAAGCTGCTCGACGAGGTGCGCAAGTACGTCGGCGACGGGCGCGTGCTGAAGCTGATCGAAGCGTTTCTTAAGGCCGAGATTCTCGACGGTCTGCGACAATGGACGCCGGAGAGCGGCGCGCCGCAAGGCGCCGTGCTCAGCCCTCTGCTGAGCAATCTCTATCTGAACGGTCTGGATCATTACATGGCCGGCCAAGGATATGAGATGACGCGCTACGCGGACGATCTGGTGATCCAATGCCGCACCCGAGAGGAAGCCGAACGGGCCTTGACGCTGGTGCAAGCGTGGACGGCCCAAGCGGGTCTGACGCTGCACCCCACGAAGACGAAAATCGTGGACGCCGAGACCGAGGGCTTCGACTTCCTTGGCTACCGGTTCGTGAAGCATCGCCGCTTCCCGCGCCGCAAGAGCCTGGCGAAGTTCCGGGACGCGATCCGCGCGAAAACGCGACGGACGACGGGCCGTAGCTTGAACATGATCGTTGCCGATGTCAACCGCACGCTGCGGGGCTGGTTTGAATACTTCAAACACAGCTACCGCTCCACCTTCCCCGAACTCGACGGCTGGATCCGTATGCGTTTGCGGAGTATCCTCCGCAAACGACAAGGACGCAGTGGACGAGGACGAGGAGCGGACCATCAACGCTGGCCGAATGCCTACTTTACCGAGCAGGGGTTGTTCAACTTGACATCGGCCCATGTCTTGGTCGGTCAATCCTCTCAGAGGTAAAACTATTAACCGGAGAGCCGGATGCGGGAAATCCGCCAGTCCGGTTCGGAGGGAGGGGAGACCGAACTCAATCGGTCTTCCCTACCCCTATCAGAGACCTGCCCCAACCCCGCAGCTTCTCCCGCCGATACTGCTCGAACCGGTCTTCGGCAATCGCCGCCCTCGCGCCGGCTAGGAGACGTTGATAGTACGTCAGGTTGTGAATTGACAGCAGGACCGGGCCGAGCGTCTCGCCGGCGGTGAATCCGATGGGTATCACAATCTCGGTGT
>CAZPQC010000374.1:0-2179 GCA_964588525.1 uncultured Spirochaetaceae bacterium
CGAGGGAGCACCCAGCCTCGAAGATTGCGATATGCTTATATCGCAAAGGTTTGCAAAACCGATCGATCAATTCACTGGACACTGCTCCGCCTGACGATCAACCGCGGTTTCAGATAGATCTGCCGAATCCGCTCCGGCGGCGGCTGATCGGAAGCGCGGATCTGTTCCAGAAGGATCTCTACGGACTTTTTTCCCATTTCGTACGTCGGCTGACTCATCGTGGTTAGCTGAACCTCCGGATAGCTGGCCACGGGGATGTCGTCAAAACCGACTACGGCGATGTCTTCGGGAACGGAAAGCCCGCTGGCTTTTACTCCGTGCAGCACGCCCACGGCCAGCAGGTCGTTTTCCGCGAAAACCGCCCGGGGGAAATCACCCCCGGCGATCAGGCTGCGGATGATCTTGTATCCCGCCTCCTCTTTGAACTGGCCCAGCTGAATGTATTTTTTTTCGACGGGAACGCCGTATTTCTTCAAAGCCCGGCGATAGCCCTCCAGCCGTTCCTCGATCGTGAGGGAATCCTCGGTCGATCCGACGAAGCCGATCCTCCTGTAGCCGGCCTGAATCAGATGTTCCGCGGCCAGGAAGCCCCCCAGAACGTTGTCGATCACGACGAAACCGTGTTGCGTTCCCGCCGGAGCATTGCTCACGTACACCACCGGGATCATCCCCGTAAGACGGTGCTCGAGAGCTTCGACCTCATTGTCGATGGGAGCCAGAATGATGCCGTCCACCCGCTTCTCGGCCAGCAGCCTCAGGTAGTCCGCCTGTCTGTTTCGCTCCCAGTTCGTGTTGCAGAGAAAGATGCTGAACCCCCTCTCCGCCGCTCCCTCCTCTATTCCCCGGGCAACCTCCGGGTAGAAGGGATTGGTGATATCGGGAAGGATCAATCCCAGTGTCTGGGTTTGTTTTTTCACCAATCCCCTGGCAATGGCATTGGGTGTATAGGACATCTGCTCGGCCAGCTGAAGAATCCTCTGCCGCGTTGCCTCCCGCACCCCTGTCTTGTGGTTTAGAGCCCTGGAAACCGTAGCATAGGACACGTCGGCCCTGCGGGCGATGTCCTTGATGGTCACGTCTTTCTGTCCGACCACGACGGCAATCCTGCCCAAAGCTTCGATTCCTCGGCTCATCGATATTGCAAACGTTTACAATAACAATGTATATTCCGGCATCGATCCGCTGTCAAGGACAATCATGGGGCAAAACAGAGTTGCTTGTATTCCAATAAAAGATATTTCCCTGCACTTCTAAGATAACAACTTCACGCCTATACTGTAAGCGGAGAGCGATTCGGATAGTCGAACATGCTTCGTTTCTTTCAATACCGCTTGAATTTCAAGATCTTCTTCTCCTTCATGCTGATTATCTTCATAACCACGATCAGTGCGCTCTTAATAGGGTACCTGATCATTCGCAACACGATCGACCGGGAGATCCGCATCCGCCTTGCCGACAGCATCACCGCTTATTCCCAGGAAGTGCGGTTCATCGAACAGCAATGCCTTAAGATCGCCGAAGAGCTGTCCTCGGACCGGAATCTGGTTACACTGCTCGCCGAGGGGCGGTTCAATCCCCTGGAGAATCAACTTGTGCATTACCACCGGCTCGGCATCTTCGACATCATCGAGATCGAGGATACCTCCGGCAAAGTAATCCTGAGAGGGCACCAGCCCGATGCTGCCGGAGACGTAAAGATCAACCAGGAAATCGTCAAGGAAGGGCTGGCCGGCAGGAGTGCGGTCAGCTACGAGCAGGGTCAGTCCGGCGTGGCCATACGCGCCGTTTCCCCGATCAAAAGCAAAGGTGAAATTTTGGGAGTGCTCATGATCGGATCGTTGTTCTCAGCGGACTTCGCGGAACACATCAAGCTTCTGACCGGAATGGAGAACGGGATTTACCAGGGCTGCGGAAAGGTTGTGTCAACCTATCAGGGTTACGACCATCTGCCGGAGGAGGTCGTGTCCCGGTTGACCTCCGATCAAACGGTGTTCCTCAGGAACGTCCAGCTCAACCAGGAATCATCCTACTTCATGCTCAAGCCGCTGTTCCTCAAAGAAAGCTCGTACTGGGGAGCTCTCAGTCTGGGGGTATCCCAGCAGGAGGAAAAGAGATATCTGCGTTACTCGCAAAACCTGCTGTATCTGATGATCGGAATCGGAGTGCTTCTTGCTTTCGT
>CAZPQC010000375.1:0-2177 GCA_964588525.1 uncultured Spirochaetaceae bacterium
CGCTGTGCAAGTCTTCCGGCGGACAGAGCTGCTCGGTGATTTCTACCAGGAGGCTCTTTCCATTATGTAAAGCTTTACATAAAGGAAATTGGACTAAACCGCTGCGCGGTATCTGCCGCAACATCCGCTAGATCGATCCAACGAACCCTGTATAGGTTTCTCACCCTTGTTCGTCTCGTTCCGTATCTGCTTTATAGAGCGGCTCCGATGCACGACTATGGAGGGGTGCTCGCAGCACAAATCCATATCGCATCGAAAGGAGCCCGTTATGACACCCCTTCGACAACGCATGATTGAGGACATGCAGGTGCGCAATCTCTCACCGCACACACAAGACTCGTACGTACGACAGGTCGCGCAGTTCGCACGCCATTTCGACAGGTCGCCTGAAGAGCTGGGTCCTGTGGACATCCGTTCGTACCAAGTCTACCTGGCGAACGAAAAGAAACTCGCCCCCGGTTCCATCCTCATTGCCGTGGCCGCCCTACGCTTTGTGTATCGCGTCACTCTCCAGAAAGAGTGGCTGTTTGAGGACATCATCCCGGCCCCCAAGAAGCCGCAAACACTACCGGTCGTACTCAGCCCAGAAGAAGCGCTGCGGTTTCTTGAGTCGGTCCACCTGTTGAAGCATCGCGCGATTCTAACCACCTGCTACGCGGCTGGGCTGCGGGTCTCCGAGGCGGTTCGTCTGAGACCTACCGACATTGACAGCCAACGGATGGTCATTCGCGTCGAGCAGGGCAAAGGCCAAAAGGATCGCTACGTGATGCTCTCGGTCCAGCTGCTGCAGCTTCTGCGCACGTGGTGGCGGGTAAGAAAACCCAAGGTGTGGTTGTTCCCAGGCGCCTCGGCCAACAGCCACATCACGACCAGCGCGGTCGAAGAGGCATGCAAGAAAGCGCATCGGCTGTGCCGCATCCCCAAACCGATCACCCCTCATTCGCTGCGCCACGCCTTCGCGGTACATCTGCTGGAACGCGGCACTGATGTGCGCACGATCCAACTGTTGCTCGGTCATCGCAGCCTTGCGACCACGGCCCGATACTTGAGGATCGCAACCGTCAGCGTATGCTCCACCACCAGTCCACTGGATCTGCTCCCACAGCCGCTCATCGCTGAACCGACGCCAGCCCCCCCGCAGCACTTCTAAGCGACACCTCAATGCAAGACCGGAGGCTCGAAGTGGCGGACATCTTCCGCCGCTACGGCGAAGCCTACAGAAACGACCACCACGACTCGTTGTCCGGTGCCCAGCGCCGCGTCATGAACGCAATCGAGATCTGCCGAACGGCTGCTCTCGGCGGTCATGTGGAGCAGTGTGATCAGTGCGGCCACCAACGCATCTGGTACAACTCCTGTAGAAACCGCCACTGTGGCAAGTGCCAGTCCCTTGCTCGAGCTCAGTGGATCCACGACCGCCAATCCGAGCTGCTCGATACTCCCTATTTCCACGTGGTCTTCACGCTCCCCGAACCAATCGCCGCCATTGCCTTGTACAACAAACAGGTCCTCTACGAGATTCTTTTTCGTGCTGTCGCCGAGACGCTGCGCCTCATTGCTGCCGATCCTAAGCATCTGGGAGCGGAAATCGGCTTCTTCGCCGTCCTGCACACCTGGGGGCAGAATCTGCTCCATCATCCTCACATCCACTGCGTGGTACCCGGAGGGGGGCTTTCTTCCGACGGCCTGCGCTGGATCTCCTGCCGACCCGGGTTCTTCTTGCCCGTGCGCGTTCTGTCCCGTCTGTTCCGTCGTTTGTTTCTCAAAGGCCTCCAACGGGCCTTCGATTCCGGCACGCTGCGGTTTCCTTCCGCCTTGGAGAGGCTTTGTGATCCACACCGATTCTCCCGTTACCTTGCGCAGACCCGCACGGCGGAATGGGTCGTGTATGCGAAACCGCCCTTCGCGGGGCCCCAACAGGTATTGGAGTACCTGGGCCGCTATACCCACCGGGTCGCCATCTCCAACAACCGCTTGCTGGGGATCGAAGACGGCCAGGTGCGCTTCCGCTGGAAGGACTATCGCAACGGCAACCAACGCAAAACCATGAGCCTCTCGGCCGAAGAGTTCATCCGGAGGTTTCTCCTTCATGTTCTGCCGGATCGACTCCACCGGATTCGCTACTACGGATTTCTCGGCAACCGTCATCGCCAGGAAAAGCTCGCTCAATGCCGTGC
>CAZPQC010000376.1:0-2175 GCA_964588525.1 uncultured Spirochaetaceae bacterium
AGCGATCCCGCGGGATGGTTACGTCGATCCCCTTCAGGTTGTGCTCCCGGGCGTGGCGGATGCTTATGTATTTATTGATCGTGGGAAGTGGCAGTGACTCCGCAGGCGCGAAGGTTTCGAGGTTCGCGTCGGCTTTTTGCCTGTTCCCCGCCTCCGCTTTCGGCCCGCCCACCAGAGAGTCCCGGTACCGCCTGAGAGCCCGGGCCGTATGGCTCTCCCGGCTCCCGAGTATATCCCCGGGCGAGCCGCAGGCCACCACCCGACCTCCCTGCTCGCCTCCCTCCGGACCAAGGTCGACGATCCAGTCCGCCGCGGCGATCACATCGAGGTTGTGCTCGATCACCACCAGGCTGTGCCCCGCCTCCAGCAGCCGTTGAAATGCCCGGAGCAGGGTGGCGATGTCCTGGAAGTGCAGGCCCGTTGTCGGCTCGTCGAACAGGAAGAGCGTGGCTTTGGGACGCGCCGAGGCTCCGGCACCTCTGCCGCCGGGCTTGACCTTGGCGAGATGTCCGGCCAATTTCAATCTCTGGGCTTCCCCGCCGCTCAAGGTGGGCACCGGTTGTCCCAGTCTGAGATAGCCCAGACCCACGGCACGCAGCGGGTCCAGCAGACGCAGGATCTCGGTGCTGGATCCGAAAAAGTCGCAGGCTTCCTCCACCGTCAGCTCCAGGATCTGGGCGATCGATTTCTCGGGGTAGGCGGGGGTCCCGGCTCCACCGCTGAGCGCAGCGAGCTTGACCTGGAGGACTTCCGGGCGGTAGCGCGTGCCGTCGCAGTCCGGGCAGCGGAGGTAGACATCGCTCAGGAACTGCATCTCTATGTGCTGAAAACCATTGCCGCCGCAGGTTGGGCAACGTCCCTTCCCCGAATTGAAGCTGAAGGTGCCCGCGGTGTAGCCGCGCTGCCGCGAAAGCGGCTCGGCGGCGAAGAGCTTTCGGATCGGATCCAGGGCCCCTACGTAGCTGGCCGGATTGGAGCGGGTGGTCTTACCGATGGGGGACTGGTCGACGAGCACCACCTCGGAAAAGTGCCCCCGGAACCCGCGGATCTCCCGGTGCCGCCCCGGCTGCTCCACCGGCCTGCCCTGCAACCTGTTCAGCCCCCGGTACAGCACATCCTGGATCAGGGTGGATTTCCCCGAACCGCTGACACCGGTGATGCACACCAGACGGTTCAGGGGAATGGCCACGTCGATCGTCTTGAGGTTGTGCTCTGCGGCGCCCAGAATCTCCAGCCAGTGCTCGACCCTCTCCGCCGGCGCATCGGCGGATCGCCGCCCATGTTCCAGGACACTTCTCCTGCCGCTCAGGTACTGAGCGGTCAGGGACCGCTTGTCCCTAAGAAGCTGACCCTGGGTGCCGAAGAACACGATCTCCCCGCCCCTCTCCCCGGCTCCGGGCCCCAGGTCCAGGATCCGGTCCGCAGAGCGAATCACTTCGGGGTCGTGTTCCACCACCAGCAAGGTATTGCCCGCATCCCGCAGGCGGTGCAGCACCGCGATCAGCCGGCGGATGTCCCGGGAGTGCAGTCCTATGCTCGGCTCATCCAGGACGAACAGGGAGTTGACCAGCGAGGTTCCCAGGGCAGTGGTCAGGTTGATGCGCTGCACCTCCCCGCCGCTCAAGGTGCGGGACTGCCGGTCCAGGGTCAGATAACCCAGCCCGACCTCCACCAGGTAGCGCAGCCGGGAACGTATCTCCCCCAGAAGCATCTGCGCGGCTTCAGCCGCCGCATCGGAGCCGCCGCCCGGACCCTTCATCTCCTGAAAGAACAGGTAGCAGTCTTCGATCGGCAGGAGCATCAGCTCATGGATGTTCAGTCCCCTTCCCGTCCCGATGCGCCACAGCAGCGCCTCCGGCTTGAGCCGGGCCCCGCCGCAGTCGGGGCACAAGTGGTAGGCCCGGTACTTGGACAGCAGCACCCGGATGTGCATCTTGTAGGCTTTGGTCTCCAACCAGTCGAAGAATCCCTTGATCCCGTACCAGGTTCCCTCGCCCTGCCACTCCCCCTCCATCACCCAGTCCCGCTGAGGGCCGCTCATCTCCCGCCAGGGTATGTCCAGGGGGATGCCTCGCCTGCCGGCGAAACGGGCCAGATCCCGCTGACAACCCCGGAAGCTCGGACTCTGCCAGGGCCGGATTGCCCCCTCGGCCAGGGTCTTTCCCGGATCCGGAA
>CAZPQC010000377.1:0-2167 GCA_964588525.1 uncultured Spirochaetaceae bacterium
GGACTCAAAGAAGCGAAAGAGCTCGTCGAAGCTGGTGACAAGGCTGTGAAAGAGGCCATCAGCAAAGAAGAGTCTCAAAAAATCAAAGAGCGGCTGGAGTCAGCTGGCGCTACGGTTGAGGTTACATAATCGTAACTTTGCACCACAATCCCACAACCTCGATACCACCGGAGGAGTCCATCCGCCGGTGGTATTGTCGTCCATCAATAGCTCAAGTAGTAGCTCATGGGAGGGCACATGGTTCCTGAAATGATCAAGAGAGTCTATATCGGTCAAGGTGTAGAAGAGGCGATGGAAATGCCCAGTCTGATCGACATTCAGCTCTCGTCGTTCGAGCGATTCTTACAGCGGGAAAAACTCAAGGAAGGAAAATCCATACAGCGACAGGGTTTGGAAGATGTATTTCAGGCGATTTTCCCGATAGAGAGTCCCAATGGCGATATGGTTCTCGAATACGGCGGGTATACCCTCGATGAGGAGGCTTCGGTATTCAGCGAGCAGGAGTGTAAGAACAAGGGACTTACCTACGCGATTCCCATAAAGGCCAAGATCAATCTGATCTTTCTCAACACGGGAGAAATCCGGCAGAAGGAAATCTACATGGGGGATATACCCCTCATGACCCCCAGGGGTACGTTCATCATAAACGGTGCCGAGCGAGTGGTCGTGAGCCAGATCCACCGCTCCCCGGGAGTGATCTTCAGCCATGACAAGGGAGTCTTCTCCTCCCGCATCATTCCCTATCGCGGCTCCTGGCTGGAGTTCGAGGTCGATCAGAAAAAAGAGCTCATCTATACGAAGATCGACAGGAAGAAGAAGATCCTGGTCACGATCTTCCTGCGGGCTTTGGGATTCGATACACGGGAGAAGATCATCGATCTGTTTTACCAGACCAAGACCGTGGAGATATCCGAGAGCAGGGAAGACAAGGAGAAGGTCCTCGGCATGGTGTTCGCCCGCGCGGTGTACCACGAGGAGGAGGGACAGACCAAGAAGCTGTACCGGGCGGGAGATAAGATCCATCCCCACGATGTGGAGGAGTTGATTCATTCAGGAATCGCGACGATCGAAGTCATCGATTTCCAAAGTGAGAAATCACTTCATTCGCCGATTATTCTCAACTGTTTCGAACGGGAAGAGGTCGTGTACTCACGAGAAGATCCGGAGAAGGATGAGCCTACCAAGGAAGAGGCGATCAGCCGAGTGTACGGCGTGATCAAGCCGGGAGAACCGATCACCCTCGAGAGTGCGGAGAAGGATCTGCAGAGCATGTTCTTCATGCCTCGGCGATACGATCTCGGGCGGGTCGGTCGATACAAGCTGAACAAGAAGTTCGACTACGACCAACCCTACAAGACGCACACTTTGATTCCCGAAGATATTATCAACACAATAATGTTCCTCATCCAGGTCTACATCGGTGAGCGAAATGTCGATGATATCGATCACCTGGGTAACCGGAGAATCCGTTCCGCCGGTGAGCTGCTCACCAATCACCTGAAAGTCGCCTTCACCCGCATGGAGCGTATCGCTAAAGAACGGATGAGTCTCAAAGAAGCCGATACGATTCGGCCGCAGGATCTGATTTCCATCAAACCGATCGTGGCCACGATCAAAGAGTTCTTCGGATCCAGCCAGCTTTCCCAGTTCATGGACCAGGTGAATCCCCTGGCCGAGTTGACCCACAAGCGCAGGCTCAATGCCCTCGGGCCGGGAGGGCTTTCCAGGGACAGGGCCGGTTTCGAGGTGCGGGATGTTCATTACACCCACTACGGACGAATGTGTCCCATCGAGACCCCGGAAGGACCGAATATCGGACTGATCGTGTCCCTGGCCAACTATACCCGGGTCAACGAGTACGGCTTCCTGGAAACCCCGTACCGCAAGGTCGTGGCCGGGGTGGTGACCGACGAGATCGAATACCTGTCGGCAATCGACGAGGAAAAGTACTACATCGCCCAGGCGACGAGCAGAATCGATGAAAAGGGTCGGTTCCAGGAAAAGCTCATTCCGGCTCGGAGGGGAGGAGACTATATAACCCGCAAAGCAAAGGACATCCAATACATGGATGTTTCGCCCAAGCAGATAATCTCGGTCTCCACCTCTCTGATACCCTTTCTGGAGCACGACGACGCCAACCGGGCCCTGATGGGTTCGAATATGCAGC
>CAZPQC010000378.1:0-2152 GCA_964588525.1 uncultured Spirochaetaceae bacterium
CCTCGGCCGGGACCAGCGAGAGTAACGACTACACGATCCAGCCGATCTATCAGCCCAGGGCGCCCTTGAAGGATATCGCTGCGAAAATTAGGGAGACTTGCGGCATTCCGGTAGTCCTCACAGGATCTGTAAACGACCTATCCCTCGCAGACGAGCTCCTTGCACAGGGGGCAGCGGATCTCATTGGCATGGGCAGGGCGCTCCTGGCGGACCCGCAGCTTCCCTTGAAGGCGCAACACGGCTCCATCAAAGAGATCTGTCCCTGTATCCGCTGCAACCAGGGTTGCCTGGGCCGGGTCAGAGAAGGCAGGACGATCCGCTGTGCCGTAAACCCCCTTCTGGGTTACGAAGCCTCCCCTTCCGCTTCCCTCTGCCGGCACGTGTCTCGAAGGAGCGGAACGGTACTGGTCGCCGGGGGTGGCCCGGCGGGGATCACCGCAGCGCTCCGAGCTGCGGAATTGGGCTTTTCTGTACGGCTGTTCGAGCAACAGAAGCGGCTGGGGGGTCTGCTCAATACGGCCAGGGGGGAACCTTTTAAACATGAGATTTGTCTGTATCTGGGGTTTTTGCTCCATCGGATCGCCAGCGCAAGGGTGCAGGTCGTGCTGGAAACCCCCATGAACTACGATCTGCTGAAAAAGCATCACCCCGACGTGTTCCTGGACGCAACCGGTTCCCTGCCGGCTATGCCACAGATCCCTTCGGATCTGGCCTATCCCGTACTTCCGGTCCGGGAATTGCTGCTCGACCTCGACACCTATCGATCATTCAAGTCGGTTATCATCCTCGGTGGAAGCTCTTCGGGTTGTGAGGCAGCCCTGGTCCTCTCCACCTTTGGAGCTCAGGTAACGGTAGTCGAGCAAGACTCTTGCATCCTCCGGGACCTGGAGCCTGTATCGGCGATCTCTCTGCAGCGCCTGCTGGTAAAGACCGATATTGTGATTCGGACAGACACTCGCTTCCTGCGGCTGGAAGCGCAGGGAGTCATCACGGACCGGCATGAGGCACCCTTGAGCGCAGATCTGGTGATTGTGGCGTTGGGGGGTCGTAGCAATACCACTCTCAAATCCCGCCTCGATCCTGATCACTGGCACTATGGAATCAACTACCTACCTGTCGGGGACGCCTATCAAGTGGGGAAAATCTACCAGGCGGTTCATGACAGCTACTGGAGAGTATCGAACCTGTTGGATAAAATCAGGTAATCGTCTATGGACGCATCCCTTGCCGTCATCCTGGAAAGACCCGGATCCATCAGCGCCGGTCGGCCGGAAATGTCCTACTACCCGGGCGGGATGTCTGAGCAGTTCGACATCTGGGAAAGTTTCGCCTATGAGATCCCGTCGCAAATCTCCTTCGAAGAAGCCTACAAGGTGATCCTCTATCCGGAGCTTCCTTAGCAGCGGGAACAGAGGCTGGCTCCGGATATGGTCGGGAATTAACCCTATCATTGATTCACTTGCCTTCCTGCCTTCGCAAGGTTTAATCTGGAAATAACAAGTAGAAAAGGAGCGGCGTGTGAACGAAATAAGCGGCGAGGATACAGCCAAGCTCGTGTCCGCCATCGACTATTCCGATGTCTTGACTGTAACAGCTTCCGAAACAGAGGTGCGGGAAGCGTGCAGACCGGCCCGGCAATACGGATTTCGCGCCGTGGTCGCCTTCCCGCAGTTCCTGGCAGTCCTGGTGGAAGAGCTTGCGGGCTCGGGCGTATTGGCCCAGATCCCTGTGGGTTTTCCCTGCGGCGGTGTAACCACGCTGGTGAAGTGTACGGAGGCGGAGGAAGGCTTGAAACGGGGAGCTTCCGACCTGGACATGGTGATGAACATCGCCGCTTTCAAGCAGGGCGAGTACAAGAAAGTATCGAAAGACATAGCTGCGGTGATGGAGGTCGCGAAACCCTTCGGGGTGCCTTTTAAAGTTATCATAGAGATCGGGTTGCTTACCGAGGAAGAGAAGATTACGGCAGCCAGGCTGGTGAAAGACAGCGGCGCGGATTTCATCAAGACCTGCACCGGTTTCGGGCCCGGTCGAGCGACAATACACGACATCGCCCTTATCAGGAAAGCCGTCGGGGCGCAGCCAGGGATCAAGGCATCCGGAGGTGTGGCCTCCATCGAAGATGGCATAGCCTTCATGCAGGCCGGAGCGA
>CAZPQC010000379.1:0-2140 GCA_964588525.1 uncultured Spirochaetaceae bacterium
GGACGTGACGTCTTCCGAGTTTGTCATGAGTTTTTCCGAGTTTATTGCGAGTTTTTCCGAGTTTATCTCAACTTTCGCGTAAACCGGGAAGCCAAAAACTGAATTATCTGATATACTTGACCGCATGACAACTGTCCTCAATCTTGCACACGAACGAGTAGACGACATCCCACTGATCATCGGCCTGTGCAAGCGACTGGGTTTGCCCGAGATATTCAACCGCCACCTGGGCACGCACGGGCATCAACAAGGGCTGAACAACGGTCAACTAACGACAGGTTGGTTAGGCCAAATTCTGTCTCAGGCCGACCACCGCAAGTCAGCGGTTCAAGAATGGGCTGACGACTTGGCCCAAACATTGGGCAAACTGCTTGGAACCCCCATTCGCCCAGGTGAGTTTAATGACGACCGGCTGGGCGGTGTCCTGACTCGATTAAGCAACGATCAGGCGTGGGCCGCGATCGAGCAAGACCTGTGGGCGTCGACAGTGACGGTGTACGAAATACCATTGACTGGCGTTCGGTTGGACAGCACAACCAGCTACGGCTATCATCAGGTTCACGATGGCGGACTGATGCAATACGGGCACAGCAAAGACCGTCGTCCAGATCTGCCGCAACTCAAGGTGATGGCGGCTGCGGCGGAACCAGCAGGTCATCTGATTGCCAGTGACATGCTTGCCGGTCAGAAAGCCGACGACCCGTTGTATGTACCCATGATCAAGCGTGTACGCAGCATTCTGGGGCAGTCAGGACTGCTCTATGCTGGCGATGCCAAGATGGCAGCCCTGAGCACACGGGCTGATATCGTCAATGGCCAAGACGACTACCTGGTGCCTTTGCCGATGACGGGCGACACGGTGACATCGTTTTCCAAGTGGCTGGATGCCATCGTTGATGGTGAGCAATGTGCTACTCTGGCCTGGGATCAAAGTCAACTGGTTGCTGCTGGCTACGAATTCAGTCGCGACCTATCAGCGACAATCGAAGACGAACTTGTGACCTGGACTGAGCGTGTCCTGATCGTTCGATCAACCGCGTTGGCCAAACGGGATGCCAAGGTGATGACGAACCGACTGGCGCAAGCGAAAGCCAAACTCAAGGCCCTGACGCCAGAACCGGGACGTGGCAAACGGCAATTCCGTACTGAACGCACTATGCAAACGGCTGTTGATGCACTCTTGACCCGCTACGATGTCCAAGGCTTGCTGACCGTCCAGTGGGAACGGCAGGAACAACAGGTCACACGCTATCTCAAACCGGGACGGCCGACTGCGGACAGTCCAACGCGCATCGACACCCAAGTTCGGTATGTGATCACTGCCGTACAACGCGACGAAGCCGCGATCCAGGCGCGATACCTTCGTCTGGGCTGGCGTCCTTATGCCACCAACACAACACCAGAACGATTACCTTTTGCACACGCCATTCAGCACTACCGTCAAGGCTGGTGCGTGGAACGCGATTTTCATCTCGTCAAAGACGCTCCCTTGGGCTTGAGTCCACTCTTTGTCTGGCGAGATGATCAGATCAAAGGTCTGGTCCGGTTACTTACCCTTGCGTTGCGATTGTTAACGTTGATTGAAACCCAAGTCCGTCAGGGACTCGCTCAGGATCAGGCTGTTTTGTCTGGCTTGTACGAAGGACAACCAACTAGGACGACAGACCGACCAACCGGCAAACGCATCCTGAAGACTTTTGCTAGAGCCAAGATCACCTTGACCAAGGTCTTACTCGATTCGGGACAAACCGGCCATATCACACCGTTGTCTGATCTGCACCGACAAATTCTAGCCTACCTGCGACTGCCCTTATCGCTCTACACGGACTTGGCATTCTACTAATTCAAGATAGCCGTTTCCGATTTACGCGAAACCTGAGTTTCAGTGCCGGAAATGTGGTATAATAGGATACACAACCTGCCCCCGGGCGACCAGACCGGAACGCTGTACCTGCAGCATGGAGAGGTGTCGTCATGCCACGTCTGGAAGTCGCCACGCTCGGACCGCCCGAGATCCGGCTGGAGGGCGAGCCGGTCACCGGCATGGCTTCCAACAAGGTCCGCGCCCTGCTCTACTATCTCGCGATCGAGTCCGACCGCCCGCACCGCCGCGAGTCGCTCGCCGGCCTGCTATGGCCCG
>CAZPQC010000380.1:0-2136 GCA_964588525.1 uncultured Spirochaetaceae bacterium
CCGGAGATCCTCAAACGCTTCGTCAACTTCATGAACAATCCCGACGAGGAAACCTCCGTAGCCCAATTCGGAAAGGGGGACAAGTACTTCGGCGTCTGCCTGCTGATGGCCACGCTTCCCGGCCTGCCGATGTTCGGCCACGGACAGGTGGAGGGATTGACGGAAAAATACGGAATGGAGTACAGGCGAGCCTATTGGGATGAATCGGCCGATCAGGATTTGGTGCAGCGCCATGAGCGGGAGATCTTTCCCATCCTGCACAGAAGAGCCCTGTTTGCCGGAGTAGAGCACTTCCTGCTCTACGATTTCCAGGCTGAGGGCGGGGTGAACCAGGACGTATTCGCCTACTCGAATCGCCTCGGCGGCTCCGGGGGCGGGCGGGCGCTCGTGGTCTATCACAACCGCTACGCGGAAACCGGCGGCTGGATTCACCTCTCCTCCCCCATTTCCGTTCAGAGCGGGAACGGCAGGAGCCTGGTACAGCGTTCCCTGGGCGAGGGCTTGGGCCTCACCCACGACGAAAACAGGTACTGCATCTTCCGGGACCACCTGAGCGGTCTGGAGTATCTGCGCCGCTGCCGGGATCTGCATGATCGGGGCCTATACGTAGAGCTCCACGCCTACGGCGCCCACGTGTTCCTCGACTTCCGGGAGGTCCCGGACAGCCCCGAGCGGCCCTACGCCGCCCTGGCCGACTACCTGAACGGCAGGGGCGTACCGGACATGGACGCGGCCCTGCAGGAAATCCTGCTGAGACCGGTTCAGCAGCCTATCCGGGCACTGATCAACGCGGCTACTTTCGGGCGGCTGATGGCAGCCCGGCGGGACGATCTCGAGCAGCGGCGCTCCCGCCTGCCCGATGGGGATATAGCGGAGTCGATCGACCGTCTCAGTCGTAGCGTGAAGGATTTCTCAGGCGCGCCGGGAGACGCCGATGCCCTGGCCGGGGAGCTGAAAGGCAAACTCCTCGCCTGCCTCGATCTTCCCTCCCTGGAGGCCCTGCTGCCTCGGCAGAAGCAAAACCGGGCGATCGGAAGGGAGCTTCGTGCGCTGCTGCAGGGCAGCGCTGAAACTCAAGAGCGGCGGCCTCTGGGCAGCGAATCCTTCACCTGGGCAACCCTTCTCGGGTGGTTGTTCGTCCACGCCCTGGGAGGTATCGCCGGAGCGGGGCGGAGGGTCTTGCAGAGCCGCAGCTGGATCGACGAATGGCTGCTGGGCAAGCTGCTGCTTTCGGCTTTCGAAGGGCAGGGACTCAGCACGGAAGAGCAGCACAGCGCCCTGACCCTGATCAAGGTCCTTACCAGCCATCAGCTGTGGTTCGAAACGCCGCCCTCCGGAGGTACCTCGTCCCCGGCTACACCGCGGAATCAATCAAAACAGAACCAGGCGACGGGCAAGAAAGCCCTTTCGGCGGAGGCCGCCCGGGTACTGCGCACCCTCCTGGGGGATACGGAAGTGCAAGAAACTTTAAGGATCAACCGTTACCAGGAGATCCTCTGGTTTAACGCCGAGTCTCTGGACCAGCTGCTGACCGGACTGTATCTGATAGCCGTTGTGGATGCCGTAAACACGGCCTCGGAAGATCCGGCACGCTGTGCTCAGATAATACGCAACCGTAAAACCGTCCTCGATCAGATCCACGAGGCCAAGGACAGCTCGAACTACCAGGTCGAACGGCTGTTGACCGCACTGTCCGGTTGAGGAAGAGGATGTGGTATAAAGACGCGGTCATCTACGAGCTGCACGTCAAGGGCTACTTCGACAGCAACGCCGACGGGATCGGGGATATTCGCGGATTGACGCAGAAGCTCGACTACCTGGCTGACCTGGGCGTTACCGCGCTGTGGCTGCTGCCCTTCTACCCCTCGCCCCTGAGGGATGACGGGTACGACATCGCCGATTACTACCGGGTTCATCCGAACTACGGGACCCTGCCGGATTTCCGTCGCTTCCTCAAGGAGGCCCACAAACGGGATATCCGGGTCATCACCGAGCTGGTGATCAACCACACCTCGGATCAGCACGCTTGGTTCCAGAGAGCCCGGCGGGCACCGGCCGGTTCGTCCGCCCGTGATTACTACGTGTGGAGCGACACCTGGGACCGCTACACCGAAGCCCGAATCATCTTCAAAGACA
>CAZPQC010000381.1:0-2136 GCA_964588525.1 uncultured Spirochaetaceae bacterium
TTATATATTTTATATCAAGCCAAAGATGGCTAAATATTTTAATTTTATAATAAATATTAAATAATTTTCCTAAATTTTACTATTTCATTAAAAATTGGTTCGAAATTTCACTACTTGGGGCAGCCAAGCTACGCCCCTTTATTTGATGGAGAACCAATAATACTTGTATGATAACTAAGCGTGGTATAAAATCTATTAGTAATTTGAAATGTTTCCAGACGATTTCTACATTAAAGTGTTTTATGTCTGGAAGATAATGAAAAAAGGTGGGGAAAATGTTATTTATTGGGTTATTAATAATAATTGCTGCGGTTGTCATGTTTGTAATAGGACTTAACTGGCTGGGGATAATTTTAGCGATAGTAGGAGCGGCAATAATATTATTCTCAGGATTCAGGGTGGTAAGGCCTATTGAAAGAGGGGTGATTGAGAGATTTGGTAAATATATAAGGACCAAAGATTCAGGTTTAACCTGGATAATTCCTTCATTCGAGAAGATGTACAGGGTAAATATTACCGAACAAATGGTTGATGTACCTCCTCAGATGGTAATAACTAAAGACAAATTAAATGCTCAGGTGGATGCTGTGATCTATTATAAAATAAAGGATGTTAAAGCCAGTATCTATAATGTAGATGACCATAGAAAACAACTTACAAGTCTTGCCAGAACCACGCTGAGAGCAGTTATCGGTAATATGACGCTGACAGATGCGAATGAAAAAAGAAGTGACATAAATGAGAAAGTGGAAGTAGTTTTGGATAAGGAAACAAACAGTTACGGAGTAGAAGTGTTAAGGGTTGAAATCCAGAAAATAGAACCGCCGCCGGATGTTCAGGAATCAATGAATAAAGTAGTCAAAGCGGAACAGGAAAAAATTGCAGCCAGGGATATGGCAACGGCTACAGAGACAAAGGCAGATGGTGAAAAGAGAGCAGAGATTAAAAAGGCCGAAGGTGTAAAGATGGGGCTTATATTATCGGCGGAAGGAAAAGCTGAAGCTATAAAGAAAGTTGCAGAAGCAGATGCCGATAGAATTAAGATTGTAAACGAATCTGCACAAAAATATTTTATCGGAAATGCCCAAATTCTAAGAAAGCTGGAAGCTACAGAGGAATCATTGAAGCGTAATGCAAAGTTTTTAGTGGATACTAATAAGGTTCAAACAATTGTAACCGATGCTTCAGGGGTTACTCCGGTAGAACAGAAAAAGAAAACAAAAACTTAAATATCCTAAATATTTATCCTTAAATATTTGATCAAGAAATAATTCTTACCTGGATATTTAGCTGGCTACCAGGTTGTGATATTTTACCCAGTATTGGTGCTATAGCTCTGGAGGCAATAGAGCTTGATGAAGCATTATTTATTTATGTTTATGTGATTATATATAGATTAAAAATGAGACGCTCTTTTTTACAATGTCTCATTTGTATCATTTTATCTTGACCACAATGCTCAGACATTTATAGGATTTTCATATATAAGTATATATAAGGATAATATAAAATCCCAAGTTATTATTACCTCTATATCCTAAGGCTAATCTAATCAATAACTTTGGATTTTATACTCTAAGTTGTATCAAGATATTGATACTCTTATTTTTTTCTAGTTTGCCCAATTCCCCAAAAGAGCACTCCTAAACCTGCTAAGAATATACCAATACCGATAGGGCCAGTCCAAAATAGTGAAAGCCACAGATCCATAGTTCTCCTCCTATAAAGATATATTATTATTGAATTTAAGTATTTAGACGATTTATATAAAGTTAAGTTTACATAAAATAAAAAAGAAAGAGATTAATAGAACAATTTTAACAGATAGGTATAAAAATTGTGTTTAAAATGATTTTTCTGATTTAAATAGAGGGTTTTTTAAATTTCTCCAATTCCTTTAGAAATTGGTTCGAAATTTCAATACTTAGGGCAGCCAAACTGTGCACCAAATAAAATGACAAACTCCCTTTAATATTAATAAGAGTTCAGAAGAAATATTATTTTTCTAATAAAATTTATAGGATTACACATGAAAACAAAGTTTTGTATTCTGAGATTCATGGTATTATAAAAATAATATAAGATAAATAATAGAAATATGAAAATTGATATAATAAGAGGTAAAGAATTTAATAT
>CAZPQC010000382.1:0-2132 GCA_964588525.1 uncultured Spirochaetaceae bacterium
ATATTACTCTGGGAGGCCTGCCTGCCGGACGAATAACCCTTCTGCTGGGATTGGCTGGCTCCGGAAAGACAATATTCGGTCTGGAATTCCTCGTCCGGGGAGTACGGCAGTACAACGAGCCCGGTGTTCTCATCAGCTTCGAGGAAACGGAAGAGGAGCTGGTAGCCAACTGCTCTTCCTTCGGCTTCAATCTCCAGGAACTGGTTTCCAGCGGGAAGATGGCGATAGACTATATGTCGGTGAACCCCGGTGAATTTATCGAGGCAGGCCGATATGACCTCGATGGACTGCTGGTCAGGATTGAGCACGCTGTCAGCAGCGTTGGCGCCAGGAGGATATTGCTGGACGGTGTCCCGGCGCTCTTTTACGGGTTTTCCGATGCATCGGCCGTTCGGGACGTACTGGTACGCCTCTATGGTTGGTTGAAAGACAAAGGGCTTACCGCAGTGGTTACTGCGGAGAGTGAAACGGAGATGGCCCGCCACGGGCTGGGCCGTTCCCTTCCAGATTGCATTGTTCTACTCACTGAACGAGTAAGCAACAATTGCGCTACCCGCTATCTTCGTGTGGCGAAATACCGCGGCTCTTCTCACGGTTCAGACGAATTTCCTTTTCTGATCGGTGAGAACGGCATCTCCTTGATTCCTGTCACCGCGATACAACCCGCGTATGAAGTGTCTTCAGAACGGATAACCACGGGAATCCCCCAGCTTGACAACATGCTAGGAGGACAGGGCTACTACCGGGGGAACAGCATTCTCGTCAGCGGGGAGGCCGGGACAGGCAAAACCAGCCTGGCAGCACACTTGGCCCTCGCCAGTTGCCAGCGCGGCGAGCGCTGTCTCTTTTTCGCTTTCGAGGAGTCAGAACATGAGATCATACGGAACATGCGCTCTATCGGCATCGACTTCCAGCCGTGGATAAAGGAAGGCCTCCTCAGATTCCGCTCATCAAGAGCCACCATGTACGGTCTGGAAATGCACCTGGTAACCATGGAACGTGAGGTTAACGCATTTCAGCCACGGGTAGTCATCCTGGACCCTGTTACCAATTTGCTCTCCGCGGGCTCTCTCAACGAGGTCCAGGTCATGGTATCCCGGATGATTGACTTTCTCAAGGGGAAGGCAATAACCGGTCTCTTTACCACCCTGACGGGGCGCGAATTCCAGGAATCACCTGGCGAGGTCGGGGTCTCGTCACTAATGGACACCTGGGTAGTGTTGCGCAACCTCGAGATGAACGGCGAGCGAACCAGGTTATTGTATATTTGGAAATCCCGTGGTATGGCGCACGACAGCAAGGTGCGGGAGTTCCTTTTGACTGACCGTGGAGTGGAGCTTGTTGACGTGTATGCGGGGCCATCCGGGATTCTTACCGGCACCGCCCGGGTAGCCCAGAAAGAAAAAAACTACGTTGAGCAGGTCCGCCGAAAACATGACCTGGAGAGGCAGGAGCGCCAGTGCAAGAACAGACGCACTGCTCTGGAAGCCCAGATAGCCGCCCTGCGCGCTGAGATTGAGGCCACCGATATTGAAATGGAACAGACCCAGCGGGAAGCCGAGCAGTATGAGGCGAATATGGCTGAGATGAGCCTCGGTGAGGCGAAACAGCCAGGGAGGCGGCGTGGGCGCCAAAAAAAGAAGTCATAAGACCTGGAAGTTCGCCCTTTATGTTACTGGTGACACGGCGAGGTCTGATTCTGCCATCAGCAGCCTGGAGCAGATATGCAATTCATATCTCGGTAACGACTACGCTATTGAGGTAATAGACCTGCTTGAGCACCCCGAGCTGGCCCGTCAGCACCAGATTCTGGCAGTCCCCACCGCGATAAGGACATATCCTCTTCCGGAAAGGAGGGTCATCGGTGACCTGTCCCGCCCGGAGCTGGTGGTAGCCTTCCTGGAACTACCCACGCAACAGGCTCAAACGACGAGCCGTCCCGAGCATCCGGTTTCTCCAGAATAACAATAAGGAAATCAGTGAAAGCAAACAAGGATACCCGGAAAAGACTTAACGGCAGCACGGAGCCGAAGCGGTTGGAAGAGGAGCGCGAACGGCTTATTAATCAGTTTCTGGCAGAGCCGGGCCAACTTTCAGTTTCTCATTCAGACTGGAGTTGCACAAGGAGCCCT
>CAZPQC010000383.1:0-2131 GCA_964588525.1 uncultured Spirochaetaceae bacterium
TCTCAACGTTGGCCGTTGCAAGCTCCATCCCATCTGCCTCAGCACCCTCCAGACATGACCGGGATGGTACCGCACCGCTGTGACTGCTTCGATCACCTCAGCCACCCTGGGTAGCGTCCACAGGTCGGAGGAGTAGCCATGAGCCGTCGCACCTTTCAGAAGTTCTTTCTGGATTCGCTGCACCTGGGCTTTACTGAGGCGACGTTTTCTGCCCGCCCGCGTTGCCCCGTATAGAGCCTCGGTATCGCCGTTGAGCCAATCGCGGTACCAGCGGCTCACGCTCTGCCGGCTAACCTTGAGAGCCGCAGCGACCGCTGCCTGGCGTTCCCCTTGATCGAATAGGGCGATCGCTTTCTCTCTTCTCGATCGTAAGGCTTGCAGTCTCTTGATTCCCCTCTCCATGGGGGTAGTATATCACGCGGTCGAAGTATTGTCACTATATTATGCGAGATTCAATAGATCAAGCACGGAATTTCGTAGAAATCGTCCTGCCAATCACTAGATTGAAGTTATCAGCCGTTACTTGTGTGCATAATGCGCGCAAACTGAAGTTTTTCCTTTAAAGATAGGTAAGCGGCAATTTATCCCCACCCCCCTGTGAGGCGGGCCATCCTGGAGTTGGAGGAGGAATCAATCGATGCTGATTGCTGAGTGGTGCCCTTTAGAATAGGTGCCCGGATTCGAAATCCAGGAGAGAATCCTTCTCAATATTCCACGGAAGAAACATCCGGTAGTCTTTGGGATCTTCGCTTTCTGGTAGCCGGGATAGAACATATCGAAGATACAGGTACGGTTCCACAGAGTTGATCTTGGCCGTCTCGATAATGCTGTACCACCCTGCGCTGGCTGCGGCTCCAACAGGGCTTCCTGAGAACAGCCATGCCTTTCGGCCAACTACGAAGGGGCGTATAGCCTGTTCGCAAGCATTGTTATGTGGGCTTAAGAACGGACTGTCCAGGTATCTCTCCAGTTTGTCCCACTCTTCCCAGGTGTATTTGATGGCCTTGCCCAATAATGTAGAAGGCGGAACCTGAGGCTTTTTGATTTCTAACCAGGAACGAAGCTGCTCCAGCAGCGGTGAAACCTGCTCCCGCCTTGTCTCCACGAACTGCTCAGGACCAAGGTCCTGAGCTCGAAGCTCTCGTTCGATCTCGAAGATCTTGTCGATCCAGGCTAATGCCTCATTAGCACTTTCACTGTATTTCGATACAACCTTGGCTTCGTAGTACTTCCTACGTGAATGCGCCCAACATCCGACAGGAATCACCCCGGGCTGCCGGCCAAGCTCCTCATAGCCATCATAAGCATCGGACTGGACATACCCCTGGTAGCCCGACAGATACTCCAAGGGAACTTTCCCGGAACGAGTGGGATGATATTGATATTCCACCACCCGGTGTTCGGGCATTCCTCCCCGAAACACCCACATGTAGGACTGACTGGTGTTCGGCCGCCCCGGCTCTTTCAGGACTTGCACCCTGGTTTCATCGATGCCGACCGTGGGACCTCGGCGGATCTGTTCTCTCAGCAACGAGAGCAACGGCTCCACCCTGTGGTGCACCCGAATGCTCCAGTTCGCCATGTCCTGGCGGCTGATATCGATGCCGATGCGTTGAAACTGCCTCTCCTGGCGGTAAAACGGAAGGCCATCACAGAACTTCGCCGTGATGATGTAGGCTACCAAGGACGGCGTAGCGATGCTTTTGGGTAGAAGCTGCGGAAATACCGGAGCAATCCGTACCGCAGGTTTTTCCTCATCGCCGGAGCCTTCACAGGCTTTGCAGGCGTATCTGGGCCGGATATGCCGTTTCACCCGTACCTGAGCCGGAATGATCTCAAGCTTCTCGCAGGTATCTTCTCCAATCCGTTGGAGCCGTTGCCCGCAGCCGCAGATCTTATCCTCTTCCGGAATGTCGTGCAGTACCTCCACTCGGGGCAGATCCTCTGGAAGCGGCTTTCGACCCCGTTTGAGCCGAGTATGGGCCCGAACCGGGACCCGCTCTTCTTCCTTTTCTACCTTTTTTTCGGAAGCGATGATGAGCTCGGCCTCGTTGAACAACCACAGCTGTTTGCGCTCTTCCTCGGAAAGCCGTTCAGCACTGCGGCCAAACAGCCGACGCCGCATCAGCTG
>CAZPQC010000384.1:0-2130 GCA_964588525.1 uncultured Spirochaetaceae bacterium
ATCTCCCAACTGAGGTCATCCGTCTCCAGCGGGGAAAGGACCCGGCGGAAATTCTCGAAAAAGAGGGGCCCCAGGCGTTGAAAAAATCGCTCGAATCTACTATAACTAGTTTTCAGTTCTATTTGAGCACGGCACACTCAAAATACGATTCCAGGACGCCGGAAGGCAAACGGGCGGTCATCAGGCACTTAGGCTCTTACTTGACATCTCTGGACTCTCAGGTAAAGCGGGACGGGTACATCCGTCTTGTTGCCGAAGATCTGGGGGTTGACTTTGAGTCCGCGCGTAGCGATCTTTTACGGGGGACAGAAAGATCCAGAACCAGGGACGACTCGTATCGGAGGTCGGAGGCGCAGGTGCCTTCAGCCGATCTTTTTTTCATTCTCGCAGTCGCGGTCAACCGCGAATATTTCCAAGAGATAAGGAACACCGTCGCTGTCGATGATCTCGAGGATCCAAGGGCGAGGAAGTACTTCGTAGCCCTCGAGGAGTGCTATCGGCAGGGGGAGAGGACCGAAGAGGCCCTGCTCAGACGGTTGGAGGATGAGGAGCTCAAGGAACTGCTTCTGGAGAAGACAGCCTCCGGGGAGTACTCACTGAACCCCGAACGCCTAATCCGGGACGGATTGCGGGAGATTCGTCGCCGCAGCCTGGAGAAGCGCAGACGTTTGCTGATTTCCGCCCTGGCCCGGGCCGAGGATCAGGATGCGGCAAAGCTTAGGGAACTCTTGGGCGAGAAGATGTACTTGGACGAGGAGCTGCAGAAGCTTTCGAAAGGTAGTTGTTGATGAGCGACCTTCAGAATGATCCAGCGATTCTAAAACTACTCGAGTTTGCCAAGAAGAAGAAAACAATCACCTACGAGGAGGTGAATGATTTTCTTCCCGACTACATCACGAATTCCGACCGGATCGAAGAGGTGATGTCGATTCTCGATAAGAACAATGTCAAGCTCGAAGAGGAGGACGTCGATCTATCGGAAGAGCGAAAAGCCCCTCCCAGCAAGAAGAAGCTCGTCTACGACGAGAAGGAAACCGCGATCGACGATCCGATTCGCCTGTATTTGCGGGAAATCGGCAAGGAAAATCTGTTGACCGCCGAACAGGAGGTCTATCTGTCCCAGAAGATGGAGGAGGGGGAGAACATCATCAAAGAGGTGATCCGCAACTCCGGTCTGTTCATCCCGGAGCTCCATAAACTGGCGACCAGCATCGGTTCCCGGATCGATCCGCGGGAGCTCAGCCTTACCAAGAAGGAAATCTCGGAGTATCTGGCGGAGCTGCGCAGGGTGACCCAGTTCTACAAAGAACCCCTCCGTCCCCATATTCCGGCGATCCGCCAGTTCATGGATCTGAAAGACAGGGTTGAGTCCGAAGGGGAGAGCATCGTTACCAGCGGCGGACTGCAGCGGCAGAGGGATGAACTGATCAAGCGGGTCCAGGAGATCGACCTTCACCAGGAAGAGATCACCGCGATCACGGAGAAGTTCGTCACCGCGGCCAATCGCATCCGCAAGATCCAGAAGGAGAACCAGAAGATCAAGAAGCGCCTCAACGTGGCCAGTCAGAAGGATCTCCGCAGCCTGGGACGGGGATTGGCTCTTCGCTCGGATCGCACCCGCATCGAGAGTGAGCTGGGGTTGGAGGCGGACCAGATCAAGGAGCTGATCCGCCAGATCCAGACGAACGAGAAGAAACTCACGAAACTGGAGAACGAGTTCCACAACAGCACCGCGGAGATCCTGGAAATGGCCGAGAGAATCAGCCGCGGACGTTTCATGATGAAATCCGCCAAGGACCGGCTGATCAAGGCCAATCTGCGCTTGGTGGTCAGCATCGCCAAGAAGTATACGAACAGGGGCCTGCACTTCTTCGATCTGGTGCAGGAGGGCAACATCGGTTTGATCAAGGCGGTCGAGAAATTCGAGTACCGGAAGGGATACAAGTTCTCCACCTATGCCACCTGGTGGATCCGCCAGGCGATCACCCGCTCGATCTCCGATCAGGCCCGGACCATCCGGGTTCCGGTTCACATGATCGAGCAGATCAACAAGGTGGTGCGGGAGTCCCGCCAGCTGATGCAGGTCCTGGGCCGGGAGCCCACCGACGCCGAGGTGGCGGACAAGCTGGG
>CAZPQC010000385.1:0-2111 GCA_964588525.1 uncultured Spirochaetaceae bacterium
GGGCTTCCAGCAGGAATCCACGATCAGGTGCACCACTCCGTCCTGGGACTGCAGCTTTCCGGTCACACCGAGCACAGTGCTGGAGAGGATGATCTTGTGGAACTTTTCGAAGACCGTCGACCAAACGACCAGGTTGACGAAACCGCTTTCATCCTCCAGGGTCATGAACACCACACCGCCGGCGGTCATCGGGCGCTGCCGGCAAATCACCATGCCTGCATAGGAAACCTCCTCCCCGTCCTGCATCCGCCCTACACCCTGGGCGTCGGGCAGACCCTGATCGATCAGCTCCTTTCGAAATGGTTCCAGGGGATGACCATGGACGCTGTGTCCCGTGCTCAAGTAATCCCATCCGATGGATTCCAGCTGATTCAAGACCGAAAAATCCGGCATAACCTCTTCTCCTTTCAGCAAAAAACCGTCGCCCCGGTCATCCCGCGGTTCATCCTGACCCCCACCCCATCGTTCTGAATCGCGCCAGCGACCGGCACCGGATACCTCCCACAGGGCATCCCGCCTCCTGCCGGTAATCCCGCTCAAAGCCCCGCATTGCGAAAGCGCGGCTAGGGCACCTTCATCGATTCCGGTGCGCAGAACAAAATCCTCAACCGACAATCCGGTGCTCTCGGCTTTTCCCGACAGCTGCTTCCGGTACGATTGAATCCGGTGCCAATCCTCCTCCCCCAATCCTTTGACGAATCGAAGACCCATGCGCACGGCGAATCCAAGGCGATCCGCGTTGGGATTGCTCATGCTGTTGGGTGGGCCGGCGGGTGCAGAGTCCTCGGTGGCGCGTCGGCACGGCTCCAGGGTGCACTGCCAGTCGCTGATCAGCACGTCGACGGGCCGCACCTCCACGCCCCGACGGCGGGCATCCTCCACGATGGTGGAGGGAGCGTAGAAGCCCATGGGCCAGGCATTGAGAAGTGCACAGGTGAACTCCGCCGGGTAGTGACATTTCATCCAGGCCGTGCAGTAGGCAATCAGGGCGAAGCTGGCCGCATGGCTCTCAGGAAAGCCGTACTCCCCGAAGCCGAGGATCTGCTGATAAACCCGTTCGGCAAACTCCCGCGCGATTCCCTTGGCCAGCATCCGGCGGATCAGCTTGTCCCTGTGCCTCTCGATCCGGCCGGAGATCCGCCAGGCCGCCATATCCCTGCGCAGCTGGTCCGCCTCTCCCGGGGAGTAGTCCGCCGCCACCATGGCCAGGCGCATGACCTGCTCCTGAAACAGAGGCACGCCCAGGGTTTTTTTCAGCACAGGGACGAGGGAGGGATGGGCATACTCCACCGGCTCCTCCCCCTTGCGCCGTTTGAGAAAGGGATGAACCATGCCGCCCACGATGGGACCGGGTCGCACTATGCTGATCTCCACTACCAGGTCGTAGTAGTTCCTGGGCTTGAGACGGGGAAGCATGGCCATCTGGGCCCGGCTCTCGATCTGAAAGACCCCCACCGTATCCGCTCTGCCGATCATGTCGAAGACCTCCGGATCCTCCGCCGGCACTTCGGCCATGGACAGCCGGATACCCCGATGCTCCTGTAATAGGCGGAAGCAGTAGTCCAGCTGGGTGAGAGCACCCAGGCCCAGGAGGTCTACCTTGAACAGATTCATATCCTCCACGTCCCGCTTGTCCCACTGGATCACGGTGCGTTCCGGCATGGTGGCGTTTTCCACGGGCACGAAGGTGATCACCGGTTCGCTTCCCAGCAGAAATCCGCCCGGATGGATGGAGAGGTGGCGGGGAAAATCCTGGATCTGTTCGGAGAGCTCGGCCGCCTGCCTATAGACAGGATTGGCCAGGTCCAGGCCGGTCTTCTCGAGAGCCGGACGCAGTTCACCCCCATAGTGCGGGAGCAGCCTGGCCACCCGATCCAGGGTGGTGGCAGGGATCCCCAGGACCTTGCCCACGTCCCGTACCGCCGAACGCAGCCGGTAGCGGATGAAGTTGGCGACCATGGCCGCCCGTTCCCGGCCGTAGGTATCGTACACGTACTGGATCACCTCCTCCCGCCGGCGGTGCTCGATGTCCAGATCGATATCCGGCGGCTCGTTACGCTCCCGGGAGATGAAGCGCTCGAACAGCAGCTCCATGCGCACCGGATCCACCG
>CAZPQC010000386.1:0-2099 GCA_964588525.1 uncultured Spirochaetaceae bacterium
AAATGTGATCCGTAATCAAAAAATGTCACAAAATCTGTAATTTATTGCCATTTATTTAGTTATTGACCACAAGTCATCTGTAATGAAAAATGTCAGTAAAATTACTATTTTTTTTATTCTTTTCATCTGCAATTTTTTGACGATAGATGTATTGTCGTTTGTACTATACGTGACATTTTTGAAGTGAGCGGTAACTTAAGATGAATAGATTTAAATGTTAACCTATGACCTAAATCACATTTACACTTATGAATGGCTTTCACTGTAGTGTATATACTTAAATTTTATCATAAAAAAGAAAAGATTGATAATGATGAAAAAGCCTAAAAAAGTATTAAATCGTGAAGAAGCACGAGAATTACGCCATAATAAGGGACTTACAATAGAAGAGCTTGCATCTCACTACGGAAAATCGGAGAGAACCATCTATAGATGGCTAAGTAATCATAATAATAAGAGTTCACCCGATCAACAAAATCGAAAGAAAAAGCATAAGCGTTCTAAGAAATATCCTCCCAAAGTTTTTAACCGAATTATAGAGCTTAAAAAAGAAATACCCCCGAGAAGTGCTCCAATAGTATGGAAATTACTTAAAAAGGAATTTCCCAACACAACACCCTCCTTATCGACGATTTATAAATATTTTCATGAGCAAGGTTTAATTTACAAGAGTAGAAATCGAAGACAAGGATATGTAAAATTTGAACGATCGAAGCCTAACGATCTCTGGCAAATCGATATAGCAGGAGTTCAAACTGTAGGTCACATGGAAAAACTCTATTTAATTGCCTTACTTGATGATTACTCAAGATTTATTGTGGCAGCAGAATACTTTAAAGACCAAAGGGGATTAAATGTATTAAAAATTATACGAAATGCCGTCATGGCTTATGGAAGGCCAAATCAGATTCTTGCAGATAACGGAACACAATTTAGAAATCTAATTGGAGAATTAGGTACAAAATATACTAGATTATTAGAACTTTTAGATATCAAACCGATTTTTGCCAAACCCAACCATCCCCAGACCAAGGGAAAGCTTGAGAGATGGTTTGGAACCGTAAAACAAATGTTTCTGGGGGAAGCTCGATTTGAGGTAAAATGGAATCCTGGATATATTTTGACCGATTTTAATCAAATGTTTAAAAAATGGGTGGATTGGTATAATACTGAAAAACCTCATCGTAGTTTACCCAAGAATTGCCCTCCTGCGAAAAGATTTTTAGAAGCGGAAGATCGAATTTTTCGACCTCTTCAAGCGAACATAAATTGGGACCGTTGGCTTTATGAAGTAGAGCAGAGAAAAGTTAATAAGTATAATGAAATCCATTATAAAACACAGAAATACCACGTTCCTCCAGGCTACTCTGGGACACGAGTAGAAGTGATTGAATATGAAGATAAAATAGAACTATACTATAGAGATCAGCTGATTATAACCCATTCTTACAACGTACCAATAAAACAAAAACGAAAAAAGCGGAAAATAACCCATAATGGAACTATCAAGTATAAGGGAAAAGATTATAACATCGATTACAAGCTGGCAGGTAAGACTGTAGAGGTTCAAGAAATTAACGAGGGAAAGAACCTCTTGGTCTACCTTAACAGCGTTCTATTAAAAACATTAGATCGGTAAGATCTAATGCAAAATTCTCTTTTTTTTATTTTAATGGAAATAATATGTGCAAAATATGAGGGGGAGAAATTGGCAAATTAGTGACATAAATTGACAAAATTAAAGTACAAATTTACTGACAAAACTAGAGTGTAACTAACATTTAAAGGGTAAAAAAATATTAAGAAAAAAAAAAAAACTTTGAAAGTTGTGACTTTTTATTGACTATTTATAAATCCTCTGCTAAATCTTCATATGCTTCTAAGGCTAATTCGATTATTTCAGGCTCAGAGCGGATATCGCAATTTTTTAAAGATTAAATTTCTGAGCTTCCTGAAAAGCCATAGCATCTTGAAGATTACCTTCTACCGTTATATCTCCAGCCATATACGCAGAAGTCGCATCTACTTCTCCCATAAGAATACCCGCTCCTACCTCGAGCGTGGAAGACATTGTGAATGAAGGATTATCAACATCTCCT
>CAZPQC010000387.1:0-2091 GCA_964588525.1 uncultured Spirochaetaceae bacterium
GGTCGTGGCTCCCTTTGGCTTCTCTATATTCATAATCGGCTTCCTTTACTTGGACGATCGGGAGGAAGCAAGCTCCTCCACTTCAACAAGATGGGAGACAGCGCGAACCATCCCCAGGATCGGCGGTGTCGCATCATGCACAACCGAGGAACTCATCTTCTTCAGTCCCAGAGCCTTCACGGTCTTTCGCGTCTGCGGCTTCTGACCGATCGGACTCCTTACCAGTCGTATTCGTATCTGCTTCATCGTCAACCCCAAAACTCGCTCAGGGTTTTTCCCCGATTGGCTGCCGCAACTTTGGCATCCATCAGTCGATCGAATCCCTCGAATACCGCCTTTACGATATTCATCGAGTTCGCCGATCCGAGGGATTTGCTCAAAATATCCTTGATCCCCGCCGCTTCCATGACCGCTCGAACAGGACCGCCGGCGATAATCCCGGTACCCGGCGATGCCGGTTTCAATACGACCTTGGCGCCCTTGAACTTGCCGACGATCTGATGCGGTATGGTCATTCGCTTCATCGGGACTCTGATCATGTTGTTCTTGGCCCGATCCAGGCTCTTGCGAATCGCATCGGAGACGTAATTCGCCTTTCCAAAGCCGTAGCCGACCTGCCCGTTTCTGTCACCGACGACCGAAATGGCGGAGAATGAAAACCTGCGGCCTCCCTTGACGACCTTGGCTATCCGGTTCAACCGAACGAGCTTTTCAACGTATTCCTTTTCCTGTTCCAAATCTAATACTCCTAGAACTGAATACCCGCCTTGCGGGCACCCTCGGCAATGGATTTCACGATGCCGTGATATGCGTAGCCGTTTCTGTCGAAGACGACCCTGTCTATCTTCTTCTCCTTCAAACGTCCCGCTACAATCTGACCCAGCTGCAGTGCTCCGGCAACGTTGCTTTTGACCTTTCGCAGATCCTTCTCGAGGTTCGAGGCAGATGCCAGGGTGTGTGCATTGTGGTCGTCGATCACCTGGACGTACAGGTAGTGACCACTCTTGTAAACCGTCATTCTCGGCCGGTCGGCCTTACCGGTTACGAGCTTACGTACGTGCTTCTTTCGTCGCGACCGGCGTAGCTTCTTCTGCTCCAATCTGTCCATAGTTCTTCCTGCTCTCGCCTTATTTGATACCCGTCTTTCCTATCTTCCTGCGGACGTATTCATTTTCGTAGCGAATTCCCTTGCCCTTGTACGGCTCAGGGGGTCTAAACCCGCGGATTTCGGCGGAAACCTGTCCGACATGTTGCCTGTCTGCGCCGCTGACCACGATACGGTTGTTCCCTTCCACGGTGATGGTAATACCATCGGGAATGGGGTACTCGATTGGATTCGAGTAGCCCAGATTGAGCACAAGCGCATCATCCCGCAGTTCGGCACGGTAGCCGACACCGTTCACCAAAAGCACTTTCGAGAAGCCTTGAGAGACCCCCACCACCATATTGTGGATGAGCTTCCGGTACAAGCCGTGCATGCTCTTGGCCTGTTTGGTCTCGTTCTTGCGCTCCACGGTACAGATCTTGTCTTCCAGATTGATCGTGACGACGGATCCATGATAATCCTGGGAGAGTTCGCCCTTAGCGCCTTTTGCGACGATCCTGTTGTCCTCTACCGTAAGAGTGACTCCATCCGGAATCTCGATTGGCATCCTTCCGATTCGTGACATACTCTCTTCCTTGCTCACCAGACACTGCAGATCAGTTCCCCGCCGACCTGCTGCTCCGATGCTTTCCTGCCGGTGATAACCCCTTTAGAGGTTGTCACGATGAGGGTTCCATAGCCGTTGTACACACGGGGCATGCTCTTGTATCCCTTGTACATTCTGCGTCCCGGGGTCGACAAGCGCTCCAATCCGTGGAGTATCGGGTTGTTGCCCTCATCGTATTTGAGAAAAATCCTGATCTGATTCTTGCTATCCTGGCTGATTTTCTTGAAGGTCTTGATGAAACCCTCGTTCTTGAGGATCTTCACTATTTCCACCTTCAATTTCGAGGAGGGAATATCCACTTTCTCGAACTTCGCCAGGCTGGCGTTGCGTATCTTCGTCAACATATCCGCAATAGGATCGGAAACACTCATTACTCACT
>CAZPQC010000388.1:0-2084 GCA_964588525.1 uncultured Spirochaetaceae bacterium
GAGATAATTTCAACTAGATTAACGGTTTAGGAGGTCAATCTCTTAAAGACATATTTACTCAGCGCCGACTTTTCCGCCGCGCTGAGATAGTCGAAACGAAGCGCCAGAAGCTGTTCTTTGAACAGAATGACCTTGCCCGGCGGGGCAAAAGCCTTGCGGTTCAGCGTGAACTGGATGCTGGGGATCGGGGTGCCGGGAGCCAGGACATCCGCAGCCGGCGGGTTGAACAGCTCCACGGCCGCGCCCCCGACGCTGATATCCACCACCTTCCCGGAGATCAGCGATGACTGGCCGGAGAGCTTGAAGTGCAGCCGCAACAGCTCATTCGGATCGGGGCGTACCCGGATGTGTTTGCGCTGGCTGTTGTGGCTCTCCCCGCGGGCCAGCACCTTCTTGAGTTTTGGATAGATCTCCTTTTCCGCGTATGGTTTGAGCAGGTAGCCGATGACTCCGTACTCCATCATCTTGTCAACCAGCTCCTTGCTGGACTGTATGGTGTGGGCGATAACGGTGAGATGCTGGGTGCTCTCCTGGGCTCGCAACTCGGCGATCAGGTTGACCCCGTCCACCTCTTTGCTGTCCAGATCGATGATCGCACCGCCGATCTCCTTGCTGTTCTGGAGAGTCTTGAGCGCCTCCTGCTTGTCGGCAACGGGCACTCCCTTGACGCCAAAGGAGAGCAGCACGTAGCACAGGGATTCCCGAATATTCGCCGCGGCTTCCGCAACCAGATAATCCATAGATGCCTCGAATGAGATGTCTCGAATGCATAAACACTATCTTCTGCCCGGGGGATTGTCAATTCGTTTCTTGACGCCTGGTTTCTCGATGGCTGATTTCTTGACGGCCGGAACCCGAAGCAATAGGATGAACAGATCTTCACGCTTCCTTCATGGTTCCCGCAGAGAGGAGGTTCGCACCGAGCGATGAAAGCCGAGTTTGTCAATCCGATCGTGCAGGCGACCTACGACGTTCTAGAGGAGGTTCTGGCAACGGATATTTCCCGCCGCAAGCTGGAAAAGCACGAGAACGCCCTCCCCCTGCACCGGATTTCCGTCCTGGCCGGTCTGAACGGGACCGTAGAGGGGTACGTGCTGCTCTCCATGCCCCTGGACGTGGTTCTCTCGATCGCCGCCGTCATCACCGCAGAGGAAATGTCAGCTCTGGATGAAGTGGCCCAGGCGGCGGTCATCGGTTTGATGGACACGATTATGCAGGAAGCCGTGCAATATCTTCAGGATGGGGATGTGGAGGTTACCGCGGTCCCCGCCGCCCTGTTCTGGGGACAGGGAGTTCAGTTGTCCTGCGCGGAAATCGAAGCGGCGGTGATCCCGCTGCAGATGCCTCTGGGCACGGTGGAGCTCACCGTGGCAGTGCGGGAGCCGCTGGGGCCTGCGTGAGTTGCGGTTGGAATTGCCGGTTGTTTGCTACCTGCCCGACCGGTTGATTCAGCGTGGGGGGGGTGAGGGCTTCTGAAATCAGTTCTGTGGATCGATATCGGCCGGGCAGAGTGTCAAACCTTCTACGACATCTTCGCCGGTCAGTTTTGCGGTATAGGGGTATTCGGTAACCGAGAGGTCTTTCCGATATACGTAAGCTTTGCGCTCGACCGGGTCGATCAGGAAAGCCAGGCGGCATCCGGACTCGATCCATTCGCTCATTTTTTGTTTCAATGATTGCAGCGGGTCGCTCTTGGAACGGATTTCGATGAGGAAGTCGGGAGCCCCCGGGACGAAACCCTCGAATTTCTGGTTGTACGCCGGGTGCGTGGGCAGCAATACCGCAGTATCCGGGCTGCGTACGTTGCCGTTCGGCAATTTGAATCCAGTGGAGGGGCTGAATCCTCTCACTTTGTTTTGATTACACCAGTTTACTACCATAGCATTTATTTGTGCTTCCAGTTCTCCAGTGTGCCCACCTACCGGCGTCATGGCAACAAGTTCCCCCTCAACGAGCTCAAAGCGCATGTTCGGATTTGCCGAGCTGATTTTGAGCAGCTCTTCGTCGCTGATTTGAATAGACGAAGTTGTTCGTTTGGCCATATTCAAAGATTAACGATTCCGTCTATTGGCGTCAACTGTAAG
>CAZPQC010000389.1:0-2082 GCA_964588525.1 uncultured Spirochaetaceae bacterium
TTTTTCTTTGCCCCCGTCACTGCTCTCACGAAAACCGGTTTCCGCGTTCCCACCCACGAGTTATGTTGTATTGATAAATATGTTGTTTATGTTTATTATGTTAGTAGTATATTTTTGTTAGCTAGATAACATTCAAACGCGTGAGCGTAATGGTCGTAGCACTGGAGGCGGTGATGAGTACACTGGCCAGAAAACCGAGAAGAGGACTCAAGGTCCTGCTAATCGCTGTAGGGTTGATTCCCTGGATCGCGCTCAACTACTATTGGATCCACATTGGGGAGCTCAGAGATCCGATCTGGATGATCGTGATGAACATTTTCATCGCCTTCTTCGCCTTCGTGGCTCCGGCGCTGGATCGGGGCTTCCGGAAGCGCAGAACCCGGGAGTAGGATCTCCCTTCCTGGGGCACCAAGCCCTGAGCAAAAACGATCCCTAACGCGGTACTTCCGCTTGACAAGAGGGTACCGAGCGTGTACCCAATGCCAAAACCTAAGGACGAGGATCGCATGGACTCCAAGAGCGAAGACAACAATACAACCGGCACGACGGTTCTCTACCTTCGCGGGCTTGATGAGCAGCTCGTGAAAAAGTTCAAATTGCTATGCAGTATTCGCGGAGAATCGTTGAAAGATTCGGTTTCGCGCCTGATCGCCGCCGAATTGGATCAGGCGGACCTGCGCCGGGAGTTTCGCCAGTTCATGGAAGGCGAAACTACCTGATCATCCCGGTTCGCTGATCCAGCAATCCGAACATCCACTCCTCCGCGCCAATTTCATGGATCAGGTTGAAGGAGCTGTAGCGGGTGCGCAGAAAGCGAATGTAGCGGAAGGGGAGGAGAGCCTGCCGCGGATCGAGTCGGTAGTCTGAGAGGCTGAAGGGGAAGGAGATTTCCCCCAGCACGGCGACTGCTTTCTCCAGCTCGGCCAGCAACGGCCGGGCCAGATCGGTAATGGTTGCGAGATTCTTGCGTATCGTCTCCAGCCGGCTCCTGTAGACCGCCGGGCCAGGTGGCTGGCCTTCCATCTCCTCACGCATCTGCCGGCGAAACGGTTCCACCTCGGGAATCAGGGTCTGTTCCCAGGCGGCTTCGCCTGCCAAACACCGCAGGCGATCTTCCAGGTCGAAATCCCACAGTAAGGAATTACCGTAAAACTCCCTGTAGACCAGCAACAAGATCCGACAGGACATGCCCACCAGCAGACCGTGGAGTTCCAGAGCGGGATTGCCGACGATGTGGGCCAGCTCCCAGAAATGGGCGATCGTATGCTCGGCGGAAGAGGCGGGGCGGGAGCTGATCAGAGCCTGCATCGCCAGGCCGGACAGCAGAACCGCGTCGGTAAGGGATCGCACTGCAGCCCGCCTGTCAGCGGACAGAGTTGTTACCGCCCCGAGTGCCTGCCGAGCCGATTCCAGACAAAGGTCCGCGGTTTGTTCGCAGATATACTCGCCGGTGATCAGGGCGGAGAGTCTCCAGTCCAGGTAGGAGAGGTACTTGGCCAGCAGATCGCCGACCCCGGCCAGGAAGAGCAGATCCGGGGCCTTTTCCAGCACCCCCAGATCGGCAAGGATGACCTCCGCAGGCCGAGCCGGCTCGGTAATGTGTCTATGGGGCAATTTCAGGGCCGATGTTCCGGAAGTGTAGGCGTCCACCGACGCGGCCGTTGGAACACACCAGTTCGGTACGTCCAGGGCTCGGGACACCATCTTGGCAATGTCACTAATGGTTCCGCTGCCGACAGCCAGGATCAGATCCGGAGAGCCCGCTCCCGCTTCCCCGGAGAGACTGCGGATCACCTCTGCGGTTGTCCGCGGCCGCGGACTTGCCGGCAGCACGGTCCCGGAGAGGGAAAAGCGGGAGAGCAGACGTTTGCAGCGCCGCCCCGCCGCCTCTTCGGTGTTCTCATCACTCAAGACCCAGATCTTTGCTTCGGTCCCGCAGCGCTCCGCCAGGAGATCGGGCAGCCTCTCCAGCACCTGATCTTCCAGCAGGACCTGCCTGGTTTCCAGGCGGTGCTCTTCACCGCAGGAACAGCGCAAGGTTCCGTCTTGCGAATAGGTACTCAGATAGGATTGAACGAAGAG
>CAZPQC010000390.1:0-2070 GCA_964588525.1 uncultured Spirochaetaceae bacterium
CAGTTCATCGACAACCGCCGCCTCGGGCCGGCCTTCCAGTTTTACCACCGCCACCGGGTGGTGACCGAGGAAGGGAGGCTGCTCGGCTACAAGAACCTGGATGATCTGCGGGAGCGGCTCAAGCCCCTGCTGCTGCGCCGTACCCGAACGGAGGTTATCCGCCAGCTGCCCGAGCGCTCCACGGAAATCCGCCGCATTCCGCCCACCGACGAGCAGCTGGAGATACATGACAGCCACCGGAGGGTCATCTCCACGATCCTGAACAAGAAGTATTTCTCCGAGATGGATCTGCTGCGTCTGCAGAAGGAGCTTCTCACCTGCAGGCTTGCGGCAGACTCGACCTACCTGGTGGACAAGCTCGAGCCCTCCTACTCGAGCAAGCTCGAAGAGCTGGAGGTGCTGCTGGAGGAGCTGGTAAGCGAAGAGGAACGCAAGATCGTGCTGTTCTCCGAGTGGACTACTATGCTGGATCTGATCGAACCTCTTCTCGACAAACGGCAGGCCGGTTTCGTGCGCCTGGACGGCTCGGTGCCGCAGAAAAAACGGCAGGTCCTGATGGAGCGCTTCCGCGATGACCCGGGCTGCAGGCTGTTCATCACCACCAACGCCGGTGCCGTCGGGCTGAACCTTCAGGCCGCCGACACGGTGATCAACGTGGATCTGCCCTGGAATCCGGCGGTGCTGGAGCAGCGCATCAGCCGGGTGCACCGCATGGGCCAAAAACGCCCGGTCCAGGTGTACTTGCTGGTCACCGAAGACACTCTGGAGGAGGGGATGCTCAACACCCTGGAGGCCAAACGGGAGCTGGCCCTGGCCGCCCTGGATCTGGAGTCTGAGGTGAGCGAGGTCGCCATCAGCGGCGGCATGGAGGCGCTCAAGCGGCGCCTGGAGGTGCTGATCGGGGAGAAGCCGCCGGCGCCGGTGGATGAAAGCCGCAGGGAGGAGGTGGAGCGGGAGCTGCGCCGCAAGGAACGGCGGGAGCAGATCGCCCGGGCCGGGGGTCGGCTGGTCGGCGCGGCCTTCCAGTTCGTCGGGGAACTGTTAGGCGCCCCGGAGCCCGAGCCGGGCGGCAGCCCCGCTCAGGCAACGCCGGGCGAGGGTTCGGCAGCTGCGGCGGAAACATCCGCGACGCAGGGTGATGCGTCTGGCCGGGCAGCAGCATCGGGACGCGCCGCCGACTACCGGCGGCTGCTGGAGGAGTGTCTGGAAAAGCGGGAAGACGGGAGCCTGCAGCTCACAGTGAGCTTTCCCGACGAATCGATCCTGGACACCCTGGCCTCAGTGCTGGAGCGGATCGGCTAGCGGTAGCAGTATCCCTCCAGAAGGACGAAGGAGTCGAGCCCGTACAGGCGGAATCGTGCGGCAATCGGAGAGGAGATGCCGCAGAGGAAACGGGCAGCGCCTACAGCGTATTGGCAAGAAGTGTCTACCAAGGTAAACTTTTAAGGTAAACTTTCGCAATGCCGGAACTCAGTCGGTTTCTTGGGGTTTCGATCCTTATGTACTTCAACGGCCATGTGCCGCCTCATTTTCATGTGAAATACAACGAGTTCAGAGCATCGGTTGAAATATCCACCTTATCCGTAGTTGAGGGAGAAATACCACCCAGGGTACACGGTCTGGTAACAGAATGGGCAGAACTCCACCGGGATGAGCTTCTTACAAACTGGAATACCATACGAGAATCCGGTGAGTATCGAAGAATAGAACCATTGGTCTATGAGAGGGTATATGGTTTGGATTAGCGAGGCAGATTATATCGAAGATTATAAGATTCATGTCACTTTCAATAATGGCGAAAGCGGTATAATAGATTTGAAGGAAGTTATCTGCAACGACAAACGGCCAGTATTCAGAGAACTCAGTGATATCGCTATGTTTAGACTATTCAAAGTAGATTTCGACACTATAGTCTGGAAAAACGACCTGGATCTAGCTCCGGAATTCTTATACGATCTTCTAATGCAATCACAGCACGCTGTGTAACCTAGAAGCTATATGCCTGCGGTCGGAGTCTAACCGACACGAGGGTCACCCCTCACCAGATTTTGAGACCGACACACGTTTCAT
>CAZPQC010000391.1:0-2063 GCA_964588525.1 uncultured Spirochaetaceae bacterium
ACCATGGCGATCCCGCGGCTGACCACCGCGTGGGCCGGCAGATTTTCGATGCTGTTTTTTTCGAAGTGGATGGAGCCGCTCGTTTGCCTGTGAATCCCGGAAATCGTTTTCAGCAGGGTCGATTTTCCCGCGCCGTTGGCGCCGATGATCGCTACAAACTCCCCCGCTTCAACCGCGAGGGAGATATCCCAGAGCACCTGGATCCCTTCGTAGCCGGCGTTGATATTCTGTACTTCAAGCATAGGTCTCTTCCTCCCCGAGATACGCCTCGATAACGGTCTTGTCGTTGGCCACTTCCTTTGGGGTTCCTTGGGCTATGATCTTGCCGTAGTTGAGAACGATGATCCGTTGGCAGAGCTGCATGATCGCCTTCATGACATGCTCCACCACGATGAGGGTGATTCCCATCTTCTCGTTGATGCTCCGCAGTTCTTCCAGGGTCTCGTCGATTTCCACGAAGGTCAGCCCCGCCATCAACTCGTCGAGGAGCAGCAGTTTGGGCCCCGTTCCCAAGGCCGTAGCCAGAACGATGCGCCGCTGGGAGGCAATAGTCAGGTTCTTTACCAGATTGTCTCGAAAAGCGGCAAGCTTGGTCAGCTCCAATATGTACTCGACTCGTTCGTGCTGTTCGGCTGTGGGCCGAAGGTGTAGGTGATGGGCCAGCAGTCCGGTAAGAACATGATCGTAGACCGTCATCTCGCCGAAAGCGCGGGCGATTTGGAATGTCCTGCCGATTCCCATCTGAGAAATCTTGTGGGGTTTGAGCCCGCTGATCTTCCTTCCTTCGTATTCGATGGTTCCGGCCGTGGGTTTGAAGTAACCGGCGATCATGTTGAAGGTCGTGGTCTTGCCCGCGCCGTTGGGACCGATGATGCCCAGACGCTCACCCTGCTGTACGGAGAAGGTGTTGTCATCTACCGCCACCACACCGCCGAACTCCTTGCGCAGATTTTTCACTTCCAAGAAAGCGCTCATTTTTTCCCTCCCTGGATTCTGCGGACCAGGCCCATGAGGCCCCGAGGTTCAATTATCAGTACGGCGATCAGGGCGACCGACCAGATGATGAAGCGGAACTCGGGAGCGAAACGCATGAGCTCGAGGATCAGGGTTACAATCCCGGCTCCGATGATCGGTCCGATCAAGGTACCCAGGCCTCCCACCAAGGCCATGATCACCACCATTTCCGAGGTCATCCAGGCGAAGGTGGTTGGGTGCAGCAGCCGGAAGAAGTGAGCAAACAGGCTTCCCGCCAGACCGGCTATCCCGGCTCCGATGCTGAAGGCCAGGACCTTGTACAAGGCGGTGTTCACCCCGATTGCCTGGGAAAGCTCTTCATTCTCTCGAATCGAGATGAGGATCTTTCCGATTCCGGAGTTGACCAGGAAGTAGAGAAAAGCCACCGCGATGACCCCGAAGATGAAGATCAAGTAGTAACTTGAGTTCAAACTGGTGAAGGTAATTCCCAGGAATCCTTCCGGTGGCGGGATGTTCCGAAGGCCCATCGGACCGTTGGTCAGGGACACCGAGTTCAGGATTACCAGGTAGATGAAGTGGCCGAAGAAGAATGTGGTCACGGCGAAATAGTGCCCCTGGAGCCTCAAGCCCGGATAACCGATGATGGCGGCGAAGATGAATACCATGATCCCGCTCAAGGGAAAGGCCACCCAGAAGGGAAAACCCGCTTTCAGGGTGAGTAGGGCCGAGGCATAGGCGCCGATTCCGTAGAAAGCCCCGTGGCAGAAGGTCAGGGGGCCGGTGTAGCCGGTGGTCAAGTCGTAGCTTCCCGTAAGGATGGCGTAAATGATGGCCAGCACCGCAACGTACGTGATGTAATCTGAGGTAACCTGTGGCAGAATAGCGAGCAGAGCGAGCACAACTGCGATGATAATCAGGTTGCGGGTCCGGGTTCGTTTTTGTCTCTGTTTCTTCGTAAGTACTGTATCTGTCATGGCTCATACCCTCCCAAAAAGGCCTTTGGGGAAGAACAGCAGCACCAGGATCAGCACGAAGAAGGTGAAACCGTGCTGGTAGGCTGCGGAGATGTAGACACCGCCCAGGCTTTC
>CAZPQC010000392.1:0-2058 GCA_964588525.1 uncultured Spirochaetaceae bacterium
GGGTGGTACGCCGACTCGTACCATTTGGCACCGAGGCTGGGGATCAGTTCGGGCCAAACACAGCGTCAGCTTCAGTCACGCGTACTCATGGCGCGAACAGGGAGGCGGCATCCTCCGAGACTCTCATCAACCTCCGCTGGAGCCCAAGATGGCGCTTCCGGCACGGAGGTCGAATACCCCCAACTGGAATACGTCGGCCTCCATCGCCAGCGTTGTGAGTTCAGGAAGATGCTCTTCGCGGACTGCCGATACGACATACCCGCCATCCCATGTGGCTTCTCGCAGCTGGACCAGGATGAGGTCGGAATCGCCGTCGGCGACGAGGGCTGCCTCATGAAGGGCGTCCGCTGCCGATTCGTGGGCAGGAAGCGACTCGAGGCGGCTCAGGGTGCCCCCTAGGCCAGGCAGAGGCCTAAGCGTCCGCAGAGCTTCTGCCACCGCTGCTGGGGTTGCCGTGGCTTGCACCATTGTGGCGTAACCAGCGAAGCCAAGACATGCCTGCAGATAGCTCCAAGGATATTGATCGATCGCATCCCACTCGAAATCGGCGCCCGGAGTGACACCCCACTGGGCTTGGTACCACTCCGGGTACTTCAGCGCAAAGCTGGCTGGTGTGGACCAGTGGGACCACAAGTCCTCGTGGATGGATGGCTCCTTCGGAGCGATCAAGGCGCCGCACTTGTCCGCCGCCTCAAATCGAAGGCGCAGCCCCTGCCGCGCCTCCTCTGATCGCCTCTCGTAGTAGTCGCGCGTTGTCATGACTAGGGCTTCACTACTGTATCTACTACTCGTAGGCCCGGGCCGCCATCAGGATGTCAGCCAGCACTCGCCAGGGAGGTAGGGCGTCCAGATCCTCACCGCTGTTCAGGTAGAAGCCCTCCATGTCTGCTGACCATGCTGCCATGGCCTCCAGGAATGATGCGAGGTCCCCGTTGTCCCACTCTTCGGGGTTGTCTGCGAAGTCCGCCTCCAGGGCACGCAGGAAGTCAACTAGATCACTGCGTGTTCGAACTGAACGAGCTCGTTCAGGCAGAGTCATAGACCACCTCTCGAGTAGCGATCAGCGCAATATGGAGACCGTCACCTCGCGGCGACGCTCAAGTTCCGCCACGGCCGCTCCCTCGCCGCCTGCGTCCAGGATCGCCAGAAGCTGTTGACAGCGATCGAATGCCTCGTGCTCCCAGCGCTCCTCGGCCCGGAAGCCTCGCAGCCCCTCTCTTACGTCCGAGACAAGCCTGCGGTCCTTCAACAGAATGCCGGCTCCGAGTCGGACCTCCGCATGGTGAAGGTCGATCTTCCATCTCGGGGAGTCTCGCACCATGGTCTTCAGGTCCGCCAGCTTGACGAGCTTCGGAACCGCCTGGCGGACGGCCGCGACGGTCTCGTCGTCTATTCGATCCCAGATGCCGCCGATCCGGAGACTATTGGTCCCCGCAAGATAGCGGCTCTCCACGAACAGCGGCATGGCGAAGGCGTCCAAGTAGAAGCCACTGCTAAAACCCGAATTGTCCGCATAGATGCATGCCGCGGTCCAGTCGCTCGTGAACCTCACGAATCCCCGCTTCATCCTGCGGAATCCCTGAAGCACCTCAGCCAATGGCTGGGAGGCAACGTCCCATTCCTTCGCTTTCATGGGTGGACCTCAATGATTGGGATGTTCCCGAAGCCCGGCGGAAGGGCTCCTTGGATCTCCTGAATCCTGTCTGCATCCAGTGTCGCAGACCCCGTCTTGAGATCCCATACGGCTCTCGGGGCGTTGGGCTCTCCGAAGACGACATCCGGTCGTATGTGACCGAGAGGGCGGCCGCGAACCTCCTGTCGGCCCAGATACGAGATCTCGGCTCGCAGTCGCGGGTTCCCTAGCGCCCTAATCTCTCGAGCCAGGGCGGCGTGAACCCTGGAGCCGTAGGCGCTGCCAACGCGATTGGCTACCGGGGTCACAGCATCCACCGAAACCTTGGCCCTGAGGGCAGCTGCCCGCACCTCTCGGTCGATTTGTGAGACTTCTCTGTTGCCTCGGCCCACCCAGCGACTGAGCTTGTTGCCTATCGCCGAGCC
>CAZPQC010000393.1:0-2057 GCA_964588525.1 uncultured Spirochaetaceae bacterium
TTGTACGAAATCGCTCCGCGATGGCTTCGTGAGATAACCCGCCTCCTTCTATAGATCTCAATTCCCACATCGTTCCTCTTTAATAATTTCCTCCAGGCTGATCCTCGACGGTACAATGGTCCTCCAAAACCAATCTTTTAGGGAGGTACCATCATGGGTGCAATCAAAGAAAAGATGAAGAGGGACATGGAGATCCGTGGGTTGAGCCAGCGGACCAAGGAAAGCTACCTTGGCTGCGTCAAACAGTTCGTCAAGTATTTCATGAAATCCCCCGACCAGCTGGATCTGGAAGACATTCACACCTATCAGCTTCACTTGATCCGGGATCGGAAGGTCGCTGAAAACACCTTCAATCAGTATGTCAGCGCCTTGAAGTTCCTATACGGACGGACCCTGAAGCGGGACTGGAAGATCGAAATGATCCCCTACCACAAGCGGAGCAAACGGCTTCCTGTGGTGTTGAACCGGGAAGAGGTGGTGCGGCTGTACAAAGCAGTCCCTTACCTCAAGCACAAGGCGATGATCCTCACCCTGTATTCCACCGGGATCAGAGCCAGCGAGTTGGCGAGGGTAAAATTATCGGACATCGACAGCAAGCGGATGCTGATCCGTATCGACCAAGGCAAGAATCGGAAAGACCGCTATGTAGGTCTGCCGGCGAAGCTGTTGGAGATCCTGCGCGAGTACTGGCGCCGTGAAACGGTGAAATCAAAGACGTGGCTGTTCCCCGGTCGCCTACGCACGGAGCCGATTACCAGGAACTCGGTGCGAAACATGGTCCACAAAGCCAAAGAAACAGCCGGCATCCAGAAACAGGTGACCACCCACACGCTGCGCCATTCTTTTGCCACCCACCAACTGGAGGACGGGGTGGATATCCGAAAGATCCAGCTCATGCTGGGGCACCGAAGCCTGCGCACCACGGCCAAATACCTGCACGTGGCCTCCAACTATTTGGAGGAGACTTCAAACCCTCTGGATACGCTGAATCTGGAATAGCTTTCAGTTTCTTCTCCAGATGCTCTCTCCGGCACCATCAAAACTCCATGAGCAAAGACCACGCTGGGAAGTAGCAGATATCTTTCGGAATCATCTCGAACAGATAGGAAAGATCAGCGCCGAGAAGTGGAAGGTGGTCAACGCCCTCATCTCCTGTCGGACCGCACGACTCGGCGGTCATGTGTACGAGTGCGATCACTGCGGGCATACCCTCAACGCCTACAATTCCTGCCGTAACCGGCATTGCCCGAAATGTCAGTCCAAAGCCCGGAGAAAATGGCTTCAAGAACGAATGGAAGAGCTCCTGCCGGTGGAGTACTTTCATGTGGTATTCACGATTCCCGATCTGTTGAATCCTCTCACCCTGATGAACAAAGAGGTGGTCTACGAGATCCTGTTTCGAGCCGTCAAAGAGACGCTGGTGCAATCCTCGGCCAACCCGAAGAACCTGGGGGCACGGATCGGCTTTCTGGCTATCCTGCATACCTGGGGACAGAACCTGATGGATCATCCCCACATCCACTGTGTGGTACCCGGCGGGGGACTTTCTCCCGACGGCAGCCGCTGGATCTCCTGCCCAAAGGGCTTTTTCCTCTCGGTGAAGATCTTGAGCAAGCTGTTCAGAGGAAAGTTCCTGGACTACTTGAAGAATGCCTTTCAGGATCACCGACTCCGTTTCTACGGAAACAGCCGGGATCTCGAGAAGCCGAAGGAGTTTCAGAAGCTCTTGGATCAGGCCTATTCCAAACCCTGGGTGGTGTATGCCAAACCGCCCTTTGCCGGACCCAAGCAGGTCTTACGGTACCTGGGCAACTACACCCACCGGGTGGCCATCTCCAATCACAGAATCCTCAATGTCCAGGATGGCGTCGTCCGCTTCCGGTGGAAGGACTACAGAGATGGCAATACCTGGAAAACCATGGCCCTGTCCGCCTCGGAGTTCATGCGCCGCTTCCTGCTGCATGTCATTCCCAAACGGTTCGTCAGGATCCGATGTTATGGATTCCTGAGCAACCGGAACAAGAAGGAGCTTCTGGCCCGCTGCCGGGAGTTGCTCG
>CAZPQC010000394.1:0-2055 GCA_964588525.1 uncultured Spirochaetaceae bacterium
TCGACGAAGCGGGCGGCTTCTACGAGGGCCACGCGGAGCCGGCGAGCCGCTCGTTGATGAACGTCACGTTCCGGCTGCCCAACCCTGAGTTGGAGAAGAGTTTCGTCGAGGGCGCGGCGCAGCGCGATCTCCTCTCGCTGAAGGGCCACCGCTCGGTCGGCGGTTTCCGGGCGTCGATCTACAACGCCATGCCCACCGAGGGCGTCGAGCGCCTGGCGGAGTTCATGAAGGAGTTCTGCAAGCAGAAGGGGTGAGAGCGCGAGGGATAAGGGATAGCGGGTCTCTTGCGTGGAAACGAGTGGATGTCTAGGTCGCGGCAGAGCACGGGCCCAAGGCGTGAGAAGCGTCAAGAGTCGACGCTGAGTATCCGCCTTACGCCCTTCCAGCCGGCTCATGGCAGGACGACCGCCGTATAGGACGCGGGGGTCGAGAATCTGTTGCCGAACTCTCGGTATGTAGTCGTCCCTGAAAAAGTCTCTGGTCGCGGTGCGTGTTGAGATGGGGCGCGAGGGGGGGAGCCGGGCGGGGGTGTTTCGAGGTGGGGCGGGGAGCGTTTCAGGGTCTGGTGGGGTGGGGCCGGGGTATTTCAGGCCGCGATGGGGGACGGATTCGGGAGTCGCAGGGCCGCAGGCAGTACCTTGGCGGGCCGTGAGAGCCGGAAAATCAGCGCAAAAACGAACCGCCGCAACAGCTTGCGAAGGTTCAGCCCGGCCGCGGCCAGGATCGCGTTGATCGCGTCGCCCAAAAGGCCCTTCAAAAAGCACCGGCCCAGGCGGTGGTCCGATTTCATGTGGCCGATGATCGGCTCGATCGCGCTGCGACGCCGACGCCGCTTGCGTTTCGTACGACTCAGCCCCCGGTGGCTCGATCCGGCAATGTGAATCGTCGCGTCGCCTTCGTAATCGTGGCCGCGATAACCCTTGTCGACGTAGGCATCGGTCACAGGGACGCCCGTGTTTTCCTCGACCGACGCCAGTTCCGCGGCCAGCGTGTGGCCGTCGTACGGGTTTTCCGGGCAAAGCGACACGCTCAGCACCCAGTTGCCCCGATTCGCCGTGGCCACCGAGATCTTCTGGCCGAACTCGTACCGTTTGTGGGCCTTGCCCTTGCTGATGCACATCACCTCGGGTTCGTCCAGGCTGTAAAGCTTCCGCCGGTCGCGCGGCTCTTGCCGGTGCAATCGCCAGCAGAGTTCCAGCAGTTCGGCCAGCGACGGATCGGGATGCGCCACCTTCCGCTCGATGTCGCGAAGCAACCGGCCCAGCCGCGCCCGGAGGAATCGCAGCTTGCGTCGCATGCGCCGGAACTGCTTGGCGTGGGCATACCGGCTGGCCTTGATCGCCGCGTGCTTCGCCACGCGAACGTACGTCTGCCGCAGGCGGATGCCACGCTGCCGGGCCGCACGGCCCAGTTTCACGATCGCCTTGTAGTACAACTTCGAGTCGGTCGGATGCGTGATGTTCTTCTCCTGCACCGTCGTGTCGACGTTCACCTGCTTCAGTTCTCGCGGCGAGACCTCTTTCTCACGCACCGCCAGGGCGATCGTCTCCTTCAATAATTCCGCCAGCTTCTCCACGCCGACACGCTTGCGCCACTTGACCAGCGAGGTCGGGTGCAGCGGCAGTTCGTGCTGCATCGTCGTGAAGCCGCAAAAGTACTGCCAGTACGGGTTTTCAAGCCACCGCTCCAGAACCGACTCGTCCGATTCGTTGAACGTGTGCTTCAGAAAATGGAGCCCGACCAGCAGCCGGATCGCCTTCGCCGGGGCGCCCGTGTCCGGGCAATAGCATTCGACAAATGCCGCGTCGAACCGCGGCCAGTCGATCTTCCGGGCCAGCGCCACCAGCGGATGGTCCGGGTTGAGAATCTGGTCAAAATGCGCGCGAAACAAATCGAGCTGATCGCCGCCGGCGTGAGAACGTGGTCGCATGAGGCACCCAAATTGCAGGATTCCGTGGGCAACACAATCAATACCCTGCAAATCCTACCCACCCCCGCGATTCATTCCACCCCAGTTCTGCCGAGAAATTCAACGCCTTTCAGGGACGACTACGT
>CAZPQC010000395.1:0-2055 GCA_964588525.1 uncultured Spirochaetaceae bacterium
TTCAGACAGGTGGTCAAGCCGACGCACGGCCCGCACTTCCATGCCCTCGAACTCCACCCTCGACGGGGAGATCCACTTCAGACCACCCTCGTCGGCCAAGCGGCATGTCGACCAGCACCAACTACCGCGCCACCTTCTTCGCCGGCAATCCAGGAACCAAGGGCAGGGTCAGTGTCCATCACGCAGTTGAACAGCGAGCGCGGGCCTATGGTATCGCCGCGACCAAACTGCACTCTCTCGAGAACCTCAGGGGCATTCCCAAGGGCCTGAACTCGTCACTGCACCTGAGAGACATCCGCCGCGAGTGGAACAGGTTCTACCGGACGACTCCCAATCCGTCCGAGGGGCAATTCCTTGATATGGCCACCACCATTGACGACAAGTACGGTCACCTGTTCGATCCTCCCGTCAGATAGGCGAGCCCAATGCACTACCTAGTTGAGCCGGACGTCGCGGGAGAGCTTGGCCCTGGCACGGAGATGGACACGTCGGTCCACCCGCCAATCGTCTCTCGCCTCGAGTACTTGTTCCAAGGCTGGTATGGAGACGAGCTGATCGAGAGCTTCCCTTGTTACCTCGCGACAGCAGCTCTCGTCGGCAGGCTCCAGGCCCACGGACTGACTGGCTACAGAGCGGCAGAGGTCCTCATTACCGTCTCGCCGGAGATGCGCGAGTTGCAGCCAGATGCCGCGCTACCGTCGTTCGTATGGCTCCAGATCGTGGGCACTCGCGGAGTGGATGACTTCGCACTGGCAGAGGACTACCGTCTTGTGGTCTCCCCGGCCGCCATGAGCGTTCTCCAGGGCAGCATCGACGGAGCTATCGTCGAGGAAGTGCCGGATTGAGGGGTCTCCGGTGTCACCGAAGTTGCTGGCGTACGGGTTCTCGTATGGTCCGGTACTCGCCTACGAAGCTGTTGCCGAAGTCGATGACCGAGGCGGCGAGGGCGTCCCCTAACCAGCCCTACGCAGGCCAGACGAAGATGAAGGGACGGCCGGAGGCGCCTGGCTCCCTCTGCCGAACGCCTACCGGCGTCCTGGCAGGGCCGACTGAGCCGGTCTCACCCGTTCAGAGCTGAGGACTCAGCACTCGGCTGTGCCCGGCTCCTGGCGCGGGGTGGCCCTGGGCCAGAACGTGCTCTCGCGTCCCACGACGGACTGGGGACAAGCCGGCCTCCACTCAGCTCCAAGGCCGAAGAGCCTGCGCTAGTGCGCGGGAATACGGCCTGCCGATGCGGGCGCCCTACCGACCCTGAACGCAGACGGAGTCAGTCCACGTATATGCCGTCGATCTCGATGTCCCACAACCCAGGCGAGGATTCCGTTGCCGTCATGAAGAGAGCGAGGTCGGACTCGCCCTCTTCCGCAGTCCAAAGAGGGAATCTGATGGACCATCGTGGGGGCTGGGCACCATCGACCTGCACCGCATCCAGGTTGTGGAACGCATCGGTAGGGGGTGTGGTCAGCGTCCGTCCATACTCATCGACCGCGCGCTTCATGAGCTCAGCAGTCAGTCGGCAATCGGAGGACAGTGACTCGAGCACGTCGTACTCGCCGTCGACCAACAACCGGACGGTGGTGGCGATGGCCCCTTCCATGAGTCGCGTCATGGGATCCTCCTCGTTCCCGGTATCCGAATCGGACTGTCAAGCTTCAGCCCAAGATGGCCCATGAAATACGCGTCCATTCGCCCGACTCCCGCGAGGGCTTCCGCCTCGGTCTTGCCGGCGACCCTGAGCGCGCCGAAGGCCACCACTCGTTCGTCGGCGTATGTGCCGCCGATCGGGGCACGGGCCTGGTACTGGGTTGCACGGTAGTGGGGTGTGCCAGGAACGTTCGCGGGACCGACCAGATGGGTTGCAGGCGCCTCTCCGCTCCGGTAGCCAGGTACGCCCTTGAAGGCAGCGTCCTGCCCGATGTGATGACTATCCTTCAGGCCCGCCTTCCGGACATCATTGTACGTTGGCCCCCAGTCGGCTTCCTTCTCAGCCCGTCCCAGCCAGCCCTTGACCTTCGTGCGGGCGGCTTCGACCTTGCTGCCGACCCACTTGCTGAT
>CAZPQC010000396.1:0-2054 GCA_964588525.1 uncultured Spirochaetaceae bacterium
CATCAATGTGCTCAAGCGGGACTGGCATACCTTGGAACTCATCCACGCCAAACGGGATCAAACCCTTCCCACTGTTTTGAGCATCGATGAAGTCTGGACGATCATCAACACGGCTAATACCATCCAGAATAAAACCTATCTCACTACCGTTTATACATGTGGCCTCAGACTCCACGAGGCCTTGTTCCTTCAGGTTGCCGATATCGATGCCCAGCGCAAACGTATCCATGTCCATCGGGGCAAGGGCGCTAAAGACCGTTATGTCCCTTTACCGGGGTCTACTCTGAACTGCCTGCGTCAATACTGGATAACCCATAAAAACCCCACATGGATCTTTCCTCGACTCGGAAGGGGTTGCAATGAGGGGCCGACAGCCCTGGAACCGATGAGCTATACCTCCGTGCAAGGAGCATTGAGACGCATTCTTAAGCAGCTCAGATTCAAAAAGCGCGTCTCCATTCATACTCTCAGGCACAGCTATGCCACCCATCTCTTGGAAGCCGGCGTCAACATCCGTCGTATCCAGCAATACCTCGGCCATAATAGCTTGAACACTACCATGGTCTACCTCCACCTCACAACCCAGGGTCATGAACATGCCTATGGCATCATCGATTCCCTGATGAAAGGAGCAGACCATGATGACAATAAATGAGATCTTCCAAGAATATGCCCCTGAGTATATCGAGCGCTTCGGAGAGACCATGCCTTCTGAACATCGCAAAGTCATCGACGCCATCATCGACTGCCGCACCGCAAATTGCGGAACCATGATCTACCGATGTGAAAAATGCGGCCAAAGTCACATCCTCTACCGATCATGCGGAAATAGGCATTGCCCCAACTGTCAACACCACAAAACCCATCAATGGTTGGCAAATCAGATGGAGCGGCAACTCCCCGGACACCACTTCATGATCACCTTCACCGTCCCCGAACAGCTCCGGCGCTTCATTCGCAGCCATCAACGCCTCTGCTATTCCGCCCTATTTAAGGCCTCCTCCGAGACCATGAAGAAACTGGCTGCCGATGAAAAATATATCGGCGGCGATCTGCCGGGCTTCCTCGGCGTGCTTCACACCTGGGGACGGCAACTGGCATACCACCCCCACATCCATTATGTTGTCCCCGGGGGCGCACTGTCCAGAAAAGACGGCCATTGGCATCCTTCCCGCATCGACTTCTATCTGCCCGTAAAGGCCATGTCCAAGATCTTCAAGGCCAAGTTCCGGGATGCAATGTCAAAGAACGATCTCGATTCCTCTATCCCTGAAGAGGTCTGGAATCAAGAGTGGGTGGTTAATTGTCAGGCCGTAGGCGCAGGCGCTCACAGCGTAAAATATCTTGCGCCCTATGTCTTCAAAGTGGCCATTTCAAACAGCCGCGTCATTAAAGTTGAGGATCACAGGGTCTTTTTCAAATATAGAAAGCTTCAAAGCAACCGTTGGCGCACCATGAGCTTGGATGTCATGGAATTTATGCGGCGCTTCCTTCAGCATGTATTGCCAACCGGTTTCATGAAAGTTCGCTATTTCGGCTTCTTGAGTCCGGGGGCTTCCGTTCCTTTGGAAAAGATCGAAGCCCTTATCGAGCTGTCTTTCGGTTTTGAAATCACTAAACCCGAAATCGAGATCGAACCATTCGATCCGCCAACATGCATCCATTGCGGAGGCAGACTCAAACATGTCGCCTCAATCGGACCCTTTAAAATGATTCGCTCCGGAACAGGCTAGAACCGGATTCGAAAGCAAATATTATTGGCAATGCAAACAGGCCGTATCTATCTGTCTGAACGGCACAGGACCATTGTGCTTTGATGAGACTGAAATCAGCCCTTGACGTCCATACAGTGAAAGGTTTTTAATAAAAGCAAGGCTGTTTTTAACGTTTCTTACTATTGTTTTCTTGCATCGCCCCTCAGATCTTCCAGATCCGAAAACCTATTGTCCGCCGAATATCGTATCTTTACCCTATACAGATCCTCACTAAAACCGGGCTTCTTGAACAACTGATAGAGTCCGACCTTTCAGGATCGGTCTCTATCCTTTAAGGTT
>CAZPQC010000397.1:0-2053 GCA_964588525.1 uncultured Spirochaetaceae bacterium
TCCCGGGGGGAGGCCTTAAATGAGTATCATGGCGCTGGAGTTGACCGCGTAGGGGCCAGCGCGATCGGTCGGTTCGCTCGGAGCAGACGGACAGGGTTGAGTCATTCTGCGCGGCTGCTCAGCTTTACGTTAGGCGGACAAGACATACAGAAAGGAGACGGCGATGAGAAACGAACAAACGGCACCTGAGACGAAAGGTGTTACGGTGAAGCTACTAGCAGCGCTTGACCTTGGCCCTGAAATCGAGGGCATGGCAGGGCGCCAACTTCGAATGCGTATGGTGACCATCGAACCTGGAGGCGTCTTCGGCCCGATTCACGACCATAAAGACAGGCCGGGCATGGTCTACATACTGGAAGGAACGATCACTGATCATCGAAATGGAGTTGCTAAGGAGTATGGGCCGGGAGTGGGCTGGCCCGAGGATAAGAGCACCACGCACTGGCTTGAGAATAGAGGAACGACGCCGGCGGTGGAGATCTCAGTCGATATAGTCAGGCAACAGTAAGTTGAGGCCCGGCATTTATCGCGGTCGCCTCCTCAAGGATCTGAATAACAACCCGGACGAAACGCGGGCCTTGGATCAAAAAAAGAGAAACCGCCTTGCGGTGTGGGGCTCATCGAAAGTGGGTAGCAGAACAAGAGAAACGATCAGAAAGGCACATGGCCAGCTTAAGGCCGGAAAGGATCAGAAGCTGCCAAGTAGTGACAATAAATTGGACGCCGGCTCGGCCCGCGAAGACGAAGAGAAGGCTACGCCTTGTGCCAGCTTCTAGTAATAATGGATCAACATAACATCGGATTTGAGCAGACGCGGGATTGGTCCACTGATGATTCCCCGGGTACAGACAATGGGCTTGTTCTGTGGTCGGCCGCGCAGCTCAATCCGGCGTTGTGCCACGAGGATGTTATCTTGCCCCACGGACCGAGCTTCGGATAGACTGAACTGCATATGCTTACCCTGGAAGGCAAGCAATGAGATTTACCCGCATTCAGGCGATTTCGCTAGTGGCACTTCTGCAGCTTGTTATTCCGATAGCTCTAATTGTGTGGCACGTGAAAGTGCCGCATAGAAATATCATCGGCTGGGCATCAGGAACTCTGCTACTATTATCGTACGTCTTGTTCATCTACCTAGCCGGCACTTGGGCCTTTGGAAGCTACTATATCAGGTATGCTTTGGTTATTGCATCGCTGGCAACCGTAGTGCGCTCGCTGTTCAATTTGGCAGGACTACCGCTACTTCCCAATGTCATTCCATCTTTCTGGATTCAAAGTGGGATGTTGATAGCAGTGGCAATAGTCCTAGCGGTCCTCTCGGCAAATGCCATAAGGGCAAGATACTTTGAGCAGAAAACAATATCCCTTTCGTTTCCTTTCAGAGGTGGGGTCCACTCCGTATTTGAGGGCGGAAATGGTCAAATAAGCTCGCTTATGAACTATCACTTCGGGTCGGCCGTCCACGGAAAATCTGGTGTGAACAACTCCATGAAGTATGCGGTTGATATCACTAGACTATCCGCTTGGGGCAACGATGCAAATGGTATCTTCCCTCGAAAACGAGAACGGTATCCTGTGTTCAATGAGATTGTATTGAGTCCGTGTGATTCCGTAGTGGCAGGGGTTCTTGACGGACAGCCAAATGAAGACCCATGGAGTGGAAAGGGTCCCTACAATCTTGGTAATTACGTCTTGCTTCAGAAAGATGACTACTATGTCCTCTTGGGCCATTTGCAGAAGGGCAGCATCAGAGTAGTTGTGGGCAGCGTGGTCAAGATCGGTGAACCTGTTGCGCTTGTGGGTAACTCTGGATGGACGAGTCAGCCGCATCTTCATATTCAAGCAATGAATATTGCTCCAGATTCCTTTTGGAAAGGCGAAGGAGTACCAATTGTCTTCGACGGCCGGAATCCCTTCAAGAACCAATTGTTCTTCCGGTGATAGTCCTCCTCCGTTAGGCTTTCCAAATCGCGACATAACACGTATAAGGCCTCTCCGAGTCAATAGACAAAAGTATCCCTGACAAACTGTTTCATTGCCGGTAGACAGGATG
>CAZPQC010000398.1:0-2049 GCA_964588525.1 uncultured Spirochaetaceae bacterium
TTCATGCGCATCTCCTTTGCATGTGTGTTTTATCTCTTTCGCCTACGCGAAAGAGTGGTTTCCAGTTTATGAGCCAGCCGGCGGGTGATGAGCCCCTCCGGCTTGAGAACCAAAACGGCGATGAGAATCGCCCCGTAGATCACGATCCGCCAGGAGGCAACCGCCGGCGGTAGAATCAGGGACAGGCCGTACAGGGCCGGTGCGGCCAGCACCGTGCCCCACATGGTAGCATATCCGCCGACGAAGATCACCGTCATGAAGATCCCCACCAGGTGGAAGGTGAAAAAGTCCAGGTGGAAGCTGCGGTAGATGAACCCGTAGATCACGCCGCAGCCGCCGGCCACCAGACTGGAGAAGGTTTGAACCAGCCGGCCCAGCCTCTTGATGTCCACCCCCATCGAAGTGGCCAGATCCTTGTCCACGAATACCACCGAGGCGGCACGCCCCAACCGGGAATGCTCGAAGCGGTAGATCAGAAATCCCACCACCACAACCAGGGCGTAAAGAAGGATGAGGAGCGTCCACCTGTGCATCACCGGGCTTCCCGCTACCGCGGGCAATCCGAACATGCCCATGGTGGCGCCCACGGCCTTGATGTTCTCCACGGCGGTGCGGCTGATATAGATGAAGGTGAAACCCACGATGACCACGGTAAAGGTCGGGGCATCCCCGATGAAGCGGCTCACGATGTAGCCGATGATACCCCCGGCGGCAAAGCCCGCCAGCAGGGCTACGGAGAAGGGAACTTCGAGGGTCTGCACCATGTATCCGGCCAAGTATCCGGAGATCAGCATGTTGGCCACGGTCAGGAAGTGAAGATGGGCGACCCGGTAGGGCAGGTACAGGCCCCAGCTCATCAGGATGTAGATGGCGGTGATTGTCAGAAAGTAGTACAGTGCCAGGGACATACAGCAGCGTCCTTCAAAGCTTGATACCGAACAGGCCCCGCGGCTTGAACAGCATGACCAGCAGCATCACCACGAAGGCGATGGCGTTGGACCAGGACCCGGATATATATCCCTGCACCAGGGCTTCCAGGATACCCAGGGCCAGCCCCACCACCAGGCCGCCGACCAGATTCCCCAATCCGGCAATGATCGAAACGGCCAGTACCTTATGGGCCACCTGCTCTCCGAGCCCCGGGGAGGAGTAGCCCAGCAGCATGGCTAACAGCACGGCGATCAATCCGCCGAGGACTCCGGAAAGGGCATAGCTCTCGAAGCCGGTGCGCAGGAGCGGAATCCCCACCAGCCGGGCTCCATTGGGGTCTTCGGCTATGGCTCTGAAGGCCCGGCCCGGCCGGGTCTTGTAGAGGAGCAGGAAGATCCCCGATACGGCGAGCACCCCGACGGCCAGGGAAGCCACCTGCCCCCCCTGCAGGCTGATCAAACCGACGCGCAAGATGGGCGTCTCACCGATCAGTTTCGAGGGAAAGGCGATCGGCAGGCCCTTGTTGAAACCGTGGGACAGAACGTCGGTGATGATCATGCCGATCCCCAGGGACAGGACCATGGTGGTATTGATGTCCACCTCCTCGCGGTTCTTCATGACCTGCTGAAACAACGGCGCGGAGATCAGGTTCAGCAGGACCGACGACAGGATGGCCGCCAGCACGGCCAGGACGATGCTGTTCCCCGTGTAGCGAAGCACCACCCAGGCGATGTACATCGAGAAGACCACGACCTGGGGATAGGCGAAGTGGATGATCATGGCCACCAGAAGCAGTAGGTTGAACCCCGTGGCCAGAAGCACGTAGATGCTCCCTAAAGATAGACCGTTGATGACCTGGGCGATGAAGGTTTGCATGTCAGGCTCCGATATAGGCTTCTCGTACACCGGGATCGTTGAGCAGCTCGCCCGCCGTTCCGCTCAGGGTAACCTTTCCGGTTTCCAGCACGTAGCCGCGGTGGGCGCATTTCAGGCTCTTGTAGGCGTTCTGCTCGCTCAGGAGGATCGTGTATCCCTCCTGATTCAGATGAACGAGGATTTCGAAAATGTCATTGACGATGATCGGGGCCAGTCCCAGGGAGGGTTCGTCCACCATGATCA
>CAZPQC010000399.1:0-2048 GCA_964588525.1 uncultured Spirochaetaceae bacterium
GCGTCTTTTCCGTCGCCGATGGAAGCACAGCCGCTCAGTAGAATACCTGTACATATCGCAAGCACAACCATAAGGATTGTGATCATCAGGGATCGTTTCAGCTTCATGTAATACTCCCTGGTCCAAATATAGCACACCGTCCAGATTCCACCACAAAAAACACCGCCGGTCAGTGATTCTCGGCTTCTGCACGCTCCCATTCATTACATAGATAACTGTTACCCACCACTCTTCCGTACGCCGAATTCGCTGGCAGAACAGTCATTTACCGTAAAGGAGTATCCCTCATCAACGCAGTGTTTCATCACCTCGTATGTCATTCGTCTGCTTCCGTAGAGAAAAAATTTTTTAAGATCAAAAATGCCCGATTGATACCCTTCTCCCTCGAGACTCCGTACGTTGGCGTCGGTCACCAGCAACTCCTGCAGATTCAGCTGATTTATACCGATTCTGTTCAGCACTTGGAGACATCCCATCAAAGCGTCCTGTTGCTTTGGATAAGAGGGCACTTCCACGACCACATACTCAAACATCTGTCTGGCACCCTCGATCTTTTCCAAGATTTCTTCACTGCAATTCGTCTCTGCGCTGATGAAACTCCTTTAAAAGGGCGTTCCGGTGGTATTCCTCGTCTTCATCCGGAGTATCCGCCTGGTAGGTATGGAGAAAACAGAAGGGGCACCGAGCGTTGCAGCGGAATCCAAGCTGAAAGGCCATATGCGTCATATGTGTGCATATCTGGCAACCGGGGACGAGAGGACCGGTGCTGATGGCCTGGCGGGAATCATGAATGCACAAGACCGGGATACTCTCCCGAAGACGCGTTATCTCGGCTGTCACTTCCGCTTCGTTGTGATTGAAATCCATGCGCTACATCAATCTCAGAATGGCTGTTTACACTCTATCCATCCTTGGAGATCCCGAATAATAAAACAATACATTACGAACGGTTCTGCCGGGAACCCTTTTCAAGCGGTTCTGAGGAATCCCTCGAGAGTGGCTGCATGACTAGCATACCTGCGGTACAGCCGCGCGTACACGCCGGCGCGCCGCCGGCTCGGCGCAAAGACCATGTCGAAGCCGCTTGACATTCTTTTCTGCGCTTCGATGACGGAGGGATAGGCTCCTGCGGCGACCGCGCCGAACATGGCGGCGCCGAGCGCAGAGGCTTGCTCGGAGGCAGCCACCCGAATGGTCATGTCCAGAACGTCTGCCATCACCTGCATAACCAGTGGGCTCTTGCGCGCAATGCCGCCCAGGGCGATCACCGTGTTGATCGGCAGCCCTTGGCGGCGAAACTGCTCCACGATCGCCCTTGGTCCGAATGCGGTAGCCTCCACCAGCGCCCGGAAAATCTTAGGCGCATTCGTCCCTATGGTGAGCCCGATGATGGTCCCCTTGAGAGAGTTGTCAGCGAAGGGGGTTCTACGGCCATGTAGCCAGTCGAGAGCCAGAACGGTGGAGTCCAGCGGCTCGACCTTCTCGGCCTCGGCGGCAAGCCGGAAAAGGATGTTCCGCTCGATCTCCCCCCTGAACTTTCCGAGCGCGCCGCTTTTTGCGGCACCCGCACCCCCTCCCGCTCTGGCCGCACTGACCAGGGCGGCGGTGCCGCGCAGGGCATCGGTGAGCGGCCAGGACAGGAGCTCCCGGAACCAGGCATACACATCGCCGAAGGCCGATTGGCCGGCTTCAAGACCCACCATGCCCGGGATGATCGAGCCGTCGACCTGGCCGTAGATGCCTGCGATGCACTTGCCCTCTATCGCCCTTGCCCGGGCTACCAGCATATCGCAGGTGGAAGTCCCCATGATCTTCACCAGAACCCCCTGCCGGATGCCTCCGCCCACCGCACCCATGTGCGCGCCGAAGGCGCCGACCGCGACGGCGGTTCCCGGCTCGAGATCCAGCCGCCTAGCCCACTGGTCCGTGAGCCCGCCGGCGGACACCTCCGAGGTGTGGGTCTCCCGGTACAGTCTGCCGTGCACTTCCCGCAGCAGCCTGTCGATCTTCATGAAGAACTCCTGAGGGGGAAGCCCGTCCCACTCCGC
>CAZPQC010000400.1:0-2044 GCA_964588525.1 uncultured Spirochaetaceae bacterium
GAAATCGCCCTCGACCAGCATCATCGAGTAGTCTTGGGTGCCGGTCAGCGTCGCGCCAGGATAAGCCTGGGAGAGGAGGATGATATGTAGGTACATCTGAAACCTTTCGGAGTGACCCTGCGGGTAGACAATCCCGTCTGGCAAAGTCTGGCCAGCAGCCAGAAGCGAGTCTTGCGTGGTCCTGGGGTGACCCAGGCCGCGAAGCGTAGATAGCGATTGCAGAAGCCGTGTGATGGAGCCTCGAAAGTACACTCATCGTGGGAGCCCTTGCTGTCGCTAAGGTGGGGGCAGAACCGACATGCTGTAATGGCCTGGCATGATCGGTCCCGCCGGGGTCTGAGAACAGGGCAAATGCAAATGTGGGTCACCCAGGAACCTGGGAGGTCTTGCTGCTTCCATTCCTTAGGAGCGTTTTCGGGTATCGGTATAATAACCCGGGCTGGCAGTTCTGAGCGTTCGGGGACTGCATAGAGGCACCACAGGGTGCGATACGAATGAAGGGCGCAGGAAATAAATGGTATTGCCAAGCGAAGGGAACGAAGTGCGGCGAAAAGAGCAGCAAGAAGTCGTAGCATCTCAATAGTACCTGAGAAGCAGGGGAACTTTCCCGGAAGGACCCTGTGGAGGAAAGAGGGATGCCGAGTCATAGAACCGCTAATGAGAAACACGGAGGATGCGATGGAATCCGAGACAGTGTCAACGAAACAGAGGCGGATAGCGGAACTGGCGAGGATACACCCTGAAGTGAGCTTCACATCTCTGGCCTATCACGTTGATCTGAGGTGGCTGCATGAAGCCTTCAGCCGAACCCGAAAAGATGGAGCGGTTGGGGTGGATAAGCAGACTGCCGAGGAGTATGCGGAGGACTTGGGAAATAACTTGAGATCTTTGCTGGAACGAGCCAAGTCTGGAAGCTACGTAGCGCCACCAGTGAGGCGGGCGCATATACCGAAAGATCCAAAGGGCAAGGAGACGCGCCCGATCGGCGTGCCCACCTTCGAGGACAAGGTGCTGCAAAGGGCGGTGCAGATGGTGTTGGAACCGCTGTATGAGCAGGAGTTCTTAGATTGCTCGTATGGGTTTCGACCGGGTAGGTCTGCCCACGATGCCCTCGAAGCACTATGGAAGCAGGCGATGGACATAGGCGGAGGGTGGATTATTGACCTGGATATACGAAAATTTTTCGACTCGATGTGTCATTCTCACGTACGGGAAATCCTGAAGAAACGGGTGTGTGATGGAGTGCTGACACGACTGATTGGGAAGTGGCTGAAAGCGGGAGTAATGGAGAAAGGACAACTGAACTATCCGGAGCAGGGCACACCCCAAGGGGGCGTAATCTCTCCAATACTCAGTAATGTCTACCTCCATGAAGTGCTGGATAAGTGGTTCGCCGATGTAGTGAAACCGCGCATGAAAGACAAGGCGTTTATGATCCGGTATGCGGACGATGCTGTACTGGCATTCGCCCGCAAAGAGGATGCGCTACGGGTAATGGAGGTTCTGCCGAAGAGATTCGGCAAATACGGACTAACGGTACACCCGGAAAAGACACGCATCGTTGAGTTCACCAGGCCGACAGGCAGACAGGTACGGAAAGGTTCGTGCTGCTTCAACTTCCTGGGATTCACCCACTATTGGGGAAAATCCAAGCGAGGGCGTTGGTACATCAGACGGAAGACGGAAACGAGTCGTTTCACTCGGTCGCTCAAGAATATCACCGAGTGGTGTAAGCGGCATCGACACTTTCCGCTGCGCGAACAACAAAAGATGCTCACGCTGAAATTAAGGGGTCACTATGCGTACTACGGTATTACCGGAAACGCGATGTGGCTCGTACGGTTTCGGGAAGAGGTGCGGCGGGTCTGGCGGAAGTGGCTCAACCGACGGTCGAAGAATCCGGACATGCCATGGGCACGGTTCGAGCGTCTTGAGCAACATTATCCTCTTCCTGTGGCCAAAGTTATGCGCTCTTATTGCGCAGCGAAACTGTGACTTGAAGAACCGTATGCCTTAATTGGGCACGTACGGGTCTGTTGGGGGC
>CAZPQC010000401.1:0-2043 GCA_964588525.1 uncultured Spirochaetaceae bacterium
GTGAAAGCGGCCAAAGCGTCGTCCTCTGACCGAGCGAATGGCAACGGATCTGGCCACCCTGCGGCAGTGGCTGAAGCAGCGCGTCACCGCACCTGAGTTTCGGGAGTTCCTGGCCGAGTCTCTGCTCCAGATGTGCCGCATCGACACAATCCCCACCCGAAATCTTGCAGATACCTGCCACCGGGAGGGACAGCTTTTGGTCCTCATCGAAGAGTTGATTGCCCGACACGGGCTTGCCGGGCGCCTCGAGCGCAGCTCGATATCCCGCACCATCGCCGCTCATCCCTTCTACACCTTTCCCCACTATGCGGGCATAGCCGATGTCTACTCCGGGCGCAGCAACCTCATCTATCTCCGGGACGCCCCTCCGGCCTCCGGGATCGATGGCAGGACGGCCGACGGCGGAGCAGGTAACGGTGGAATGGCCTATGGCGGAATGGCCTATAGCGGCGTAGCCAACAGCGGAGTAGCCGTCAACGCCCATATCGACACGGTGGCGCCTTACCTCATTCCGCGACGGGAAGGTGAGCGGGTGATCGGCAGAGGGGCCTGCGACGACAAGAGCGGCGGTGCGGCGTGCTCACCGCCGCTACGTCGTGTCCACCTGGAAGCGGATGGCCTGCTTCAGGGATACGACACCCCGGGTGAGCTTTTCCAAGCTCCACAATGAAGCCTACCAGAGCGATCCCGCCTCTCCCGCCGTCGCTCAAGCCATTTTAGCCGCCGGGGATGCGGGTATCGATCTCCGTCGCCCCGTTCTGGGCTGGGAGGTATCCAGCGATGCCCGGATCTTTGCTCATCTGCGGCCCGGCCTCTCCGTGTTCACCACCGGGCCGGGCAGACTGCATCCTTAAGCCCCTACAGCTCCAAAACGTAGGAGAAAGCTATCCGGTAAAAATCCCAGTAGGTTCCGACGGCGTGACGATTCTTGTAGTAGTTGGCGAAGACCGTCGTGTTGTCGTACCGCCGCTCCCGCCGAAACTGGAACAGAACGGCCAGGGAGCCGGATTCCGAGAGGGTGAAGCTGAACACCGGGCTCACCGTGATCTGCAGGTAATCCGATCCCCAATCCGTCCCCTCATCGGCATCGAGGTCCTTTACGTAACCCAGGTTCTGCTCGGTCTCCGCGAGGAGGCCCACCATGTCCAGTGCCAGCGGCATCTGGTAGCCGAGAAAGTAGGTATTGTAGAACTTGAATCCGTTGAAATTTTCGCCGTCGTCGGCCTCCCACATCCAGGCCTCCGCCCTTTCGGCTTCGGAAAACCAGGCGTACTGCAGCCTCGGGCTCAGCAATGCAACCACGTGGGTCCAGTCTCCCGGCACCAGGGCGGCCAGATCGAACTGGAAGGTCGCGCCTACCCAGGATTCCGTCACGACTCCCTGGAAGGAAGCGGATTCGGGATTCCCCGTTCCGTCTGCGTTCAGCCCCATCCCGTTGAACAGACCGATGTCCCAGCCGGTGCCGATCATGGCGCCGGCAAAGAAATCGAGGAAGGCGATCGGGGTGAGATTTGCCCGAGCCTCGAGGCGGGTGGAGACCGGAGTAAGGGCTCCGGTAAAGGAGAAGGTCACGTTGTTGCCCGAGGTCAACGCTCCGGAGCCTTCCAGAAAGGGAACCCTGATCCTGTGGGTCAGCAGGAACTGGATCTCCGCCGGTCCCCAGGTGGAGCCCAGATCCCGACCTTCATCGGGAGGGACGTAACTCCCCGGAAGGGGTTCTGGGGTGTAGTTGATCGGGGCGAAGCCTCCGTCGCTGACGCCGTATCCCTTGTTGTCGGGCAGGTAGTAGGCGCCCTCCACGCTGAAGGAAGTGGAGCGCTCCACTCCGTCGGCAGGAGCCGCAGTGGAAACTATGAACAGCAGACAAAGAATGCATACCAGGGATTTGGGCAGAGCAGCGCACTTCATTGCAAATGATCCTCCTTGGCCCTTCATGTTTGATCGAAAACCATTGATCGAAATTCAATAACGGGCCTGGGCTCAGGCCGGGTCGCTGTGTTTGTGTTCCACCCGGCCGTCGGGAAAGCCGACGAACAAATCGTT
>CAZPQC010000402.1:0-2022 GCA_964588525.1 uncultured Spirochaetaceae bacterium
TTCGGTGCTGGGACTCTGAACCGCGCTGGCGCAGCCGGCGGCGCCCGTGAGCGCGGGCAGGCCAGCCAGCCCGATGCCGCGCAGGGTCGCCAGCAGCGTCGATGTCCCTCGGCGCTGGCACCGCCGCCGATGTGCCAGGAAACTGAAACACGAGCCGCCCATCTTCGACTTGTCCCCTCTTGCGCAGTGAGCGACTGCAGTGTATCGACAAGATGGGAGAGTGGAGCGGGAGACGGGTCTCGAACCCGCGACATTCAGCTTGGAAGGCCGGGCTGCGTCTACGCCGCGCAGTCACGCGTGGCCGGGCCTACGCCGCACCGTGATGTTGCGTGTCTGCAAACCCGATCACTGATGACGCTAGTGCTCTCTGTCCCCAGGCTTGTCCAAGTGCGGCCGCATCCTCTCGATACGTTCGAGCAGGCTCTCGCCCGAAGCTGGGGCAGATGGAGACGAGGGTACTCTTAGGCGAGTCGTCGGCCTTGCGTTAGGACCGACAGTGGACGGCTCCCGGTGCCCGATGAACTCGCTACCGAAACCAAGGCCGCCAGGACGGAACTTGCCGTCATTGCAGAGATAGACGCCTCGGCCCATCTCTACGCTGTATTCGACATACCCGAGACGAAGCACCGAAGTGACGACGACATCGGCAGTGTCTGCATGGCGAGCGGCCGCTTCCTTGGCCGACGCCAGGTCGAGGAAAGCGCAGTAGGCTACGCCCGCTGATGGCCCAACGTCGGGACTGTCTTGCCTTCCCGTGTCTGACCTCGGTTCCGCCGCGGCCTGGGTCCCACCTGGGCTCTCCGCTTTGGGCTGACTGGCTTGCTCAGCAGGCACGGCGGAGGAGAGAAACAGACCGATCAATCCGGCACCTATCGCTACCCCTGTCAGGACAATGAGATTGAAGGCCCAATTCCCGAGAGCCGTCGCGAAGGTTGTTCCAGAGAAGACAGAGATGATGGCGAGAAGGGTCTGGAGCCCGAGCAACAGAAACGCGATGGCCGAGACTAGCTGGAATGGCAGCGCAAGGATTGCCAAGCCTGCTCTGACCGCTGTTCGCATCCCCGGCCCCTTCACTCTCGTGGCCACTTGGACATGCGTCCCGACGTTATCACGTCCATATGGGCAGATCGACGCTGAAGTTGCAGGACCCCCAGTGAGGGAGGAGGTTGGAGCCAGCAGGTTCGGCTGGTTGTCGGATGACGACACAGACCGCAGTTTGCAGGTCCATTCACGCTTGACCTGAGGGATCTGGAGCGGGAGACGGGTCTCGAACCCGCGACATTCAGCTTGGAAGGCCGGGACGCCTGAGCGCTACAGCATCACGCTCAGAGGGGCGAGCGCAGGGTGTCCAGTTATCGTGTCGTCAGTTCGTGCGCCGTGGTTCTACTCCCGGCTAGCTGACAACTGGCAGTAGTTGCGAGGCCTGTCTGCTCCCAACTACGGATACCAGGTCTCTGCCGACTCGTCGCCTGAACCCCCAGCGACAAGCACACGCCCGTCCTCCAGCAATGTGGCCGTGTGCCCAGCGCGCCCGGTCGACATCAGGCCGGCCGGCGTGAAGCTGCCGGAGGTCTGGTCGTACACCTCAGCGGAGGCGAGGATGACTGACCCGATGCCACCCAGGATCAGGACCCGTCCATCGGGCAGAGCCGTGGCGACAGCCCACATACGGGCAACCACCATCGAACCTGTGGCCGTGAAGGTGCCGGAGGCCGGGTCGTACAGCTCGGCGGAGGTCACAGGCCCGGTTCCATCGTCACCCCCGGCGAGGAGCACCTGCCCGCCCGGTAGGAGAGTGGCTGTGGCGCTCGCCCTGCCGACGGCCATCGAGCCTGTGGCCGTGAAGGTGCCGGAGGCCGGGTCGTACAGCTCGGCGGAGGCCAGAGGCCCGGTTCCATCGTCACCCCCGGCCAGCAGGACCCGTCCATCAGGCAGAGCCGTGGCGACAGCCCACATACGGGCAACCACCATCGAGCCTGTGGCCGTGAAGGTGCCGGAGGCCGGGTCGTACAGCTCGGCGGA
>CAZPQC010000403.1:0-2017 GCA_964588525.1 uncultured Spirochaetaceae bacterium
TCGACCCCGGCGGTTTCGTCGGGAACCTCCAGGACGCTGGCGACTCGATGGCCCGCGTCCAGGACGTCACGACCGGGACGAAGAGCCTCATGCGTGACTTCTTCCGGCTACTGGCGGACGGGAGAGACAACGTCACCGATTACGCCAACGCTATTGACACGCTCGCCAGGGGCGGCAATCTCACTGCGGGGGCGTTCAAGGACATCACTGCCCTGGCCTCCCAGTTCGGTGTCGGCATCGAAGCTCAAGCGTCGGCGATCCGGGCAGTCTTGGCGGCCGGGGGCCTCAACGCCGAGCAGGGGGAACGACTCGCCGGCGCGTTTGTGCGTGCCGCCACCGAAGCGGGGAAACCCGAAGCCTGGCTCGAACTGCGCGACCAGTTGGGTCTCACCGCCCAGTTCGCCGGGGACATCCAGTACGCGTTCGAGCAGGCCACCGGAGCGATCACGACCCTCGACGCGGAGGCCGGGGATCCGCAGGGGTTGGAGGCGTTCACGTTCGGTCTCGGCAACGCCAAGGACGCCAGCCAAGAGTTCGACAAGACGATCAACACGCTCCCCGAGAATATCAAGGCGATAGGGGAACGGGCCGGGCTTTCTGTTCCGGGGATGAGTGCCCTCAGCGGCGAACTCGACGCGGCGGCGTCAGCGGCGGATAGTTTCCGTACGGCCACCCTCGAACTCACCGACCCGCTTTTCGCTTCCGCCAAGGCACAGGAGCGCCTCACCTCGGCCCGGGAAGCACTCACCACAGCCGAGGAGGGCGGGACGGCTACGGAGCAGGAACTCGCCAACGCCCAACTCGCTGTCAGCTCGGCGGTCCTTGAGGCGGACTACGCGGCCAGGAGAGTCGGCGAGGTCGATATGAGCGTGCTCCTATCGCAGATCCATCTCCTCGGTATCTCCCTAGGCGTCTCCGACGATGAGATGGTGGGAATCTTAGACAATGCGGAGGTTCTCAAGCAGACCGACATCGGCATCGACATCGAGTATCTAATCAACGACGCGGACGTAAACGAGTCGCTGGCTATGCTCGCCGAAGGCGTGACGGTGCCTGTGTCGTATCGGGTGGATGCGTTCCCGGACCCGTCACGGCAGTACCAGACACCCGGCTCAACGCCGCCGCCAAGTTCGGCGACGACGGTGACGATCAACAACCCCGTCGATCACGACATCACCGGCAACGCCTCCCAGGCCGCGGACATTGTCGGTGCGGTCGGTATCGCCGGGCACCGACGGTAGGATGGCCCCATGTTCAACGCGGCATGCTCCAGGCTCCGGTTGGGTGGCGGCATCGCCGGATCGGTCCTGTCCGGTGGCACAACGATCGACACGGGCGGCATCGCAATCTCATCCTGGGCCGGCATGCTCGGCTTCTCCGGGTATTCGGGGTTCGATTCGGCGCTGATTGCCACCGACGGGCAATACCACCGGACCGGCAAAGCTGTGCGTGCCAAGACAGTGGTCCTGAACTTCCGTGCCTACGGGAGGGACGCCACCGGCGTCGTCACGTCTTCGATCGGGGAGCACTTGGACGCCAACCTCGACGCCATCCTCGAACTCGTCGCGGCGGGGGGGGAGCAGGCGATCCTGGAACGCGACATGACCGACGGCTCGACCCGCTGGATACGCCTACAAGCCCAGGCTGCGGGGTCGATCACGCCCGGCCCGTTGTTTGGGAATGCGATGGGGTCGTATGACTTGCCGTTTGTGATGACTGCCGCGTACCCGTACTGGCAATCCGAAACGTTGCATTCGCAGGTGGTGACGCCGGGCGCGGATACGATCGTCAACGCCGGCAACGCCCGCATCAGCAACGCCACCCTCACGTTCGCTGGTGCCGGGTCGTTCACGAACGACGACACTGGGGACGTGCTCACCACCACCGCGGCGTGCATTGTCGATATCGGGGAACGCTCCATCACCGCAGGCGGTGTCCCGACGCCGGGCAGGTTGGCTGCTCCGGCAGCGGACTACTGGTTCAGGTTGGGGGCGGGGACGACGAATGTGACGGGTGC
>CAZPQC010000404.1:0-2014 GCA_964588525.1 uncultured Spirochaetaceae bacterium
CTGTGGCGCCAGGCTAAGCCTGGGGCGTTGGAATAGAGGGCGAGGTGAAGCCTGATTGAAATTCGCCAGAGGAGTCCAGTGGGTTCGAAACCCACCCGGTAAGGGCTGTCACCCGACCGGAAGCGAGTCTTGCCAGTGCAGGGAAACCGAAGCTGGAAGCGTAGACAGCAAGTAGCGAAGCTGTGTGAATCAGCCTCGAAAACACCAAAATGCTGCGGCCTTCGTGTTCAGTCTGGCGGGGGCGATACTCACTTGCCCAGTGGCAGTGGCAAGAGGGGCGCGGCCGGGGTCTATTGAGCATGGCAAAGTTACGAGAGGACTCCCCAGGAACCTGGGAGACCCGAACTGCTCCATCGGGCAAAATTCCGGCATAGGTGAGCCGACGGGGTAAAGGCCGTAAACACCAGTGCTGCCAGGCCTTCTTGCGGGAACCGGCAGAGCAACCGAAGCGAAAGGCAAGACCGATGGTACCGCCAAGCGAAGGCAACGAAGCGCGGTGGGACGGCATAAGGGAGTCTTAGCACGGGCATAGTACCCTAGACGACGGCGAATCCAACCCGTGGAGAGCCGGAAGAGGGAAGGGCCGTGTCGGGATTATGGAACTGTTGTTGTGAAACACGGAGGATGCATTGGAATCCGGGCAAGTGTACACGAAACAGCAACGGATAGCTGAGTTTGCGAGGCTTATGCCGAATGCGGGATTCACCTCGCTGGCCTATTACATTGACCTTGAATGGATGCATCAGGCGTATCGGAAAATCCGCAAAGATAGTGCAGCCGGGGTGGATAATGTAACAGCAAAGGAATACGAGCAGGATCTGGATAAGAATCTGCGGGCTTTGCTGGAACGATTCAAGTCTGGGCGCTACAAAGCACCGCCGGTAAAACGGGTGTACATCCCCAAAGGGGATGGGCGATTAAGACCGATAGGGATACCGACTCTGGAGGATAAAATCCTTCAAAGGGCGGTAATCATGGTGCTGATGCCATTGTATGAGCAAGATTTTCTAGATTGCTCATACGGATTTCGCCCTGGACGATCAGTGCACCAGGCGTTGGAATCATTGTGGAATGGGGTCATGAAGATGGGCGGGTGCTGGCTTTTGGAGGTGGACATCAAAAGCTACTTTGACACGGTGAGTCACCAGCATTTGCGTGAGTTTTTAGACAAGCGGGTACGCGATGGTGTGATAAAACGCACGATCGGCAAATGGCTCAAAGCAGGGGTAATGCAGGACGGGGCGATACACTGCCCCATACAGGGAACACCACAAGGTGGAGTGATATCACCTCTTCTGAGTAATGTTTACCTGCACGAGGTGCTTGATGTGTGGTTCGAACAGCAAGTCAAGCCACGACTGGACGGGAAGGCAGAGCTGATCCGATTCGCCGATGACTATGTGATATTGTTTGCGAAGGAGCACGACGCACGACGGGTTGAGGCATTGTTGCCAAAGCGTTTTGGTAAATACGGGCTGACATTGCATGAAACCAAGACGCGCCTGGTGGATTTTAACCGCCCAAAGCCTCCTCTTCGCAAGTCCGAGACCTTTGTTTTTCTTGGATTTACGCATTATTGGGGCAAATCGAGAAAAGGCAACCGGGTGGTACAACGCAAGACCGCGAGCAAAAAGTTGAAGGAAGCCGTGCGCAGGATCTACCAGTGGTGCAAAGCGCACCGACACGATCCGATAGCAGACCAATGTCGGGCACTTGGTCGTAAGTTGACCGGCCACTACGGTTTTTACGGAATCACCTTCAACATGCCAAGCCTTAGGCGGTTCTTTGAACAAGTCAAACGGGCGTGGCGTAAATGGCTCAATCGACGATCAAGGAATAAAGATATGCCTTGGGATCGCTTCAACCGTCTGCTGGAACGTTACCCATTGCCGAGACCGCGTATAGTTCACGGATACGTGTAGCGAAACCATAACCTGAGGAACCGTATGCGTTAATCGCGCTCGTACGGGTCTGTGGGGGCTCTGGGAGGGTGACCTCCCAGTTCTACCCGGAA
>CAZPQC010000405.1:0-2010 GCA_964588525.1 uncultured Spirochaetaceae bacterium
GAAGCTGCCTCCTGCCCTCATCGAAAAGATGCGGCGGTGGGATCTCCTAGAGCTGTACGACCAGCTTCCACGCAACCTGACGGCTTTTCTTGAACGCGTTGACGGATAAAACGATCACCGACCTGCAGCAGCTGCGCCGGGAGCTGAAGCGGGTGCGGGAGCAGGGCTGCGCCGTGGACGACGAGGAAACCGAGCCGGGGGGGCGATGCGTGGCCGCTCCGATCTTCGGCAGGCAAGGCTCGCTGATCGGAGCAATCTCGATTGTGGGTCCCACCAACCGGGTCAATCCTGAAACGATCCCCGCCCTCTCCGAGATGGTACGGAGCGCTGCCCGGGGAATTTCCCGGGCGCTGGGCCATCGGGGGAACCGATCGCAATAACCTCAGATCCGGTTGTTCATCAGGTAGTAGGGATCTTTCTCTCCCCTTTCGATCTCCTCGTACCAGGGTTGGAAGTGGCCGGAGATCGCCCCGCGCAGGCGTTGCATCAGCCGGTTGCGTGTTTCGAACTGCCGCCGATAATCCGCGGGGATCGCCTCCCGAAGTTTGCGGATAACCTCCTCCCGATCGATGCGGGTGAATCGACCCCGATCCAGCAGCACTTCCCCGTCCACCAATACGCTGCGGATATGCTCGCTCTTTCCCCGGTACAGGAGCAGATCCAGGGGATCATGACCCTCGAAGCAGTAGGGTGCGCAGATTGCCTCCAGGTCCAGGAGAACCACGTCCGCCCGCTTGCCCCGCTCCAGGGTACCGATCCAACCGTCGAAACCCAGCACCGCGGCTCCGTTTCGGGTACCCATACGGAAGAGATCCCGGGAGCTCAGGCAGGGCGAGTCGAGCCGGTGCGAGGAGAGTCGATGGAGCTTGGCCGCTATCCTCAGCTCGGCCAGATAATCCTTGTCGTCGGCGACTTCCTTTTCGTCCATGCCGATGGCCACCACCACGCCCCTGCGGTCGAGCTCGTAGACCGGGCTGATGCCGTTTCGAACCCGCAGGTTGCAGCCGGGATGATGGGTCACCGAGGCGCCGGATTGACGGAGCAGCTCGATATCTCCTTCCGAAATCCAGACGCAGTGGCCGCAGGTGACATTCGGGGCCAGGAAACCGAGCTCGTTCAGATAGGCGATCAGGGACTTGCCGTAGCGCTTCAGTCCGTAGGCCCTTTGCAGTCGGGTCTGCTGCACGTGGGTATGGATGTGAAGGCCCAGCTCGGTCGCCTCTTGGCGAATCCGCTGCAGGGCCTCCTGCCGCACCCACTGGGGCGACACCGGCCCGTGCATGATCTGGATCTGCGGACCGCTGTACTCGCGGTGCAGCGAACGTACCGATTCGAAGTACTCGTTCTCTCCGAAAGCGGCCGAACGCCCCCGAATCTGCCCGCAGAGATCTCGCAGCTCCGGAGGCAGGGAGCCGATAAATGCCTCATCGTCCCCGTAGGTGAAGATGTTCTCAGTGCTCAGGCTGGGGGCGAAGGCCACGCGCAGGCCGCAACGCTTGTAGGCTTCCAGCACGGCGGCAAACTCCTCCGCATGCCCCTCGGGATCGACCAGCCCGTGGTTGTGCATGGTCGTGGTGACCCCGCTTGCCAGCAGCTGCAGGCAGGTCCAGCAGGTATCGAGGTGCGGATCGATCGGGGGAAAACTTCTCCACTTCCAGGTCTCCAGGGTGTCGTCCGGCTGGCCCCTCTGAAAATCGGTCAGCCCCTTTCCATGGCTGTGAGCGTTGACCAGGCCGGGAATGACCAGGGTCTCCGCCGAGCCGAGGGTCTGATCAGCCGTGTACTTCGCCGTTATTTCCCCGTAGGGGCCGTAGTCGACGATCCTGTCCTTTTCGATGTAGAGAGCACCGGAGGGGATCACGGTGTGCTCGTCGATCACCACGTGCTTTCCGTAGATGAGTTTTGAAGACATGGACGTGCCTTGTGATCCGAATGCTGCGGCGCGTATTCTACGATTTCAGGGCGATCAGCTCGATCTCCACCAGCGCCTCGGGGTCCGGCAGCCTGGAT
>CAZPQC010000406.1:0-2008 GCA_964588525.1 uncultured Spirochaetaceae bacterium
TCGGTCGTCTCCACAGAGCCGAGGCGCTGTTGACCTGCTCGACTTTCTGTTCCCGCTTCTCCTTCTTCTTGTCCCCCTCTCCCTCGCTCTTGACCTCTTCGAAGTGCAGGTAGATGGGGAAGGGGATATGATTCGAGTACTTCTTGACGATGGATTCGATCTGCCAGCGGTTGGCGTACTCCCGGCCGCGATCCGAAAGGAATAGCTTGACCGTCGTGCCGCTACGCTGGGCCGTGGCTTCCTCCACGGCAAAGGAGCCCTTGCCGTCGCTGACCCACTTGTAGGCGGCCTCTTCCCCGGCCTTTCTGCTGACCACTTCCACCCTGTCTGCAACCATGAAGGCCGAGTAGAAGCCGACGCCGAATTGGCCGATCAGATTGGTGTCCTCCAGGTTCTGATCTCCCAGGGATTCGACGAACTGCCGGGTTCCGGAGTTGGCGATGGTGCCCAGGTTTTTGGCCAATTCTTCGCCGTTCATGCCAATGCCGGTATCCTCGACCGTCAACCAGCTCTTGTCCTTCTGGTCGAAGGAGATGTCGATGCGGGGAACAAAGGCGAATCCCTTGAAATCGTCGTGGGTCAGGGTGAGATACTTGAGGCGATCGACGGCATCCGAGGCGTTGGAGATAAGTTCCCTCAGGAACACCTCCGGATGGGAGTAGAGAGAGTGGGTGATGAGGTGCAGCAGGCGGCCGACCTCGGTTTTGAACTTCTGTTTTGCCATGGTTTGAACTCCTATTGCCCACGGGGAGAGGGTGATTGGATCTCGCTCAACCTCTCCTTTCGGCCTTCTAAAAACTGTATATATATCGAGATTCTTAATACCAAAATACTAAAAATAGTTTGTCCGAGCAAATGGGGATAGCCGGGGATTGCCGGGGGTGGGCTGCCGGGATGGTGCGCCGGGCGTGCCCGGGTGCTGCAAAGCCCGACCTTGACAGCGGTTACCGGAGGGACGTACAGTTGCGGATCGTGAAGATCAGAGAGTTGATGCAGGAATTCGATCTGGAGATCGACGACATACGCTGGTACCTGGCCGCCATCCAGGCGGATCGTCTGCTATCCTACCGGGAAAACAAGCGAGAGTTGGTCCGGCTGATCTGGTCCGGCTCCTTGGAGGGAGAGCTTTACGATATGGAGGAGCGGTTCCTCGCAGAACTGCAGAACCGGCTCGACCGGGGCAGCCGGGATGAGGTTCAGGTCAGGTCGCTCCTGAGAGAGATTGTAGCCTCACGGGAAAAGCGCTACACCCAGAAATGATTATTTAATATTTATACAGTAAATTCGTATAAATATACTTGACTTGCTCTTCCGTCCCGGATATGCTGGCCCCAGGAGGAGCGACACATGACAACCACGATGAGTTCCGAGCTGCTCGAGCGCCTGGAAGCGGTTCCCGTACCCCGTGTGCGGAAATGCGCCATCGCTTATTCCGGTGGGCTGGATTCCACATTAGGTATCGAGCTGCTGCGCCGCGTGTACCGGGCGGACACCGTCATCCCCATAACCGTAGACGTGGGGCAGGGAAGAGAGGAGATCGAGCTGTCGGAACGGCGTTCGGCAGCGCTTCGCATCCGGCCCCTGCTCATCGATGCCAGGGAAGAATTCAGTCGCGAATGGCTGGCCAAAGCCATCCGTGCAAATAGCAGCTATTGGGGCTATCCGGTGTCGACCTCGATGACTCGCCAGCTGATCGCCCAGAAGGTTGCCCGCAAAGCCGTAGAGCTGGGCTGCGATGCGGTGCTGGAAGGCTCCACCGGGAGAGGTAACGACCAGTACCGGATGCACAACGTGTTCAAGATGTTCGCTCCGCAGCTCGAGATCCTGGTTCCGGTCCGGGATTTCGATCTCACCCGATCCGAGGAGCTCGAACTGTGCCGGCTCTGGGAGGTTCCGGTGGAGGAGATCATCTGCGGGGGGGACGACAAGACTCTCTGGTGCCGCTCGATCGCATCGGGGGCGATCGGCCTGAATCAGGAGATCCCGGATTCGATCTGGATGTGGCACA
>CAZPQC010000407.1:0-1992 GCA_964588525.1 uncultured Spirochaetaceae bacterium
CCGTTACTCTTGGGTCTCTTCCGCGCTCTCTTTGCTCTCTTTTCGCTCCAGCACGTTGCTGACGGCGCTCTTGTTGAACTCGATCTTGGTGTTGTCGTCCACCTTGATGGTGACCGTGTTCTCCTTCACGTGCTTCACGACGCCTCGGATGCCCCCGGCTGTAGCGACCTTATCTCCGGGGCGGAGCGTGGAGAGCATGTCTTTTGTTTCCTTCTGCTTCTTTCTCTGGGGTCGAATGATCAGGAAGTAGAAAATCACAATGATCAAGCCGAAGGTGACGACCATGGTGATCATCTGATTGCCTCCGCCCGCCGCGGCCTGCAGCAGAGGGAGTGAGGAAAGGAAAGTTGTCATTATTTTTATCCTTTACTGTATGAGATTTCTGTGAAAAGTAACACAAAAAACCGTCAAGCGTCAAGGTAAGTGGAAAAAGGGATCGACAGCTCTAGATGACGGTAACCTTGGCGATCCCTGGGGGAACCTCGTGCACACCGAAGGTGCGCTTGAGCTCCTCCACGCTGCCGATTTTTTTTTCGGCGTTTCGATTATAGATCTCCAGCACCGTCTGCAGCGCCCCCCCGCTCGCTTTAGCGGAGGATTCTTCGTACACGGCCGAACAGATGGCCTGTTTGTACAGCTGCTTCTCGGCCAGTTGTTCCGTGGTCAAAGATCCGTAGCGCTTCTTCAACGTACCGTCCACCACGGCGATATTGCCCTCGTACCCAATCGTGAATGTAAAATCCTGGCGACTGATCAAAACTTATAACTCCTCGATGGTTTGCCTGGGCTAACCTGCCGATAATCCTGTATACTGATATATACATGATCGTTTTCGACCAGGAAAAATTATCCGCCTTTTTCAAGAGCGTTTCAAGGGGATTCGATCGCAGCCCCCTGGAGATCGTCCTGGTTATCCTGTCTTTTCTCGCCTTCATCGCCCTGCTCATCGTCATCTACCGTCTGCAACGCCGGAAGGTACGGCGACAGCAGCGAAGCATAGCTGAAAGACGCTACCGGCAGATCGCCGAAAAGCACTCCCTCGCGCCCTCGGAAGAGGCCCTGGTAAAACGGATGGCTCGATTTCTCAAAGAACCGGAAAAGAAGTACCTGATCCTGATCAATCAGCCCACCTTCAACTTCTGCGCCGCCAAACTGAAGGCGAAGCAAGAGACCGCCGCCGCCTCCATTGCCGAGCTGCGCAGCAAGCTCGGATTCCGACTGCAGGGTCCCGAACAGATTCCCGCTTCCAGTGCGGAGCTTCCCGAGGGACAGGGGCTGCTCGTGGTCGCCGTCGCTGAGCGGGGCGAGCGGAAAGCCCAGGGTCGCGTGAGCGGACAGGAGCCCGACTCTCTGGTCGTCCAACTGATCGAGACGGGCGCCTCCTTTCGCCGGGGAGAGACGGTCCGGATCTACTTCCAGAATCGCGCCGGCTTGTTCAGCTTTGTCACCAGGATCCAATCCGTGCAGAACCAGAGGATTCAACTCCAGCACGGGGAAGATATCAAACGACTCCAGAGGCGGAAGTACTACCGCAGGCGGGTATCCCAACCCGTGAGGATCCGCTACCCCGGAACCGAGGAGCAGTCAACCCTGACGTCCTTCTACGACCTGGGAGGGAACGGGGCGAGTCTGAAAAATCCGGGAAAGCGATACACCACCGGAGACGCGGTGGAACTGACGTTTCTGGCAGCGGGGGAACGGTTCACCCTGGTTGCCGAAGTGCTGAGAACCTCGAAGGACGGAGAAGTGCTTCACGTTCGCTTCGCTCCTATGCGGGAGGCCACCCGGGACCGCATCATCGGGTCCCTGTTCCACGGAGCCGGGAAAGCCGGTTCGTGAGCGTCCCCTTCGGCACCCGCAACCTCTTTATCGGCTGCAGCGATGACAAGCAGTTCGGCGGGATCCTCAAACTGTTGCAGGAACTGAACAGACGGCCCGGCTCACACCTGCTCGAGCGGCGGGGGACTCAATTGAATCCCGAGCAGCTGAATC
>CAZPQC010000408.1:0-1981 GCA_964588525.1 uncultured Spirochaetaceae bacterium
TGGCGCCTTGAGTGAAGACGCTGTGTTCGTACAGTGCCAAGAGCTTCCCCAGCGCTACCGGAGTCAACCGTTCCAGGAGGATCACGCTGGACGGACGGTTGCCCTCGAAGCTCCGGTGCGGCACCAGCCATTCGGGGGTGCCTTCGGCTCGGACCTGCTGCGGCGTGTTGCCAAAGGCCAGCGCCTCTGCCTGGGCAAACACGTTGGCCAAGAGCAGGTCATGGTGGCGGCCGAGAGGGTTAAGCGGCTGAACAAATCCAATGAAATCGCAGGGGATGAGCTTGGTCCCCTGATGAATCAGTTGGTAGAAGGAGTGCTGGCCATTGGTACCCGGCTCCCCCCAATAGATTGGACCGGTTTGATAAACAACCTCGGTCCCATTGAGCGCGACGTGTTTGCCATTGCTCTCCATAGTCAACTGTTGAAGGTAAGCCGGGAAGCGCTTCAAGTACTGCTCATACGGAAGGACCGCCGTAGTCTGCGCACCGAAGAAGTTGTTGTACCAGAGGCCCAGGAGCCCCATGAGTACAGGCAAGTTGCGCTCGAAAGGGGTAGTGCGAAAATGCTCGTCCATCTGGTGGAAACCGTCGAGCATGGCGCGGAAATTTTCGGGACCAATTGCGATCATTGTCGAAAGGCCGATCGCCGAGTCCATTGAGTACCGCCCGCCGACCCAATCCCAAAACTCGAACATATTTGCGGTGTCGATGCCGAACTTGGCCACTTCCCCGACGTTGGTCGAGACCGCGACAAAATGCCTGGCAACAGCGGCGGGATGTTTCAACGTTTTGAGGGCCCAGTCGCGGGCCGTGTGCGCGTTGGTCATCGTCTCCAGGGTCGTAAAGGTCTTCGACGAGATGATGAACAGCGTCTCCTCTGCGTCGAGGTCGCGGGTGGCCTCGGCGAAATCGGTGCCGTCGATGTTGGAGATGAAGCGGAAGTTCAGGTCGCGACGGCTGTAATGCCGCAATGCCTCGTACGCCATCACCGGACCCAAATCAGACCCACCGATGCCGATATTGATGACGTTGCGAATCGACTTGCCGGTGTGGCCCTTCCACTCCCCACTGCGCACCCGGGTGGAGAAGTCGGCCATCTTGTCGAGCACGGCGTGGACTCCAGGCACGACGTCTTCGCCGCCCACGATGATCGATTGCCCCTTGGTGGCGCGCAGGGCCACGTGCAGGACGGCTCGCCTCTCCGTGACGTTGATCTTCTCGCCCCGGAACATGGCATCGATGCGAGCTCGCAGGTCAGACTCTTCAGTCAATTGCAAAAGGAGTCTGAGCGTTTCGTCGGTGATGCGGTGCTTCGAATAGTCAAAATAGATGCCGACGGCCTCGACTGTCATGCGCTCCCCGCGCTTCGGATCGTCCGCGAAAAGTTTCCGAAGATGCAGCTCCCGGATTTTCGGGTAATGGGCTTCAAGGGCCTGCCATGCCGCGAGTGTGGTAAGTGGCGCGATGCTTGTTGTCATGCTCCTGTCCTTTCCATCGCCGGAAGGCCCCTGCCGCCGTTGACCAGCGTTCTCGCGGTGTCAATAAGCGCTTGTGCTTTCATTTGGAGTCACCCCACTTCCAGTTGCGGATTTCCGGCAGGTCTTGTCCGTGCCGGGTGATATACTGCCTGTGCTCGACAAGCTTATCCTTGAGCTGCTGCTTCAGGCCGATGCCCTTGTCGCCGGTCTGCGGCAGGCGGTCGATGGTGTCCATCACGAGATGGAAGCGGTCCAGATCGTTCAGCACCGTCATGTCGAAGGGCGTGGTGATGGTGCCCTCTTCCTTGTAGCCGCGGACGTGGATGTTGTCGTGGTTGGTGCGGCGGTAGGTCAGCCGGTGGATCAGCCACGGGTAGGCATGGAAGGCGAAGATGACCGGCTTGTCCTTGGTGAACAGCTCGTCAAAATCCATGTCGCTCAACCCGTGCGGGTGCTCGGTTTGCGGCTGCAGCTTCATGAGGTCGACAATGTTGACCACCCGGA
>CAZPQC010000409.1:0-1981 GCA_964588525.1 uncultured Spirochaetaceae bacterium
CCGGGTAGCCCATAGGACTAGAGGCCCCAATGCGTATCGGGAACCCGTTGACTGCCGCCGGACGGCAAGTCTCGTTCGCTACCGACAAGCCCACCAAAATCAAGACGGAGCCGTGGGAGGAACGCGCCTGGGACGCCTACGACCGGCTCCCCGAACTGCATTACGGTATCGGGCAGCGCTCCAACATTGCCCGCCGCATGGACTACTTCGCTGCCCGCCTCGAATCGCCGGTTGATGAGCCGCAACGCATCGAAGCCGACACTGCCGAAAACGGTGCGATCCTTGACGTGCTGGACGGTGAGGGCGGCACGGAACTGATCCGCCGCCTCGTGTCTGACCTGATCGTCCACTTCGACGTGCCGGGCCGCGGCTACGTCGTCGCCACCGAAACTGATCCGCGGACGTGGAACATCTACTCGTCGCTGGAACTCAAGCACGACACGACTAAGAACGTGTACGTGTACGGCGACGACAAGGACCCGATCGACCAGTCACGGGTCTTCGAGATTTGGCGTCCGCATCCCCGTGACCGCCGCAAACCGGATTCGCCGCTGCATTCGTCCCTTGAAGTCGCGGAGCAGTTGATCCTGTTGAACCGGGAGATGCGGGCCCGATCCATTTCGCGGCTCCCTGCCGGGCTGTTGTGGCTGCCGGTCGACATGGATCTCGGTGACGACACTGCCGAAGGCGACCCGGTTGAGGGGTTCCAGCAGGCGCTGATGCGGCGCATGACCCGCCCAATCTCGGATGCCGGGTCGGCGGCGTCGCTGGTGCCGTGGGTCCTTCAGGCCGATCCGGAGGACATCGAGAAGGTTCGCCTGATGCACTTTGATCGGGACTGGGAAGTGTCCCGCGATGACCGTGAGGAACTGATCCGTCGCCTCGCCAACGGAATGGACCTTCCCCCCGAGATCCTGCTCGGTGTCGCCGGCATGAATCACTGGGGTGCATGGCAAGTGTCTGAGTCGGCGGTGACGCAGCACGTCGATCCGACTGTCCGGATCATCTTGGATTCACTGTCGATCACTTGGTTCCGTGCCCTGCTTGAAGAGAAGAATGTGCCGGCGGGGGATGTGGTGTTGTGGCGCGACAAGACCCCGGCGGTTGTTCCGCCGGATCGGACGGAGCAGCATTTCCAGGCGCTCCGTGCCGGCCTGATCGGCTTCGAAGCACTCCGTGACCGGCTCGGCTACGAGGAAGACGAAGCGCCGAGCATCGACGAACTGGAGCTGATCGGCTGGCTGCTTGGCCGTTCGAACCCGTCGACGGGTGTCCCGATCGACATCAACGGTCCGCCCGGTCCACCGGAGACGCCGCAAGCGCCCGGCCTGACTGCCGCAGCGTCACGGACGATCAGCCTCGACGCCCTCACCGAACTCGACGCCGGGGCCCTGGAATACACTGTTACGCAAGCCGAAGCCGCGGTGGAGCGTGCCGTCGAGAAGGCCACGGCGAGGCTCCGGTCACAGACCCAATCGAATCCGGAACTGCTCGCGATCGCCGGGGATCTACCGAACCGGCTCCTTCCCAGTGCGTTGCGTGGCCAGTTCGCCCCCACCGACGTCGTCCACGAGTCCGACTTCGATGGGGTACGGCGACGCATCTTGGACCGGTGGCGGCGCACCTCCACCCAAGCCGAATCCACGCTGGCGCGTCTCGTTGACGCTGAACCGGCTGATCCGCAGCAGGTTGATCAGGACATGGACGACGGCGATCATCGGCTACTGGCGATCCTGTTGGCGGCTGCGGTCGCTGCGCTGTTCACCCCGGACGGGACCCCTGATCCGGCGGAATCCGGTGAAGCCCGCGACGTGCGTGTCCCCGTCGATGGGTTGCGGGACGCCATGTCTGTCGCCGGTGGCGGGACCCCTACTCATTCCGGGTCGGGGACGTGGGAACTGATCGCCGGGGGACGCCGCACGCAGCAGGCGTTGAATCTGGTGGGGGCCGCGACGCTGGCGTTCGAGTGGCGGTACGGTGA
>CAZPQC010000410.1:0-1980 GCA_964588525.1 uncultured Spirochaetaceae bacterium
AGGAGAGTGAAGAGTTGCGGCTCGCTGAAAAAGTGTCGGTGATCACCGGAGCGGCCCAGGGTCTGGGTGCCGCTATCGCGAAGCGCTTCCGAGAGGAAGGAGCTTTTGTTTTCGTGTGCGATTCCCAGGAGGAAGAAGGCCGAAGCTTTGCCGCCGAGATCAACACCTCGAGCCGCGGTCCCGATCGGGCGGAGTTCTTGCTGCTCGATGTGCGTTTGGAGGACAGCTGGAAGCGTGTCCTCGGATCCGTAAAGGAGCGCTGCGGACGGCTGGACATTCTCGTCAACAATGCCGGCGTAAACATCCGTAAGGACATCGAGCGGATGTCGGCGGAAGAGCTGGAGACGATGCTGGCCGTGAACATCCAAGGCCCCTTTTTGGGAATCAAGCACGCCATACCCCTCATGAGAAAATCGGGCGGCGGCTGCATCCTCAATATGTCCTCCATCTGCGGTCTGATCGGTCACCGATACACGAACGAGGCCTACACCATGACAAAAGGAGCCGTCACCCTTCTCAGCAGATCCATTGCCGTACGCTACGCCGGTGAGAATATCCGCTGCAACAGCGTGCACCCCAGCACGGTGGATACGCCGTTGGTGCGCGCCATCCTGCAGGATCCCGGCCGAAAGGCCGAACGTCTCGGCGAGGTCCCCCTGGGACGGCTGGCCACGGCGACGGATGTGGCCAACGCCTTCGTTTTCCTCGCCTCGGACGAGGCGGCCTTCATAACGGGCGTCGCCTTCCCGGTCGACGGGGGGCTGACCGCATCGTGAACGGCGGCCTGAGCTACTAATTTGACAGTCAAGGAGGTCTTGACATGAACGATCACCATAAGCGAGCCCGGGCCCTTCTAAGGAAAATGACCGTCAAGGAGAAGGTCGCCCAGCTGCACTCGGTTTGGCTGAACATCGAAGAAGACGGAAGCTTCGCCTTTCGGAGGGCCCACGACGGGTTCATCGAGGAAAGCAGTGCCGATCCCGACTCGATCCTGAAGAACGGGATCGGCCAGATCACCCGCCCTCTCGGCACCCGGCCGGTGGACGCGGTGAGCTGCGTCAGGGGGCTCAACCGCATTCAGAAATACCTGGTGGAACGAACCCGGTTGAAGATCCCGGCGCTTGCTCACGAGGAATGCCTGCCCGGACTCATGGCCAAGGGAGCCACCCTCTTTCCGGCGGCCATCAACTACGGTTCTCTCTGGGATGAGGAGCTGGTGAGGGAAATTGCCGCCGCTATCGGGATGGAGCTCTACAGCGTAGGCGCACGGCAGGGGCTTGCGCCGGTTCTGGACGTCAGCCGGGATGTGCGGTGGGGCCGCACCGAGGAGACCTTTGGGGAAGATCCCTACCTGACGGGCTGCCTGGCTACCGAATACGTGCGCGGTCTGCAGGGGGAGGATCGGCGTGTATTGGCTACGCTCAAACATTACGCCGGCCATTCCTTCAGCGAAGGGGGGCGCAATCATGCACCGGTACGGGTCGGGGAGCGGGAGCTGAACGACGTCTTCCTGCTGCCCTTCGAGATGGCCGTGAAGCTGGCAGACGCAGGTTCGGTCATGCCGGCCTATCACGACATCGACGGGGAGCCTTTGAGTTCCTCCCGGCGCTACATCACGGAGATTCTGCGCGAACGCTGGGGCTTCGACGGCCTGGTCGTCTCCGATTATGAGGCCGTACGTCTGCTGTACGCCCACCACGGAGTGGCCCGGGATGAAGCCGAAGCGACGGCCATGGCGCTCCAGGCCGGGATGGACGTGGAGCTCCCGGGGTTCACCTGCTTCGCAACAGGTGTCGAGGAGGCGTTGTCCCGCGGGATTTTGAAGATGAGCACCGTAGACGAGGCGGTGACCCGCGTGCTTGCGGAGAAGTCCCGGCTCGGTCTTTTCGAAAATCCGTATGTGGAGGAAGGCGCGATCAGCCTCAACACCCCGGAGCACAGGAAGATCGCCGCCGAGGCGGCCGCCCGCTCGGTGGTGTT
>CAZPQC010000411.1:0-1976 GCA_964588525.1 uncultured Spirochaetaceae bacterium
CCGAGATCGCGCGGCCCGAGGTGGCCAAGATCCTCATGGACTACTACCAGTCGTTGGCCTGACCGAGGAAATCGCCATGGATCTCATTACCGTCACCCGCAAGGGCGCTCGACAGTTCGACGTTGGCGTGCGCGGGCATCATGTAACGAGCGATCTGTCCGAGAAGGAGGGTGGTCGCGACGAGGGGCCCTCGCCGGTCGAGTATCTGGCCGGCTCGTTGGGCGCGTGCATCGCGATGATGATCCAGGGCTATTGCGAGAAACATGGATACGAGGGCGACGTCGGCGTCAGTCTGACGATGGAAATGGCCGACGCCCCCAAACGCGTCGGCGCGATCGTCGTCGACGTGGAGTTGCCCGAGGGAGTACCGGAGGAAAGGATGGACGCCATCCGGCGGGTCGCCGAGTACTGTCCGGTCCATGCCACGCTTAGGAATCCACCGCGGGTGGATATAGATATTAGTTAGAACGTAACACTTTAGCCGTATGCAGTAGTTTTTGCTGGTAGCGGCGGTAATTGTGCGGTTGTCAAGTAGCGAGCGACCGCGTTGGCAACAGTTTGAATGGGGTCATGGCCACGTTGTTTCAAAGTCCGGTAGACGCTCATCAGCACGGCTTGGGTGTTGGCCCCGCGCTGGCTCCGGTTGCAATAGCTGTTTTTGCGAATAATCACCGCCGGACGAATCGAACGCTCTCCATGATTGTTGTCGAAAGGCACGTCCGGCACGTCCAGAAACGTAAACAGATGTCCTTGATGACGCCGAAACCGTTTGATCAGTCGCTTGGCTTGTGCATCTTGCCAGGGTGTCTCGATCAGATCTTGCAAACGCCCGTCGAGCCGAGCCCGGCGCGAGGCGAACCCCTCCGCCGAAAGGTCGCCACGTTTGCTCAACCGAATGGCGTCGCGGATCAACCGTCGCGTTTTCTTGGCGAACGCTGGCCAGTGCTTGCCGGGGCGTTTGTACTTTTCTACGGTCACGAAGTCGCGCAGCAGATGCACCAGGCACATTTGCCGCCGCGCGCAGACGACCTTGTTGTAGGCACCCCAAAAGTCGGTGACCAACGTGCCCGCAAATTCCTGAGTGAAAAACTTCCAAAGCGCCGGGCTGCCGCGCGATCGGTCGATCATAAAATAGGTAAGGCTGCCGTTCGCAAAACACCACAACCAATGCGATTTCCCGTTGACCCGCCAACTCGTCTCGTCGGCGTGCAACACGGCCGATTGCAAGGCTTCCCGTTGAATCTGTTCGTACCAGGGGTAAAGGATTTCGGTCAGCCGATGCCACTGCTGCGACAGCCCGCCCGGACTGAGCTTGAAGTGCAAGTGGTGATTGAATACCTCGACGATTTGCGAGAGCGTGTTGCCCAGGGCGTAGTGCAGCCAGCCCGACAAAACCAGTACGTGCGTGCCCAGCGTCGAGCCGGGCAAAGCATCGGGCACCGTCGGCTCGACGCGTTTTTTGCACTTCGGGCACCAGTCGCGGTGAATCGTATGTTCGGTCACCACCGGTCGGATGTCGGCGGGAATGTCTTCGGTATATCGCGTGCGCGTGTCGTTGCACCGCTTCAGTCGGCCGCCACAGTCGGGACAGTGCCCCAGCCGATGCTCTCGATGCTCGTCGATGTGCTCCGGGGAAGATCGTCGGCTGCCGAGATGCCCTTTCTTGCGACCCGGACGTTTGCGACGCCCCTTGGCCGTCGGCTTCTCGTACGGCGGCTTCATCCCCGAGGGCGTCGAAGGCAATGCCGCGGCAACCTGCTGTTCGGCCAACATCTTGGCCTGCTGCAACAACGCAAAGATCACGGCTTCCTCGCCCCGGCGATAGATTTCTCTCGCCTGATCCTCGGTGAGTTCCGGTCCGAGAGAAACCTTCAGCGTCGTCATCACGATGGCTTCCTGGCTTGTCGCAAGGGGCCATCGTCATACGAAAATCACCGATTTGTAGCAAGATCAACTGCATACGGCTAAAGTGTTAC
>CAZPQC010000412.1:0-1971 GCA_964588525.1 uncultured Spirochaetaceae bacterium
CTCTGAGCGTCATACTGTTCGCAGACGTAGCTTCGATGGTCCCCTATTTCCGGGAGGATGCGGGTTTCGGTTCCGGCTTCCAAACGGATGCACTCTGGTATGACGGCAAGCCCAAGAACTGGGGTGTGGACACGGGTATCTTCGGAAAGCTGCTCATCCTGGATTACCGCTTGGAGTTTCTCTACTCCGACGGTATAGCCCAGACACCCTTCTACGGCCCGCTGTACGATCTGCAGAGCGAGCAGAAGGTCCTGGATCTGGTAAACTACCTGAACGACCCCAGCGACGCTGCGAACGACCTGCAGCGCATGGGCATTTACGGCGAGCTGGGCTACACCCTGGACAAGGTCTTCTACATCTCCGGTGGATACAACTGGAACTGGCCCATCAACCCGGCATCCTCCGACGAGTGGGTCGACGACACCTTCTGGCTGGAGCTCGGTCTGTTCGAGGATCTGTTGCCGGTGTATGGCTCGGTCGCCCTGAACCGTGTGGGCCTGGTGGCACCCTTGATCAACGATCCTGATTCGTTCGACTTCTTCGACAAGAATTTGATACTCTCCGGAGAGCTGGTCTATCCGGTCGCCCCCTTCATGGAGCTGGCCGTGATATTCCAGTCCAATGTGTTTGGTGGCGAGTGGTACCCATCTCTGAGCATCCTCACCCGGCTGAACGGTTGACAGGAGGGTTGAAGACCTGAAATAGTGTAATATGTGAACCCAGAACTTGATGAACCCGCCTCCCGGAGGATCGAGATCCTCCGGGAGGATGTTTCCAGAAAAATCGCGGCCGGCGAGGTGATCGACCGGCCGTTTTCCGTTATTCGGGAGCTCCTGGACAACTCGCTCGATGCCGACGCCGATGCGGTGGACGTGTACATCGAAGGGGGCGGCATTGCCCGAATCTCCGTTGTCGACAACGGAACGGGAATGAGCCGGGAGGACCTGCTGCTCTGCAGCGAGCGCCACGCCACCTCCAAGATTCGCGAAGAGGCTGATCTTTACCGGGTACGGAGCCTGGGATTCAGGGGCGAAGCCCTGGCCAGCGTTGCCGCCTGCTCCCGCCTGGAGATCGTCAGCAGGCAGCGGGAAGGGGGGCGGGCAGAGGGAGAAACGGCCCATCGGCTGCGTGTGGAGGGGGGAAAGCGGCTCGGTTTGGAGCAGTGGCGGGGGAACCCGGGCACGGTCGTGACCGTCTCCGAGCTGTTCTACAACCTGCCGGTTCGCCGAAAGTTCCTGAAGAGCACCGGCGGAGAGACGGGGATGTGCCGGCAGACTTTCCTGGAAAAGGCGGTTGCCCACCCGGATGTATCCTTTCGCTTCTTCGCAGAAGGCAAGTTAAAATACTTTCTCCCGCCCCAGGAGCAGAAGCAGCGTGTCGCCCAAGCCTTCTCACTGCCCGCGGAGCATCTGAGTCTCCTGGAGCTTCAGCAGCCTGTCCTCAACTTGAGAATCGTCGCAGCCCGGCCCGAGTTCACCCGGCGGGACAAGCGCCTGATCCAGATCTACGTGAACAGACGCAGGATCTTCGAGTACAGCCTGGTCCATGCGGTAGAGTACGCCTATGGTGGGTATATGCCCGGCGGGCAGCACCCTGTGGCCTTTGTCTTTCTGGAGCTGGATCCCCAGCTGGTGGATTTCAACATTCATCCGGCCAAACGGGAAGCCCGCTTCCGGGATCTGCCGGCTCTCCATCAGATGATTACCGGCACCTTGCGGGAGCATCTGCGCAGCTTCGATCTGCGGGGCCCGCGTTTGCCCGGCCGCTCAGAGGAGCGGGGTACCGAAACCGAGGGGATATTCGCATTTCCGGAAGACCGCGAGCCGGGGGTTTCCGGGGGCTATTCCTACGGCCCTGGGGCGGATCGATCGGCTTCGGCATCGGCCCGATTCCCGGTGGACCGAATCCCCGGAGCACCTGTCCGGTCTGGCGGGCAAGAACGATCCGGCGCCGGGTCGGCCGAGCCAGCCG
>CAZPQC010000413.1:0-1965 GCA_964588525.1 uncultured Spirochaetaceae bacterium
GCCAGGAGTTGAATCCGTACAGATCCGTGCTGATCGGGATGTGAATCACCTCCCGAGCCTGGGTCAGGAAGGATTCCAGTGCATCGATCGGGCTCATCCCCTCCCGGCGGTAGCGGTAGCGGATCTGGGAGAGATTGCCGTCCGAAGGGAAGCGGATGTAGTCGAACTGGATCTCATCCACCCCCCGCCTCTGCAGCTCTTCGGCGATGGCCAGGTTGTAGCTCCACACCTCGGGGTTGTAAGGGTCGACCCAGTACTCGTTCTGCACGTACTTGTAGACCGGTGCGGACTGTTCAGCCTCGCCGCCTTCCGCCTCCGCGGCGTCTGGCGGTCGCTCCGGTCCGCCGTTGACGCCGCTGCTTTCGGCGCCCGCTTCGGATTCAGGCGCGGGTTGCGGAGGAACCTCGACCTTGACGATGTAGCGCCAGGGCTGGTCGGTCACTCCGTTCCACACGGCGTATTCGAAGTTGTTGGAGTTGTACAGCTGCCGATCCTTGAACACCACCAGGCGGGCGATCACATAGATGCCCTGCTCATGTGCCTTGTCCAGCAGCTCCCCCAGAGCGAAGCGCTTGTTTACGGCACCGATCTGTTTGGGAAACTCCAGCTCCGTGTCGTAGGCGATCCAGCCGAAGTCGTCCTTGCAGTCCACCACCAGGGAGTTCATTCCGTTGTCCTTGATGAATCTCAGGTGGTTGTCCAGATCCTCCCCTTGAGCGCGGTAGGAAGATACGTAGATGCCGAACCGCTCCGAAGCCTTGCGGATCCGCTCCCGTCGGAAGGGATCCTCCGGCCGGTCCGCAGCCGCCGCTGCCAGCAGGGAGCTTGCCCGGGAGTCGCTGCGGTACCACCTGCGGCTCACCAAAGGGTAGTACCAGCGGTTCGAATGGGTCTGCACGCCCAGCTGCCAGGCGGCGCCCGTGTGGATGAGCTCCAGTCGGTAGATCGCCTCGGCAGCTCGATCCCCGGGAAAATCCAGACGGATCCAGCTCTTGCGGTCCGGGCTTCCCTGGTATACCCCGTGGCCGAATCCGCAGGAGAAGAAGATCACGCCTTCTTCGACGGGGTGGTAGCTCAGTCCCGATACTTCTTCGTAGAAGCCGGCGCCCCGGTACAGGAAGCGGGCCGAGAGGGAGGGGTCCTGCCAGCTGGCTCCCCGGTCCGTGGTCTCGAAGAAACCGTTGAAGGATGTTCCCACCAGAAGGGTGTCCGGATCTCTCGGGGACAGGGCGACCGCGGTCAGATAGGAGGTGGAGCGCAGGGGTTTGCCGATCGGGATCTGCCGCCAGCTGCTTCCGTAATCCTCGGACAGGTACAGCCGGTCGGCGGTGGTGACCGCCACTCTGCCCTCGTCGACCGGATCGATGTTCAATGCGGTCAGGTGGCGGACGCGCCCTGCAGCCTCGACGAAGGGATAGATCACCCGGCGGGGAAGGCCGTTGTTGTGCTCCAGCCAGCTCTTGCCCTCGTCGAAGGAAACCAAAAAACCCCGCTGCTTGGAGATTCCGTACAAAACACCCGAAGGAGTTTCCAGGATCTGTTCGATGGTGAACGCCTCGGCCGGCGAGTAGCCGGGATTGAGAACGGGAAGCGGATCGGCCGGCTCGACCCGGATCTGGGCTATCATCTCCTCGGGGTTCCGCTCCTGAGCCCCCAGGAGAAAGAGCATGCCTCCGGCGAACAGAAGCAGCATCAGGAATGATCCAAGGAAGAGAAACCCTTTTCTCATGGTTTTGAGTCTTGAAGTTATGAACCGCATTTGTTGTATCGGCGCTGCCCTGCTTAATCTGTACTATTTCACCAGGTGTAGCTTCCCCAGGTGTAGCACGATTGCAGCTTTCTTGCCAAGGCTTCCCGCTCCATGATACACTTCTGGTCCGTATGAGACTTTCCATTCGGCGGCACTCGGCCTGCGCAACCCGCGCACAAGGCGCAACCCGCGCACAAGGCGCAACCCGCGCACAA
>CAZPQC010000414.1:0-1964 GCA_964588525.1 uncultured Spirochaetaceae bacterium
CTTACAGCTTCATTCAATTCTTCCCAAATCTTTTCTTTTTGTTCATCTGATAAGTTCATAATATTTTCTCTTTCGTTCGTATATCTGTAGTCCTAGCAAAGCAATGTATATCATGAATATGGTTATTGATAATTTCTACTGCCCATAGACCATTAGTAATTCTATAAGGGCTTCTAGCACTTTGTCTGGCATAGTCACTTATCAAGCAATAAGATGGGGTAATTAGCAACCAGCTTTCATATTCAGTTCCATTGGCTTTTTTCCAAAGATATTCCTTCACAGGTGTATGGTAATGGCTTCTCATAACCAAATGTGGAGGAACATGACCAGCATCAATCTCATCATTCATTATAGAGCGAAGATAATATCTGGCTTCATTCCCCCTTAGCCAATTCCTAGAGCCTGGATATGGGCCATGATGTGCATAGTCTATGGTTACACCTAAGATATCGCACACACCATGGTATACAGTTCTGATATCCTTCTTTGGAAATCGCTCTCTAAGCCTTTGATCCACTAGAATTGTAGATGAACCTTCACCAAATTCATGTGAACCTGTGCCTTTGCCAAATCGCACAACTTTTACATTAGGGATTTCCAACCAAGGAAGCATATTATAGAAAGCAATATCAAGCTGATCAGACAATCTAGTGGATACCCATTCTGCAACATATTTCTTGCCTTGGGTCAAATCCCCATTGTGCATGATAATGATGTCATCACCATCAGCGAGATCAATCACTTTCTTTTTATCTTCAGTTATACATTTCCACAGGTATTGTTGGACTTCTGTCAGCTCTGGCTGATACTTTATCAATTTCCCCATTTGATTTTCATATTCTATAACTGTATTAGGATTGCACAGACCTAATTTATTGCCAGCGTGAGTGTCAGAGAACCCAACAAGAATAGCTCTCTTGTTTTTTCTCAAAGCCCCTCCATATTGTAAATAAAGCCATGATGTTATTCGGGTTTTGGGCCAGTATATCCCCACCTATTCACAACTTCTGGATAAACATAATCTTTCACAAAGGCATTCACAGGGGTTGTGGTGGGAATGGTTGAAGGTGAACACCAAGATAAGAATTGTTCCATAGAGCCATTATATACATCCTTGTCAACTTTGTCAACTATGCCAGAGACAGTCCCTTTATCTGTCCATTGCCATATTTTCCAATCATTTTTCTCCCAACCACCAGGAATGATAGTAGGAACAGCAGTATCAAGAACATCCAATTCTTCCCAAGTGGGAGGATTGAGCCATGGATATTGAGCAACCCAAAGGGCATAGTCTCTTGTCCAACTAGGAAATTTCTTGCCTGTAAGCCCCCAGGAATACATATGAGCGTTCCACCACCATGAAGCCGTATAAATGATAGGTAGAACGTTTTTCCATTGGTAGAGCAAATCCAGGCATTCCTTTACAACTTTGATGCAAGTTGCATTGGTTTGTCCCCCATCCACTTCCACATCTAGAATGATGGGGAAATCCACTTCTTCATCTTTCAATTCCCCCTTCAATCTTGCAATCTGAGATTGTGCTGTGTTATCTGGTCTTACCACATGGTAAACAGATTTCTTCAATCCCGTCATTTGAGCAGATTTCAGATTTACCCAGAACATGGGATCAGTATAATAGTTCCCCACAGTAGCACGGATAGCCACACCAGATATACCAGCAGCTTCTACTTTGCCATAGTCTACAACCCCCTGATAACGACTTACATCAATTAGTTTAGCTCTCATTACCTTTGTACCCAGTAAGATAAGTAGTCCATTGTACCGCTCTGACTGTAATACCAGAGTTGATTGAGATTGTTCAATTCCATTGGGCCAGCTTCTTGACTGGCATCAATTTCAATGAAGCATTTATCAACAGCACCACCAACAAAAAATGAAGCGACATTGATGGATGGTGCTCTAAAAAGAGCCAGAGTACAAGGCACATCTGGGAATTGAACAGC
>CAZPQC010000415.1:0-1962 GCA_964588525.1 uncultured Spirochaetaceae bacterium
GTTCTGGGGGCGCTGACCTACGTGATCCAAAAAACCAAGATCGGGATCGCCATCCGGGCCGTTTCCTCGGACATCTCCACCCCCAGCCTGATGGGGGTGAACGTGGATTTCGTGATCTCCGTGGCCTTCTTCTTCTCCGGGGTGCTGGGCGGCATCACCGGCTATCTGCTCGGCATGACCTTCTCCGTGGATCCCTTCATAGGCAGCATGATCCTCAAAGGGATCATCGCCTCGATCATCGGGGGCATGGGGAGCATCCTCGGCGGGGTGATCGCCGGGCTGCTCCTGGGCGCGGCGGAGAGCCTGCTGATCGGGGAGATCGGCGCGGCCCTCACGCCGATGGTCATCTACGGGTCGATCATCCTGCTGCTGTTGGTCCGTCCCCAGGGCATTGCCGGCAAGATCACCGAGGTCAAGGCGTAGGGGAGGCAGGAGCATGTTCTATCTCAAAGTATTGGAGATCACCAGCCTCTACACGATCCTAGTTCTCGGGGTGTACCTGATGACCGGTCTGACCGGATTGTTCTCCCTGGGACAGGGAGCGTTCGTGTCCATCGGCGCCTACACCGCAGCCATCGCCTACATGCGCTTCGGCGTTCCCTTTCCCCTGGCCCTGGCTTTGGCGGTTCTCATGGGCGCGCTGCTCGGGTTTCTGGTGGGGATCCCGACCTTGAGGCTCCGCCGGGACTACTTCCTCCTGGTCACCTTCGGCCTCAGCGAGATGGTGCGGGCCGGCCTGCTGTATCTGGCCCAGCTGACCGGGGGAGCCCTGGGTATGGCCGGTATGCCCCGAAAGGTAGGACTGCCCCTTATCCTCGGTTCGATCGTGGTCATCACCTTTATCACCTACAGCCTCAAGCGCTCCCGCTTCGGCCGCGACTGCATCGCCATCCGGGACGACGAGCTGGCCGCTTCCATGGTGGGAATCAATGTCTACGCCCACAAGATGAAGGTGTTCATCATCAGCTCGGCGATCACCGCCTACGGCGGCGCGCTTTACGCGTTCAGCATCCTGTTCATCGAGCCGAACATCTTCAACTGGCTCGAGTCGGCCAAGCTGATCATCATTACCTTCGTGGGCGGCCTGAACTCCATCGCAGGGGTGATTGCCGCTTCCGTGATCTACTATTCCTTCGGGGAGTTCTTCCGCTTCATCGATGTCTGGCGGGACGTGCTGCTGGCCGTAGTGGTGGTGCTGGTGATCATCTTCCGACCCGGGGGGTTGTTTCAGGGCTTGAGCCTCCTGCCCTCCAAACTCAAGGCCATGCGGAGCGGGAGGTAGGGACATGGAGATCCTCAAGGTCGAAGGGATCAGTAAACATTTCGGTGGCGTAGTTGCCGTCGAGGGTTTTTCAATGGTCCAGCGGGACAACCAGATCAGCGGGATCATCGGTCCCAATGGGGCCGGCAAGACCACGGTATTCAACCTGATCACCGGGGCAACACCGGTGGACCGGGGCAGAGTACTGTTCATGGAGCAGGAGATCACCCGCTTTCCGGCCCACCGCCGTGCGGACCTGGGCATCGCCCGTACCTTCCAGAATATCCGCCTGTTCGGCAATCTCACCGTTTTGGACAACATGAAGGTAGCCCATGACATGAAGGTCCGCTACACCCTCTGGGAGGAGATGCTGCGGCTGCCGCGGGTGCGCAGGCAGGAAAAGGCGATCGATGAGAAGGCCCGCCACTTTCTGGCCTATCTTGGCCTGGACAGCTACGCCGATCAGAAGCCCCAAAACCTGCCCTACGGGATCCAGCGCCGTCTCGAGCTGGCCCGCACCCTGATGACCGAGCCGCGAATCGTTCTGTTGGACGAGCCGGCCGCGGGCCTGAACCCCCAGGAGGTTCGCGATCTGATGGCCACGATCCGCAAGATCCAGGAGGAAAACGCCCTGACCATCGTGATAGTGGAGCATCACATGGAGCTGATCATGAACATCTGCTCCCTGATCCACGTTCTGG
>CAZPQC010000416.1:0-1954 GCA_964588525.1 uncultured Spirochaetaceae bacterium
ACGGCGGTGCGTTCGTTGTGCATCATCTAATCCTACGATGGAATAGTGTATCACGGGCTCAGTTTTTTCAAAATTCAACGGTACCAGTCACACACCCAGGCGGTTGCGGCGCTTTAGCTCCTCCAGGGACTGGTTGGCACTCAGCCGGTGTTAGGAAATGGGGTAGAGCAGTTAAAACCTTATATACCGATCTGAGGAATTGAGAGGTTCTTGCATATTTTGCGGGCAAGGCGATTCGCTATTTCCGTATGGCGGGGTACGGTTTCTGCGGCTCCCGTTTTTGGATTCGCCCCCAGCTAATGGGATCTCCCCTCTCGTTTCAGGTAGCATCCGTTCTTTCTTGAATGCTTCAGGAGAGCCTCCCGCTTCATGTAATCGTGATGGTTTCCTGTCTGGCGTCGGAGGGAATGCCGCGCCGAGCATCCTCCCGGCGGTCCTCCAGAACCAGAGAGATCGCCTCTGCCAGACTTTTTCTGCATTCCTCAATGGTCCGCCCCTGGCCATTGGCTCCGGGAATCTCCGGGCAGTATCCTATATACCAATCTCCATCCTTTTCGAATACGGCTGTGAACTCATTATGCATCTTCCTTACCTCGTGCTGTATTAGTATATCATAAGATCGAGTACCCTCTAACACCCCCGGCCGGTTGCGGTGCCGAAGCTTCTCCAGGGATTGATCGGTGCTCACCTTATGGCCGGGAAGCGGCAGCAGGCGCTCGTGCAGAAAGAGCAGTTGACTCTGCACACAGCTCGATCTAGAATGAGCTGCAGAACAACAAAATGGGGAGTGAAAATAACATGAGGAAGATCGCCGCGTACGTCGAAAGAGATCCGGAAACCGGATTCTACGTGGGCATCGTTCCGGGAATCCCGGGAGCTCACACACAGGGCGAAACCCTGGATGAGCTGCAGACGAACCTAAAGGAAGTTCTTGCTCTTTGTTTGGAAGAGATGGAAAGTGAATCAGAGATTCCGGAGTTTGTAGGAATCCAACAGATCGAAGTGTAGTCATGACCAGGCTTCGAGTCGTCGACGGTCGAACCACCTCTCTCCCCCACCACGGCAATCGACCGCTTGTGCGACCCCTTTTAAGAGAAATACTGAGAGAACTCGAGATAACGATTGAAACCTACAACGACCTGCTGGAGCGGCTGTAGGGCCAATCACACACCCAGGCGGTTTCGGCGCTGAAGCTCAGCCAGGGATTGATCGGTGCTCACCTTATGGCCGGGAAGCGGCAGCAGGCGCTCGTGCACCGCGTCCACGATCCATTCGGATTGCGGAAAGAACATCTCCTCCATCTCCGCAGCCGGGGTGATCCAGTTGCGGCTGCCCACCACCACGGGCGGGCCGTCCAGGGAGTCGAAGGCCAGCTCGGTGATATGGGCGGCCATGGTGTTGAGGAAGCTGCCCCGCTCGCAGGCGTCGGAGCTCAGGAGGATCTTCCCCGTCTTGTTCACCGACTCCACGATCAGGTCGTAGTTCAGCGGGTTGATGAAGCGGGCATCAATCAGCTCCACCGACACACCATACCTGTCCTGAAGGATATCCGCCGCTTCCACGGCCCGGTAGAGGGTGGCGCCGATAGTGACGACCGTCAGGTCGGATCCCTCCCGCCGCAAAGCGGGCTCGCCCTCCGGCACCTCGTAATAGCCCTCGGGCACCCCCTCCCTGACGAAGAGCTCGCCGATGTCGTAGATCCTCTGGCTTTCGAAGAACACTACCGGGTCGCTGCCGCTCAAGGCGAGGTTCAGCATACCCTTGGCGTCGTAGGGCGTGGCCGGGAAGTAGACCTTTAGGCCGGGGATGTGGGCCACGATCGAGGACCAGTCCTGGGAATGCTGGGCTCCGTACTTGCTGCCCACCGATACGCGCAGCACCACGGGCATCTGCAGGACTCCGGCGCTCATCGACTGCCACTTGGACAGCTGGTTGAACAGCTCGTCCCCGGACC
>CAZPQC010000417.1:0-1952 GCA_964588525.1 uncultured Spirochaetaceae bacterium
CGGAAGTGGATGAAGTTCTTCCGCACGGCATCGGCGGTTCCCATGTACCAGCTTGAATGCTCATAGGTCTGCTCCGCGGCCAGGATCTCGATGAACCCCTGAGAGAAGCTGTCGAAGATGTAGGTGTTGGCAATGTGGTTGTGCAGGGAGGCGGAGTTGAACTGGGTCAGGATGTAGATCTGGCGAAACCCCGAATGGATACAGCTGGAGATGGGGATATCCACCAGGCGGTATTTGCCGCCGAAGGGAACCGCCGGTTTGGCCCTTTCCATGGTTAGGGGGTAGAGGCGCTCTCCCCGGCCGCCGCCCAAGATCAAACAAAGCACCCGTCCCATACTACTATTCTATTCATTGGCTAATAAAACAGTCAAGAATATGTTAGGGTAATAGATCGATTCATAAGGAGGGGAAATGCTCGAAGAGGTCATCCAGTCCCTGCGCACGGACCGTCGCTTCATGTCCTCGGTAGCCCATTGGGAGGTGATCCCGCCTCGCAAGGGGCGGTATGAGGATTTTCCGGCGGAAATCGACGGGAGGATTCTGGCCGCGGTTCGGGCCAAGGGGATCGAGCGGCTGTTCAGCCACCAGGGGCAAGCCTACGCCGAGGTGCGTAGGGGAAATAACATCGTGGTTGTCACCCCCACCGCCTCCGGCAAGACCCTGGCCTACAACCTCCCTGTGCTGCAGACCCTGATCGAGCAGCCCCAGGCCAAGGCCATGTACATGTTTCCGACCAAAGCCCTTTCCCAGGATCAGCAGTCGGAGTTGAACGAGATCCTGCTTGGCGGGGAGATCCCCGTGCGCATCTTCACCTACGACGGGGACACCCCCCGCTCGATCCGCATCTCTGTGCGGGAAGAGGGGAGGGTGGTCATCACCAACCCCGACATGCTGCACACCGGGGTGCTGCCCAACCATACCAAGTGGATCAAGTTCTTCCAGTCCCTCCGTTTCATTGTGATCGATGAGATCCACACCTACCGGGGGGTGTTCGGCTCCCACATGACCAACCTGATCCGCCGCCTGAAACGCATCTGCGCGTTTTACGGCGCCAAACCCCAGTTCATCTGTTGCTCCGCCACCATCGGAAATCCCCAGGGGTTGGCCGAGAAGATCGTGGAGGAACCGGTGACCCTGATCGCCGAGAACGGCGCGCCGGCGGGGGAGCGGCACTTCGTCTTCTACAATCCGCCGCTGGTCGATGCGGTGCAGGGCATTCGCCGCGGCGTGGTAAAGGAGTCGCAGAGACTGGCCACGAATCTTCTGAAGGCCAAAGTCAAGACGATCGTCTTTGCCCGCTCCCGGCTGCGCTCCGAGCTGATTGCCGGCTACATCCGGGAGTCCCTCAAGAATCTCTACACCGACGACAGCCGCATCACCGTAGCCTCCTACCGTGGCGGCTATCTGCCCAACGAGCGACGGAAGATCGAGCGGGGCCTGCGCAGCGGAGAGATCCAGGGGGTGGTTTCCACCAACGCCCTGGAGCTGGGAATCGACATCGGGGGGCTGGATGCCTCGATCCTGGCCGGCTTCCCCGGGACGATCGCCTCTACCTGGCAGCAGGCCGGCCGGGCCGGACGACGGGCCAGCGTTTCCCTGTCCATCCTGGTGGCCTCTGCCTCGCCGATCGATCAGTACATCCTCCGCCATCCCGAGTACTTCTTCGGAAGCTCTCCGGAGTCCGGTTGGGTGGACCCGGACAACATCTACATCCTCAGCGACCAGTTGAAGTGTGCCGTATTCGAGCTTCCCTTCGATGAGGCCGAAGAGCTGGCACAGAGCTACCGGGAGGTGCTGGACTACCTGGAGGAGCACGGGGTGATCCGCTACACCGAGGGCAAGTGGTTCTGGTCGGATCGTTCCTATCCGGCGGAGAAGGTGTCTCTGCGCAGCTCCGCTCCCGGCAATATCGTTATCGTGGACACGACCCAGGGCCGGCAGACGGTGATCGG
>CAZPQC010000418.1:0-1951 GCA_964588525.1 uncultured Spirochaetaceae bacterium
GAGCTGAAACAAACACATTCGAACAGAGCCCTGGATGGTTAATACCGGCCAGGGCTATTTTTATGCTTGTTTCCTCCAGCACCAAGGAGGAAACAAGTGCGGGCAAGCTGGATTTCAGCTCATTCTCTTGTCCTTCTCGATTCAGCACAGAGATGGTAGAATGCTTCTTGTGCCGATCGAGACCGTGAAATCTTTGGATCATGGATCTCCTCCTTAACTTTGGGAGAGAGAAAAGGTTCAGGATACCTTGGTGGTTATGCGTTGTATCCACACCACTATTCGCGGTCCCAAGCGTTGGTTCTGCCGATGGGCACACATATCATCGGTATGGAAGCAGCAGGTGACCGACCAGACCCCGTGAGGTGGTCGCAAAAGCGCCACAGTGCGAGTTACGGTCATCTGCTGCCCTTCCCCTTTTTCTCCCGGGGATATGGGTTAAAAGCAGCATACAGTCACCCGCCACATCTTACAAAGTATAATCCAACAGGCAGTTAGACTTTCATCATAATGACCCATTGTGCCACTCGCCTCGGTGAAGCATTACACCCACTTCACAATGCACTCAGGCCGCGGCGGCTTCGTCGTTTTCAATCGAGGCATGCCTCAGCCGCTGCCCTGGACTATGTTGACATGTTAGATACTTTGGGCTATATTGAGCGTACGGTATCCCGTACGGAGGCAAATGATGGCGGCTATAAATGCGACCAATGCAAGAAAGAATCTGTATAAGCTGATCAAGGAAGTTGGTGAGTCGCACGAGCCGGTCACGATTACCGGAAAAGACAGCTCGGCGGTTCTTGTCAATGAAGATGATTGGAACGCCATTCAGGAAACCCTACACCTTCTATCCATTCCCGGCATGGCCGATTCCATCCACAAGGGTCTCGCGACCCCCGTTGACGAGTGCGATCCAAAAATGAACTGGTGAGCTACCGCTTGGTGTTTACCGGGCAGGCGCAACGCGACGCCAAGAAGATCTCCCGGGCTGGGCTGAAGAAGAACGTGATCAAACTCCTTACGATCCTGGAGGAGAATCCCTATCAGAGTCCTCCTCGTTACGAGAAACTGCTTGGTGATCTAGAAGGCGCCTTCTCTCGAAGGATCAATATCCAGCACCGGTTGGTCTACCAGATTCTGGAAGAAGATAGGATCGTCAAAGTCATTCGGATGTGGACGCACTACGAGTGAGCTACGGCAGTCCGGTGCCATGGAAGACCGCGCGCACCGGCGCTTGCTCGCGTTAGTTATTCCCATGCCCGCGGTCAATACCGGCCCGTACTTCGCATTGTCTTTGGCCGGAGTTCGCAAAGGCTCGGAACCTTCAGCGACATCGGCGATGAGGACGGACTGGGTGGATGGTCAACCACATGAGCCGCCAAAGATTGGTTAACGCCTGCCGAATCTCTTTCAACTCCCGGCGCCATGGGGTCTGCGGCTGTTTGACTTCTTAATCAAATACTCAGTACATTGAGATTTTGACTGGGAGGTCAAACCAAAATGGCCAAAAACACGCATCATGTTGTTCCGAATCCTGACGGTGGATGGAACATCAAGAAAGGCGGCGCTGAGAGGTCTTCGGGGCACTTCGACAACAAACAGGACGCCGTCGAGTCCGCAAGGCAAATCAGCCGTAACCAAAGATCCGAGCTGTACATACACAACCGTGACGGTCGTATCTCTCAAAAAGACAGTCATGGTGGTGATCCTCATCCTCCAAGAGGCTAATACAACTTTAAGGAAGGAGGAGATCGCATTATCGAAGTTGCCGCAGAGCGAGGTTCAAAATTGCCTAGGGAACCCGACTCAAAGGCACTAGACCGATTCCTATCATCTGAGAAAAGAGTTGATACTCTTCGTTTCCCCGATCTTTCGCTTAGCGTCATCAAGCTTTTGGGAGCGGGGGAATACGTGGTTGAACTCCCGGGAGGAAATGTCACCGGTCACTTTGGTC
>CAZPQC010000419.1:0-1943 GCA_964588525.1 uncultured Spirochaetaceae bacterium
TGTCGGGCCGCTGCTGGGGCGTGGCGATCGACGACGTGGTCGACCAGGGCGCGGATGCTTGGAAGACACCGTTCAGGCCTCCGTACTTCCCGAGCAGAATGTCGCGGGCTCAAGCCCCGTCTCCCGCTCCATACCCCAAGACCGCTCGTGAAGACCCCTCTGACTGATGGGCTCCGCAGTCCTCTGGCAGGCCTCATCACTCCCTACGCGCGGCTTTTCCGGCGCCACGCCGAGTCCAGCGGCCAGCCGCAGTCGAGGCAGCGAATCGCCGGGACACCGACTGTGGCGGCTGGTACTGTGTCACCGTGGGCGGGCTGCCGGATCCAAGGCTTGCGGGACTCGGGTCGGAGTGGTGCACATGTGAGGATGCGCCATGGTTCGCTCGCAGCGGGGCCACGCTGCTCGATCATTCGATCGACTGCGGCTACCCAAACGAGCCCTGCCGCATCCCTGGACACCGCCGTTTCGTCCACGGCAAGTGCGGACGGCCCATGCCCATGCGGTTCTGCGACTGCGGAGCAACCGGCTTCACCTTCGATGAGGCGAGGGGCTGGTGGGTCCACTACGAATGCGGATGGCCAACACGGGCTTGGTTCTCCTCGTGCGGGGAGCTACCGCCAGCCGATCTGCTGGGCGTGAGGCCCGTTGCCTACCACGAGTTCGTGGTCGTGCCGCAGAACCCCAAGGCGACCTACGACAGGCTGTCCGAGGAACAGCGCCGCATCAACGAAGCGTGGGCGGGGCGCTGGGTCCGAGACTGACAACAGAGACGGAAAGCAGAGCCGTACGAATGGATACTTGGGTTCGGACCAGCGCCCCAACCGACTGGTGCGTGGTCGATGTCGAGACCACGGGGCTCCACCCAAGCATGGACCGGGTGGTCGAGATAGGACTCGTCAGGCTGTCGCCCGCTGGGCGTGAGATCGACTGTTGGACGACGTTGGTCAATCCGGATAGGGACGTAGGCGCCACCGAAATCCACGGGCTAACGGCAGGCGACCTGCGCGGAGCGCCTAGCTTCGGCGACATCGCGGGGGGCTTCTTGTCCCTGATCGCGGGCACGCGCATCGCCGCGCACAACGCGCGCTTCGACATCTCGTTCCTTTCCCATGAACTCGCTAGGTGTGGGCTGGATTGGGGCACTCCGGATGGCCTCTGCACGATGCTTGCCGCCGGACGCCTCTGGCTCGTTGGCGGACGGAGTCTAGGTTCCTGCTGCGAGGCTCTCGGGATCGAGCTGGTGAACGCTCACTGCGCGGTTGGCGACGCTCGCGCCGCGTCCCGGCTTCTGGCGCATGCACTGCCCGAACTCGACGTAGCTTCGCTGCCGGCCGTCGCCCCAAGCTTCCCCAGCGCTCCGAGGCCCTACGAGCGTTCGCGCTCTGTCCCGCCGCCGCCCCGAGTGAATCCCGCCTTGGGCTCTCTCGCATGCCAGGTTGGCGTACCCGAGGGCCTGGACACGAGTGCAGCCGCAGCGACTCAGTACCTCGACCTCCTCGATCGTGTTCTAGAGGACCGACGCTTGACCGACGACGAGGTGATTGCGCTGGCCGCTGTCGCGGAGGAGTGGGCCCTGGACGTGAAGAGCGTCTCGGCCCTGAACGCCGCCTACCTCAGCGGCATCTGGAAGCTGGCGCTGGCCGACAGTATCGTAACCGACGCGGAACGCCGCGACCTCGGGATCTTGGCCGAGCTCCTGGGCCTCCCTCTGGATGCCCCGAGCCAGCCGATGAAGACCACGAGGCATGAGCATCAGCACAAATTGGCTGGGAAGTCTGTTTGCTTCACCGGAGCCAGCGTGGTGACGATACGCGGCATCGGGCTTACGCGTGGTGACCAGGAGCGACTGGCCGGCGAGGCCGGCCTCGTCGTCAAGCCCGGCGTATCGCGAAAGCTCGACCTTCTCGTCCTCGCGGATCCCGACAGCCGATCAGGAAAGGCGA
>CAZPQC010000420.1:0-1936 GCA_964588525.1 uncultured Spirochaetaceae bacterium
ATCCAGGCTGCCGGACCCCGAGGCGCTGGTGGAGATCGAGCTGATCGCCCTGAAACCGTAGATCCGCCGGGAAGCGAGCCAGCTGGGCCTGCGCATCCACACCCACGTGCAGCAGACCCGGCTGCAGAGAGCCTACGGCTTGAAGTGCTAAAAAACCCCCGGAATTGTTTCCAATCCCGGGGGTTTATATATACTCTTGGGTCTTTCCGCTTCCCTGCAAGCTGGTGCGTACAGCCGATGGATGATCAACCGCTCACAGACTCCGCGGGAAAACCAACCTCACCTGGTTTAGTACGGAGGCATTCCTCCACCTCCCGGAGGCATGGCCGGTCCGGCCGATTCTTTCTCCGGAATATCGGTTATTGTGGCCTCGGTGGTCAGCAGCAGGCCGGCTATCGAAGCGGCGTTCTGCAGGGCTGATCGGGTCACCTTGGCGGGATCGATGATCCCCCGGGCGAACATGTCGGACCATTCCATCTTGGCCGCGTCAAAACCGAAACCCTTCTTCTCTTTCTTTGCACGCTCGACTACCACAGCCCCGTCCAACCCGGCGTTCTCCACGATCTGGCGCATCGGTTCCTCGAGGGAACGCTTCACGATCTTGTAGCCGACCTGCTCGTCCTGGGTGAGCGCCTTGACGTCGAAGGCGTCCAGGGCTTTCACGGCCTGAACCAGGGTCACACCGCCACCGGCGATGATACCCTCTTCGATGGCTGCGCGGGTGGCGGAAAGAGCATCCTCGACCCGGTGCTTCTTCTCTTTGAGCTCGACTTCGGTGGCGGCGCCGACGTTGATCACGGCCACACCGCCGGCCAGCTTGGCCAGCCTCTCCTGAAGCTTCTCCCGATCGTAATCAGAGGTGGTTTCCTCGATCTGGACCTTGATCTGTCCGATCCGATCCTTGATGTCTTTGGCCTTTCCGGCGCCCTCGATGAGCGTGGTATTCTCCTTGTCCACCTTCACCGTCTTGGCCCGTCCGAGTTGGTTCATCTCGGTATTTTCCAGCTTGAGCCCGAGCTCCTCGGAGACGACCTGGCCGCCGGTCAGGACGGAAATATCCTCCAGCATCGCCTTGCGGCGGTCCCCGAAACCGGGGGCCTTCACGGCACAGGCATTCAGGGTGCCCCGCAGGTTGTTCACCACCAGGGTGGCCAGGGCTTCGCCCTCCACATCCTCGGCGATGAGCAGCAACGGTTTCCCGGACTGGGCGATCTTCTCCAGGACCGGAAGCAGATCCTTCATGCTGGAGACCTTCTTGTCGTGGATGAGGATGTACGGATCCTCCAGCACGGTGGTCATGTTCTCCCTGTTGGTGACGAAGTAGGGAGACAGGTAACCGCGGTCGAACTGCATACCCTCGACCACCTCGAGGTGGGTTTCCATGGACTTGGACTCTTCAACCGTGATGACCCCGTCCTTGCCCACCTTCTCCATGGCGTCGGCGATCAAGTTCCCGATCTCCATGTCATTGTTGGCCGAGATTGCGGCAACCTGGGCAATTTCTTCCTTCTCCTTGATTTCCTTCGCGCTCTTCTTGATGTCTCCTACGGCCACCTCTACAGCCTTGGCGATACCCCGTTTGATCTCCATCGGGTTGATACCGGCGGCTACCGATTTCAACCCCTCCTTGATCATCGAGTAGGCCAGTACGGTCGCCGTCGTAGTGCCGTCACCGGCTATGTCGTTGGTCTTGGTCGCCACCTCTTTGAGAAGCTGAGCGCCCATGTTCTCAAAGGGATCTTCGAGCTCGATCTCCTTGGCGATGGTGACTCCGTCGTTGGTAACCGTGGGGGCGCCGAATTTCTTGTCCAGAACGACATTCCTCCCCTTGGGTCCCAGGGTTACTTTGACTGCCGAGGACATCTTGTCGACGCCTTTCAGCAGCGCCCGCCTGGCAGTCTCGTCAAACTGTAACTGTTTCGCCATCTCTTTAACC
>CAZPQC010000421.1:0-1915 GCA_964588525.1 uncultured Spirochaetaceae bacterium
CAGCCGCTGGTCCACTTGGGCAGAAAGCGCGTCGAGCTGATGAAAAACTTCGACCGTATCGTGACCGATCCCGCGGTGAGCAAGGTGGAGCTGGGTTCCTTCTTCAAGCGTTCGAAAGACCCGAGTGAGCTCTTCAAGGGACGCTACTACGCCATCCACTCATCCGGCACCTCTGGACAGCCGACCTTTTTCGTCTACTCACGAAATGACTGGGCACGCGCCATGGCGCACAACGGAAGAATGGGAAACATCCGACCCGCCAGGCAGCGCCTGGCGTTCTACGGCATGACCGGCGGTCACTATGCGGGGGTGACCTTTGCGCATACGGCAACCCGGTCGGTATTTCGGTGGTGCAGGGTTCCAAATTAAACCGACAGAATTCAGCTCGTTTTCTCACATTCGGGTAGACGATTTCAGGAGGGTGTCACATTATTCGGAGATAAAAACAAGGTACCCGGGCGGCGTTGCAGGTCGACGTTAGTGCCCAGGTACCTGAATACGAGACACTCCATTGGTACTGAATTATCGGCTCTGTATCAAGTGCGTGCGAGCGCTTGGAAAAGAATATCCGTGGAAGCGACCTCACAAGTGTCCGGTCTGCGGCGGAAGGCTCATCGGACACGGGTACGTTCCTCGGTATTTCGAAGGATATGAGGGGCCGGTGTGGATGAAACGGTATCGATGCGGTGAGTGTCGGGCCGTTCACACGATTCGTCCTGCGGGATACTGGAGGAAATTCATTGCTCCCGCCGAAGCGGTGGTCTGTTCGCTGCGCAGCAAGATTGAGCGTGGCCACTGGGTTGGCGAGTGGGCTCGACAGCGGCAGCAGTACTGGTGGCGAGGATTTCGCCGCAGGCTTATTGCCTTGGGGTTTCCCACCGAGCCGACGCTGGAAAAGCTGTGGGAGCTTGTTCGTGCCGGGTTCATCGTAGCTACACACTCTCTGGAATATGTGGGAACTGGCCGTATCGCAGGGCCTGCCAACCGGAGTTTTGCGTTTACCGCTGCAGTGAACCTGCCTTACCCTTGAGTCATCCCAATCGGGCCGCGAGGCCGAAGGAGCAGAGGGATGACCGAGGAAGAAAAACACAAGATTGCACTGTTCCGCTTTGGAGTCATCGGCGAATTGGTTTCGCGAACGGACGTAAGCTGGGGCGAGCGGGAACGGACGATCCGCGGCTTGAGCAAACGGGAGTGGCAGATCCCTGGTTCCCAGCGTACGCGCATCTCTCGTTCGACCATTCACGAATGGCTGCAGCGCTACGAACGCAGCGGCCAGCGGGTGGAAAGTCTGTTCCCGCGCGATCGAAGCGACGCGGGACGTTCACGTAGCGTGGACGAAGAGACCGAGCTGGCGCTGGTGAACCTCAAACGAGAGATGCCGCGGGTTACCCTGGGTTCGCTTCTGGCGACCGCGCGCGAACGCAACCTCGTTGGACCGCAATTCCATGCCTCGCCGCAGAGCCTGTACCGGCTGTTCCGGCGTCACGGTTTGGACGAAGGGGATTCGGGCGAACAGGAGGAGCGCAGACGATTCGAAACCGAATACCCGAATGAGCTATGGCAGGCCGATTGCATGCACGGCCCGCAGGTGGTCGTGGACGGCAAGTCGAGAAAGGCATACCTTTTCGGGCTCATCGACGATCATTCGCGGTTGATTCCGCACGCCCAATTCTACCTGAAAGAGGACATCAACAGCTTTCAGGACTGTCTGATTCAGGCGTTCGAGAAGCGGGGATTGCCTCGGCGCCTTTACACCGACAACGGCCCGAGCTTCCGCTCAGAGCGGTTGCGCTACGCCTGTGCCTCCCTCGGTGTGGCGCTCGTATACGCAAAGCCGTACTCACCGGCGGCAAAAGGAAAAATCGAGCGCCTGTGGAAAACGATTCGCATGCAGGTGCTTCAGCGCCTTCCC
>CAZPQC010000422.1:0-1912 GCA_964588525.1 uncultured Spirochaetaceae bacterium
CCGAACCCGGACACCGCGACAACCGCAGCGGCGCACCAGACGCTCACACACCACGGGCACTCTAAGAGGCGGCCGAGCCACGTCGGAGTCTCAGCGACCCACAAGCGAGGCCGAGAGCCGGGGATCGGGACGAGACGGTGCGGCACGGTGGGGAGGGCGTCGTCGTAGAACTCCGTGTTCGGACCGGGGAAGCGGGTCAGGACCCAGGCACGCGGCCGGTCCAGGATGCCGTCCTCCACGATCAGGCGCGTCAGGCGGAAAACGGCGAGACAGTCGACGAGGAGGGTGAGCGGGTCAGGCACGCTTGGGGACGCCTTCGCGGATGATGCGGCGGGCGGCCTCAACGTCGCGTTTCCGTTGCTCCGCTTGTTTGGCTCGGAGCTGGTTGCGGGCATCTGTCGCGGCCCTGTTTCCTTTGCATCCACAACCCATGACGCCTCAGTGTAGCGGTTCCTTGACGGGGACGCGTTTCACACCGGCCTGTTTCCGGTCCTCACCAACCATCGGAGCATCCACGTCACCGTCGTCCTCCACCGGCCCATACGTGCGGGTCAAGTCGAGGCGATGCTGACGGAAGAACCTCTGCAAACCCGTCCACGACCACGTCACCTTCAGTGCCCCCGCGTCCCGCAGGACACGCACCGCGTCGGCGCCGTCGAATCCCTGCCCCTCCAAGTCATCCATGACAGCGGCGATGATCGCAGCGGACCGGAAACTACGGACAGTCTTGTAGACAGGTTCGATCGCCCACCGGTCCCCCACCGCCGTGACAATGCCGGCGTGGAGGTCTTCGGTGATGCGCCGCTCCGGCGGCAGGTCTACCGGGTCGAGCTCGGCGACGAGGGTCTCCCAGCGATGCCGGGTCTCGGCGAGTATGACTTCGATGCGGCGCAGGTCACCGATCGCGTCCGCCAACGCCGAGTCGGGGGGTGTCAGATGATCGACTTGGGTGGCGAGGCGTTGTAGTTCGGCGATCATGTCGGCGAGCATCAGCAGAAACTTTTCGCCTGGTCGCGGGCCTCATCCACCGCCGCGCCGACCGTGTCGGGTTCGCAGACGTGCCAGAACAGCCATTGCGTCACCAACTCCACCGCATCCTCACCAGCAGCGTACAGTTCGGTTTCTGCGTCGCAGTCGGGGCAACGGATCTTGATTTCAAACACGGCGCTTCTCCTCCTGTCCGGGTCGTGGCGTTCTCCGCTTGCAGTCCTTGTGGTTCTCGGTGGTGTCTTGGATGAGGCGCTGTAATTGCCAGGCACCGTCGCGTGGGTCTGCGGTGACAGTTGCCTGGACACCGCAGACCTCGCAATGCACGTCGACACGCAGCGTCATCGGCAGAGCACAAACGAATCGAGCCCGGCGACGTCATGGGACGCGACGCCGGGTGCCTGCCACTCATTGTCGAACGGGCCATCCGCCGTCACCACATAATGACCCAAGAGGCCCCAGTAGATCAACGGATCAGCCTGCGAGCCTACGGTGATGTCGGCGACCTGGCCATCCGCCTCGTGGACAATCGACAGGTCAAGGCAGTTCGACGGCTCCGGTTCAGGCACCGGATCCGGGACAGTGACAGGGCACACATCCACCGACGATGCACCAGCCGGGATCGGCACAGACTGCATGTCCGGGTTGTTGAACGCACCGTCATGCCAGTCCCCGATCAGGTCGAGCCACAGGAAGCTGCCGACAGCATCGGCGAGGAACGGGAACGGGTCATGGGCGGCGACTTGCGGCGACCCGGATTCCCAGGTGATCGGCACCCGGTAGCAGCCATCCAACGGATACGTGACATCCGGTGTTGCGGCCTGCAATGCGACCGCCGGCGCCGGCGGCTCCGGGAGCACCCAGCGGGCATCCTCCGTGCCGTTCACATGCACCAGCGCAGTAGCGATGGTGAGTGCAGCAATCA
>CAZPQC010000423.1:0-1905 GCA_964588525.1 uncultured Spirochaetaceae bacterium
TCCAGAGCTGGTAGTAGTGGGACAGGCAGTCTTCGCGGTAGTTCTTGAGCCCGTCGTTCCGCGGACCCGCCGCGTCGTTCAAGGCCCAAAGGTTTTCCCAGTCGTACAGCACAGCTGCCTCAGGCTCGATCAGGGTACCGGCCAGCTCGCCCAGGCCGGCCAGCTGCTCCCCCAGAGCTCGCACTTCCTGAAAGACGCGGGTCCGCTCGTGCCCGACGTGGTCCACCACGGCGCCGTGGAATTTCTCGAAACTGCCCCGGCTCTTGCGCCATTGAAAGTACTGGACGCTGTCCGACCCGTGGGCCACGGCCTGGATGGACGACAGGGCGTGCATGCCCGGCCTTTTAAGCTTGGAGACGGCCTGCCAATTCGTGGTGCTCGGCGTGCTTTCCATCAGCAGAAACGGCTTGGCTTTCAGAGAGCGGTTGAGATCGTGAACGAAGGCGATGTTCGCAGCCAGCCGCCAATCCCGACCCTCGGGGTCCCACTCGCCCTTGCCTACGGTCCGCGGACCCGTGCCGTGCCAGCCGGGGTAACTGTCCCAACTGACCACGTCCAGCTCGGGTACAAGCTCCCAGGGATTCAAACCCTCGTAGAATCCCATGAGGTTGGTGGTCACGGGGATGTTCGGCGAGGACTCGCGCACCGCAGCGATCTCGAATTTCATGAAATCCACGGTCCTGGCGGTCACAAACCGTTTCCACTCCAGGTTGAGGGCGTGGACCGTGCTTTCTCCCAGCGGAGAGGGCGGATCCACTTCATCCCAATCCGAATAGCTGTGGCTCCAGAAGCTGCTCCACCAGGCACGATTCAGATTTTCGATGGTACCGTAGCGATCTTCCAGCCAGCGGCGAAAAGCCCGGGTGCACAGATCGCAGTGACACTCCCCTCCGTATTCGTTGGAAAGATGCCAGAGGATGACCGCAGGGTGCTTTCCGAATCGGGAGGACAACTCCCGGTTGATGATCCCGACCTTCTCACGGTAGACCGGGGAGGTGTAGCAGTGGTTGTGCCGTTCCCCGAAACGGCGCCGGTGCCCGTCGGGCGTGACGCGCAATACCTCCGGGTATTTCTTTGCCATCCAGGCGGGCCGTGCCCCGCTGGGGGTGGCCAGGATGGTGCGGATGCCGTTGGCATGGAGCCGCTCGATCACCGCTTCTATCCAGTCGAAGGTGAACTCCCCCTCCCGCGGCTCCAGGGAGGACCAGGCAAAAATGCCCACGCTCATGGCGTTGCAGCGGGCCAGCTTCATAAGCCTGAGGTCCTCTTCCAGCACGTCGGGCCGGTCCAGCCACTGGTCGGGATTGTAGTCGCCGCCGTGGATAAGGCCTTCGAAGGGAATCAGCCTGTCGCCCATAGCCTCTCCTTGGTTTTCCGGATTTCCGGATCTATTTTACAGACCCAAGCAGTCCCTCTACGAACTGTCGCTGCATTATCAGGAACAGGATGAGCACGGGAAAGGTGGAGATGCAGACCGCGACCATGACCGCTCCGTACTCTATGGTGTAGGCCCGCATCATGGAGAAAATTGCCAGCGGCAGGGTTTTCTTTGCGTCTGTAAGAATGGTCATCAACGGCCACAGGTAGCTGTTCCACTGCAGGAGAAAGATGTAGATGCTGGCCGAGGCAAAGGTAGCCTTCATGGACGGAATCACGATGTTGAAAAAGATCCGCAATTCGTGCGCGCCGTCCACGCGGGCCGCCTCCAGGATCTCCGTTGGGAACATCTTGAAGTTCTGGCGCAGGAAAAAAATGATGAAGACCGACATCACCAAGGGCATGATGATCGCCGCATGGGTGTTCAGCAGCTTCAGGAAGGCGATCTGCCTGAACATGGGGATGACGATGGCCATCTGCGGGACGATGAGCGTGAGCAGCATGATCCCGAAGATCAGCTCCCTGGCC
>CAZPQC010000424.1:0-1903 GCA_964588525.1 uncultured Spirochaetaceae bacterium
TCACTCGAAAGAGTGCCCCCGCCTCCCGTCCCTCTTCTTTTCTGTTATCGCCACCTGCCGTAGTGATATACAGGTCCGCGTAGTCCCTGCCCCCCAAGGTAAGGCTCGACACTTTTTTTACAGGAAACGGGATACGCAGGATTTCCTCTCCTCCTGTGCTGTAGCGAACAATACATCCGCCATCCCACCGGGCAGACCAGACACACCCCTCATTGTCAACGGTCATCCCATCCGGTTTTCCCTCGCCTTCGGGTGTGCGCACGAACACCGACCTTCTGCCGAGCGCACCGCTCCTCCTGTCATACTCGTACAAATATATTGTCCTTTTGGGAGAATCTGTGTGGTACAGCTTTTCCAGGTCGGGAGTGAAGCCCATTCCGTTGGAAAGGCTGACTCCTTCTATTACTTTCGTAATCGAACCGTCTCGGTCCAGCCTGTAGACACTCGCAGGATGATCCTTCCCCGGCATGGTTCCGCAAAAAACACGCCCTTCAGGATCTGCAATCACGTCATTGAAACGTGTCCCGCGCTCTTCGGGGATCTCCTCCACTACGGTCCTGAGTGATCCATCACGAAAAACCTTGACACTCCCGTTTTCCATGAAGAGGAGCAAAGCGCCGTCCGCCTGGATGGTAAATGCTCCCACAACATCACCCTCATAGACCGTTTCGTGGATCCCGCTCACGGGATCGAAGCGGAAAATTCTTCCGGTATGGATATCTTCCCAGTAGACCATCCCTTCTTCAGAGTTCCAGAGCGGATTTTCTCCGATCTTCAGCTCATAGTCGACAACGACTTCAGGCTCCATCATATTTTTTCCTTTATATGCACACAGGTGTTTCTCTGCCTGACCGCCGTGCACGTGCGACGAATACCACTTTATCGATCATCGAACGCGAGGTGTTCATTCAACTCGCCGGTGCCGAGCTCTTCCACGTATGCAAAGAGCGCAGGTGTTCCCCCTGTGTGCAGAAAAACCACTGTATCGGTTGCTGTGAGCTCGCTTTTTTTAATGTGATCTGCAACCGCTGCCATCGCCTTGCACGTGTACACAGGATCGAGAAAGATTCCTTCGGTCCGCGCCATAAGCTTTATCATCTCGACCGCTTCCGGTGTGGGGACGCCGTATCCCTCACCGACGTAGGCTGTGGTGTTGTACACTTTTTCTGCAGTAAACTCACAGGGCACCTTCAGTGCCCCTGCGACCTGGTTCGCGTACCGGGCAATCAGACCGGCAGCGTCAGTTTCCCACGCTGCAGGTGCGATCCCTCTTATCTTTAACGGATTGCCAAGCACTTCGCGACCCACTTCCAGCCCCGCCTGCGTGCTGTCGTAGGACGAGACGTAGAGATAGGTGGGTCGAATGCCGAGCGCATCGCACTGCTCCTGTATCTCGCAGAAACAGTTGACGTAGGAAACCACGTCCGGTGTGAGGTCATCCTGAGCCGCCAGCCTGACGACGAATGGCTTTTTCCCCTTCTTCTTCAGCTCTTCAGCAAGAGCATAAATTTCCTGTGACTGGGTTTCTGCGTCTGCATCGATGATATGAACGTGTGCACCTGCGAGCAGGTCGAGCAGAAGATTGCCCTGCACGGTGTTGTCCTTGACCCCGCGAATCCTTCGCAAAACGAGATGGGTTTCCAGCCCCATCACGTTGCACGCAGCAGTGAGCTGGCGACAGTAATTTGACTGAACACCTGCACCCCCGATCACCGTATCCGCACCCTCATTTCTGGCCCGTGCCAGAAGAAATTCAAACATCCTCGTTTTGTTCCCGCCGAATGCAAGCCCTGTGAGATCATCTCTCTTGATGAAAATACGCGGTCCTCCAAGGGCCTGAGAAAAACGCGGCACCTCCTGCAGTGGAGTGGGTAGATCCGCAAGTTTTTCACGCGGGAATGCT
>CAZPQC010000425.1:0-1903 GCA_964588525.1 uncultured Spirochaetaceae bacterium
TTACCTTGAAGACCAGACCCTCATCGGCATCAAGCTTAATCTTATCACCTTCCTGAATAACCAGGGTACCATTACCCGTGTTCGATACCAGCGGGATGTCATACTCACGGCAGTGAATACAAGCATGGCTTAAGGAGCCGCCGCCGTTGGTGACAATACCCTTGGCTAAGGGCAATATCGGCGTCCACCCTGAAGACATCGACGGACATACAATGATGTCGCCCGGCTGGACGGCAAAAACATCGGCGTCACTTACCACCAGGTGGGCTCTGCCCTCAACGGTGCCCGCCGGACTGCCGCAGTTACCAAAACAGACGGCGCCGGTTTCCGGCCTAGGGGGGGCGTACTCGCCAACAACAATCTTGGAAACTATGGCATCGTGAACAGAAGCATGATGCTTATTTATATCATCAGGCGTTAATTTTCTATCGGTAACAATAGGCGAGCGCGTCCTATACTCCTTCTGGGCTGTCCAGGTTTTCTTGCGCTCCTCAACAATATCCTTGACCTCGTATGAGTCTGGGTAGGCGATGAACAGCTCCAGCTCATCAGGGATGAAGAGGAACATATCATCAGGTTCTCCAATGGTGCCAAACTTTACCAGCCTCTCCCCGATCTTCCTCACCAGGTAGCGGAAGGTGGTATGGCAGCCCTGCTCCCAGGCGACATCATGGCTCTCGCTGAAAGCGCTTGACCTCTGGCTCACGTTGAGGGTGGCCAGGAACCAGTCCATATCGGGGTATTTAGCCGCCTTCACCTTGTCGATAAGCTCGCGGGTTAATTCTTCCCGCTCCTTGACCAGACGGGGGCGGATTCTATCCAGCGGGAAGGGGGCGTTGATGTCCTTGGACAGGCTAAGATACTGCTGGATATGAGCGATAGCCGGCGTGGGGTCTTCCCACCACGAGGGAACGATGAACTCCATCATTCGCGGCGACCGCCAGCCGTAGCCCTTGACAATCATGAAGTCATTGAGGTCTTTCTCCAGCCACTCCTTGCCCGCCGCTGTCTTCTTGAGAGCAGGAACGACATCAGCCGCCGCGTTCTTGGTGAAGACATCGGCTATCTTGAGCTGGAGGGCGCGGGTGCGCAGTCCCCAGAGCGCCTTATCTTGGACAAAGAGGTCGTTATCGTAGCCGCGTATTATTCTATGCCAGGTCGGGGAAAACTCCTTTATCCCAGCGTATTCGGTAGCAATCTCGGTACAATGCCAGTAGGCCTCATAAAGAGGGTATATCAGATAGAAATGGGTCTCCCACTCCCGATACAGCATCTGCACCGCCTCCCGGAAGATCTTGTACAACTCGTACTGGGTTGCCTTTTTGTAATCAAAAGTCCTGAATTTTTGGCACAACCCTTGCAGTTCGCTCTCCAAATCCTTATAGATCTTGTCCCCTTTGGGAGCATACTGTTCCGTTATGAACTTTTTAAAGTTCTTCTGCCTTTCGGCAATCTCAGCCTCATCGCTAATCCTGAGGGCACCGGCCAGGGCACACCCGTCCATGTTACGAACCTCACTGCCCCTGATGGTGGGTATAGATGCCTCATTGACAGCGTAGGTGAGCCCGTGAGCTAAAGGATAATTCCACATCCAGCCGAACAGGGGAGTCCAGGCCGGGTAGCTGTGGGAGAAGTTCACGAACCACATCGGGTACTTCTTCAAGTCTCGCTGCGGCCAGAACTCTCTGACATATAAGTTCCACGTCCAAGGCATTTCTTTGTCCTCCTTGATTTTTATATCCTATTTTGCCGACCTTATTATATCACAGCGCACCTAATTCGGGGTAAACTGCCTCTAGTTTACCCTTCGGGCGCCGTCAATAAGCAGTGTCTGGCCACTGATGAAGTCGCTGTCATCGCTGGCGAAGAAGACAACGGCACCGACTATATCCTCGGGTTGGCC
>CAZPQC010000426.1:0-1884 GCA_964588525.1 uncultured Spirochaetaceae bacterium
ACGGCCAGGATCTTGGCCACCTCTTCCATGTAGGTCTCCACCATGTCCTTGTCGCCCACCTGGGCGCCGGCGAACTTGTTCATCACCCTGGTGGAAACCATGCGGGCCACCTCGGTCGCCGCGGAGAAGCTGCGGGTCCAGGCTTTTACTCCTTCCAGGTCCTTACCCGTCTGCTCGAACACGAAGACATAATTGTCTTTGTATTCTCTCTTCCCCTCCAGATCCTCCCCGTTGGCATACTGGAAGATCCACTCAGGGATATCCCCGCCCAAAGCTGTCAACTTGTGCTCGATCACCTTCGGGGGGTAGACCTGCGGCTCGACCTTGAGGGCTCGTTCCTGCTCCGGTGTCGGCTTGGTTTTGCAGCCGACAAACAACAATCCGATCGCGACCAACACGATAGCCACTTTCCACAGATGCTTCATAAACATTCTCCTTTATAAAAGAAGTTTCAAACTTTTAAGAGGCGACGCCTCCCCTACATGCCTGTATTAAAGGTAACACTTTTTCCGCGCAAAACAACCTGATAGATCCCATCCAGACCGGAAACCGTGTCGGACACGTCGTAGACCATGTCCACCAGATCCTCCACGGATCCGATAAGATATACCTCGTATCTTGTCTCTTCCGCGGTCTGGCTCACTGTCTTGATGTCCTTGGCCTTTCTGCGCATCTTTCTGTAGAAATCGCTCATCATGCGAGAATCGAAGGTATTCTGGACGATCAGCTCGTACTTGATGCCGTTGGTAAGGGCTTTGGCCATGTAGGCTTTGGCCTGGTCGAGAACGATGGGCATGGCCTTGTACACGCTGGTCTGCAAAGCGTTGATCTTGGCAGCCTGCTCCGAGGCGGTGGAGAAGGTCCGGGGGCTGTTCCAGGGCTGGGACCCGAGCAGCCGTCCCGTTGAGGCTTCGAAACCCTTCAACGTTATGTTTGCCTGCCCGTAGTACTTGTCCCCGGAGGTCTCCCCGCTGGTGCGCCCGTCTATCTCGATGTACACATCGGCGTTCAATTTCTGGGCGATCCACTGAATGATGGAAATGCTCTGCCCGGTTTCCTCCTCGTAGGCCATCTGCTGATCCTTCTTGAGACTCTCCACCTGGTCGAAGTCGATCGCTTCGATCGCATTGGAGGTGAGATACTCGTTGGCGATCCCTACCGCCGCCTTCATGTAGAAAGGATCTTCGGTAGCCTCTTCGTTGAAGTAGACCATGTAGGTCATGTTGTTCACGTAGCGGGCGATGATCCGCTTCTCTTCCGCAGTCAGCTCCACCCCCTCGGTTTGAGCCGTGATCTCATCCAGGGTAGCGGCGCCTCCTGCGGTGGCTGCCGCGGAGGCTTCGGCGGCTTCCCCGGTCTTCTCCTGCTTAGTCACCGTCTCGCCATAAAGCCCGTTGGCTTTGAGGGTGCTCTCCACGGCCCGCATCTTCACGGCCACGCGGGCTTCGAAGATGTAGTCATCCCCGATCTTGTCCTTGCGCAGGGTTTCGAATGTCTCATTGTTCACAAAGGCGTTGGGATTCTGGGTGTTGTAGAGGACCTCCTGCAGCTTCTCCCGATTAGCCTGCTCATTGGCCACGCCGATCATATCGATAACAGCTTTGCGAACCGCATCCATCTTGGCCAGATTCATGGCCTTGAGCATCGAAACGTCCTGTCCCGCTCCCTCGTATACCTTCTCCTCCGGCAGGGGCTCGGCCCCGCCCGCCTGGGGAGTGGGGATCGTTTTAGAAGGGCCACCCGCACAGGAGATCAAGAACAGAATAAGCATGGGTAGAGCGATGAGTCCTGACAGAGACTTGGTTTTCACCCGATCCACCTCCTTGTTTCTAATACTTTATCGTTACACCGGCTCCCACGAACAGGCCGTCGTAGTCGGGGAAC
>CAZPQC010000427.1:0-1879 GCA_964588525.1 uncultured Spirochaetaceae bacterium
GTCGGCCCCGCCCCGGTGATTGAGAAACCCGATTTGGTGTTGGTGGCGGATGCGTTGGTGGCGGTGCGGGACATGATCCGCGATGTCCGTGACACGCTGGCTCCGATCGTGGAGGAACGCCGCGAGGCTGAGGCACGGGCGAGGGCCGAGGAAGCGTTCGCTGCGTTCTAACCCTCACGGCGTTCCTTTGATTGCGGGCTTTCACGGCCTGTAGTGGTACCGTACGTTACGTAGCGGGTCCAGGACGCTCCTTAGGGGCACGACGCCGCAGCACCATCCACCTCTTTGTTGCGTCGATCTACGCTAAGGAGCGATATCTAATGACTGAGGAACAGTACGAAGCGTTGCTCGCCAAACTGGATGAGGACATCACGTCACTCACCAGCGACGAGCTTGAGCAGCTTCACGCCAAGATCACCGAACACGGCCTGGAGTTGAAGGCCCAGGTTGCGGACACGCCTGTCGGGGACGACCTCGACCAGCTCACCGCCGACGGGGCCCGACTCTCCGAAGCCTTGGCTGCGATCACTGCCGAGCAGGCGGCCCGGGCCGAAGCTGCCGCGGAAGCGTCCGGGAAAGCCGACGAGGCGTTCGCTGCGTTCACGGAACCCGAAGCCGAACCGGAGCCGGAACCGGTAGCGCCGAAGCCTGTCGCTGATGTGGCACGCAGGCGACCGTTGAAGCCCGTCCCCGAACCGGACGAGCCGCAGGTCGTCGTGGCGGCTGCGGTCGGGTCGGAAGGGTTCGGTGGAGTGTTCCGCGCATCCGACGATGTGGCGCAGGCGATGTGGGACGCCAAGAAGAGGGGCCCGAACGGGTCCACCACCGTGGCGCGCATCTCCCGCGACACTGGCCGGGAACTCGGAGCCGACCCGTACGTCAACTGGAGCATCCTGAACGACCTGTCCCGTTCGACGCAGGCCTACCGGCAGGCAGACAGTCAGGCACCGTTGACGGCCGGCGGATTCTGCGCACCGACCGAACCGGTGTACGACTACTTCCAGCAAGGTTCACGGGACGGCATCGTGGATTTGCCGGAGGCGAACGCCCGCCGGGGCCGCATCCTGTACCCGGAGATCTTCAACATCCGGGACGTCATGGTGCAGGCCGGGGTCGGCTGGGAAACCACGTCGACGATGGATCACGACGGGGTCGAGAAGCCGTGTTACACGGTGGCGTGCGGGGACGGTGTCACGTATGACGTGAACGCCTACTCGACGTGCCTGAAGTTCTCGAACTTCGATTCGCAGTTCTGGCCGGAGCGGGTCACGCATGTGAACGGGCAGGCCCTGATCGCCCACGATCATGTCGTGAACCTGGCACTGTTGACGGCGATCGCTGCGGATGCCCGCACCGCGACCGTCATCGACGCTCACGCCGGTGGCGGTACCCTGGTGCAGTTGGCGAACTCGCTGACCGAGATCGGCACGTATGTGCGGTCGCATTACCGTCTGCCACTGGCGACGGTCCTTGAGGCTGCGATCCCGTCGTTTGTGCGGGACGCCGCCATCGCGGACCATGTGGCCCGCGGTGCGACCACCGACTACGCCAAGACTGCGGCGATGATTGATTCCACGATTCGTTCGTGGGGTATCAATCCGCAGTGGGTGTACGACTGGCAGGAGTTGCAGTCCCCGAACTGGCCCGCCGCGTACAACTACCTGTTGTGGCCGGCCGGTGTCGTGGTGAGGTTGAACGGCGGAACGATCGACTTGGGCGTGACCCGGGATTCGGTCTTGAACGTCGCCAACGATTTCCAGGTGTTCACTGAGACGTTCGATGGTCATGCGATCATCGGTTCCGGAACGACTTATGTGACTGACGTCAACCTGTGCCCCTCTGGTGGTGCTGGTGCCCTGGAGACGATCACCTGCGTCGC
>CAZPQC010000428.1:0-1855 GCA_964588525.1 uncultured Spirochaetaceae bacterium
TGAAGACGGTGATCGTGGTGACGACGGCGATCAGTATGACGGTCACGGCCTACACCTCGCACGATGCAGGGATGCGGGGTGACGGCATCACCACGTCGCAGCTTCAAGCCGAGGATGGCTTCTGTGCCTGCGGACCCGCCTTTGAGTTCGGTACGCTGTTTGCGATTCCCGCCCTGGGGCGGTTCTTCGTTTGACAGGATCGCGGCTCCGAGATCGGAGATCGCAACTTGGATATCTGGATGGCCGAGCGGGAGGAAGCCCTTGCGTTCGGCGTCAAAACTCTGAAAGTGGAGGTTAGGAAATGGGTATCAGTATCGTCATCCCGACGTGGAATGGGCTCTCTCTCTTACAACAGCTCTTTGCCTCCCTGGGATCGGTTCCTTTCTCCGAAGACGACGAGGTCATCGTCGCCGATGGAGGCTCCTCCGATGGGACGGCGGAGTTTGTACGCGGGGCCGAGGAAGAGTCCTCACTAACAGTCAAGTTGGTGGCGCTGTATCAGAACTTCGGCTTCGCGGGGAACGTGAACGCAGGGCTGGCCCAGGTGCGGGACGGCAACGACGTGGTGATCATGAACAACGACGTGATCATCTCGGCCCCGGAGGTCTTTCAGATGCTGTGGGAGTGGGCATACGGTCAAGAGGACCTGGGGGTGTTGAGTCCCCTGATCCTGGGGCGTGACGGACGCATCGAGGCCCACGGCGCTGGCCACACGCCTTTCCGCCACCTGGGGAAGACCTGGAGCGCGGGCGAAAACCCCATCGGCCAGTACCCCGGCTTGCGGGAGTGTGAGGTCGTGCCCTTCGTGTGCGCTTTCATCAAACGCGCGTGCCTGGATGCCGTGGGCGATCTCGACGAGGACTTCTTTGCCTACTTCGAGGACTCCGATTTCTGCCTGCGGGCTGCGGAAGAGGGTTGGAAGGTTGCCTCCCTGGGCAACGTGTCGGTGATCCACACCGGCCCAGGCTCGACGGCCAATCGGATCGCTGCCCCTGGCGACCTGTATCGAAGGAGCCATCAGATCTTCGAGACCAAGTGGAGCGATGCGCTCAACAGACGGTTCTCGCACGACGTGGCCTGGTGCGGCGGCCTGGGGCGTGAGACGGGATACGGCTTTTGGTCCAGGCACGCGCAGCGGGCGGCCCTCGACGCCGGCGTCTTGACCCATTACCAGTCGGCGCGGCTCACGCCGGGAACCAGCCTGCCATCTCCTGACCCCTGGCTCCGAGATTGCCAGACGGAGATGGGCGATCCTATGATGCCTCAGATCATCATCGAGCACGCGGGGCGATTCCCACGCTGCTCCGGTCGCTACAAGATCGGGTGGACGATGAGCGACGTGGAGCCCTGGCCGAAGGAGTGGTTGGACGGCTGCTGGTGGGTAGATGAGATTTGGGTGCCGACCGAGATAGACCGCCAGCGTCTCCAGAAGAGCGGGATCACCGTGCCCATCACGGTGATGCCCCTGGGGGTGGATCCGGGATACTTCCATCCAGGGATCGCGCCCTGGCCGGAGCGGCCACCAGTTGACTTTCTCTTCGTCTCCAACTCCCAATGGGGGGTGCGCAAGAACCCTGACCTGCTGATCGCCGCCTTCCGAGACGAGTTCTCGAAGGATGAGAACGTGGGGCTGTTCATCAAGACCCACCGTCGCCATCAGGATGAGCGCATCCAGTATCAGACCAGGTGGTGGTTGCGCGAGCCCTCAGCTCCGGTGTTCATCTACGAGCACCCGGTGCCGGACTGGGCCCTGGGAGGGATCTACACCCAGGCGGACTGCTTCGTCTTGCCCACGTCGGGCGAAGGGTGGTGTCTGACTGCTTTGGAGTCCCTGGCCTGTGGGGTGCCGGTGATC
>CAZPQC010000429.1:0-1854 GCA_964588525.1 uncultured Spirochaetaceae bacterium
CCAAGGACATGAAAGGCAGAACCCCTAACCCAAAACCCGGCAACTTTATCCGGGTGTCCCTTGAGGATACGGGGACGGGGATGGACAGAGAAACCAGAGAGCGCCTCTTTGACCCGTTCTTTTCAACGAAAGAGTTGTACAGTGGAACCGGCCTTGGTCTGGCCTTTGTGCATGGCGTTATCAAAGCTCATGGTGGCTATATTGATATCGATTCCGAGAAGGGCAAGGGAACGGCTTTTCACATTTACTTGCCAGCTCTAAACGGGAAGAATGCCAAGGAGAAAGAGTTTGAACAGGTGATGCTAAGGGGAAACGAGTGTCTTCTTCTTATAGATGATGAGGAAATGATTCTCGATGTCTGGAAGGATATGTTAACCAGGCTGGGTTACGAAGTTCTTCTTGCTGGCAGCGGGAAAGAAGCCTTAGGCATCTACGAGAAGAACAAGGAAAAGATCGCTTTAGTTGTCCTGGATATGATTATGCCGAATATGAATGGAGGTGAGACCTATGATAGATTGAGAGAGCAAAACCCCGATGTAAAGGTCCTGCTTTCGAGCGGGTACAGCATTGATGATCAGGCAACCGAGATATTAAACCGGGGGTGCAACGGTTTTATCCAAAAGCCTTTCACTGTCACGGGTCTATCCCGTAAATTGAGAGAGATCTTGGATCAGAATTAAGGATCATCTCCAGATTAGTTGATAATCTGGAGAGGGTTCGAGGGGTCAAGGGTTCAGGGGTTCAAGTGAAATGCTGAGAAATTATAAGGAATTAAAGGTTTGGCAAAAGTCCTATCAGCTCTGTTTAAAAATTTATCGGGCAACGGATGTATTTCCAAAAAATGAAGGCTTTGGCTTGACCTCTCAAATGCGAAGATCGGCCCTGTCAATCCCGAGCAATGTCGCTGAAGGATACGGCAGAAAGACGACCCCGGAATATGTGCGATCCCTCTATATCGCCTATGGTTCGACGTGTGAACTTGAGACGCAACTGTTATTATCTGGAGACCTGGGCTATCTGGATAAGGAAAATCTTTCAGGACTTCAAAGAGATATCAGGGAGGTCGAGAGGATGATGAAAGCTTTGATAAAATCATTAGAAAACAAACACTTGACCCCTTGACCCCTGGAATCCTGGAACCCTTTCTCCCAACTAATTGGGAGAAGAGCCAAAAGTAATAACAGGGCATATCCTTTGAACCAGACACCTGGAGGGAGTAGAGCTCAATAGGGAAAAGATGTTCTATTGCCGACCAGGATCTGGCCGGGACAAATCCGGAATGCCTGATCTTGGCTATTCCTCGAGGGGAGGGGTGGAATTGAGTAATTCGTAAACGAGAGGATCGGAAGTCAAGAGGGTGACCGAGAATTCGAATCCCTCGAAACCGGTGCAATCATCTGAGGAATGCAAATGCCTTTTCCATTCCTGGAGGTCCTTTTGTAGACTAGTTACTCAGGAACGATAAACCGACAAGCGATATGGAAGATAAGTTCACGATCGGAAGATATGAAATAGTCTCTGAGGTGCGCACTGAATCGGACCAGGATTCAATCAAGACTGTGTATAAGGCAAAAGACCTCTACATCAAACGTCTGTCGATGCTCAGGGCAACCCGTTTCCTTGATGGATGTGAGGACTGTAAGGCCCAGAAGATACGGGCACGTTATCTCAGAGAGGCGCTGGTGACAAGAAGGCTCTCACACGAGGGGGTCGTCTCCGTCTTCGATGTAGCAGAAAAAGGTGATACGATTTACCTGGCTATGGAATGGTTGAAGGGTGAGAGCTTAGAGCGGCATATCGAAAAGGGATCACTCCTCCCACTGCATCAGTTACTTCATATTGTAGCTAAAATAG
>CAZPQC010000430.1:0-1842 GCA_964588525.1 uncultured Spirochaetaceae bacterium
TTGTACTTCTCAAGGGCTTGGCGATACTTCTTTCCCTGTTTCATTACAGCCCCTCCACGGTTACACCCATGCTCCGGGCTGTTCCGGCGATAATCCGCATCGCCCCTTCGATATCGGTGGCATTCAGATCCGCCATCTTCTGTTCCGCGATCGCCCGGATCTGAGCCGCCTTGATGGTTGCCACCTTGTCCTTGTTCGGCACTGATGATCCTTTTTCCAGTCCGCAAGCCTTCTTGATCAATACCGCGGCCGGGGGCGTCTTGGTAATGAAGGTAAAGCTCTTATCCGCGTACACGGTAATCACAACAGGAATGAGCAAACCCGGCTCCACGTTCTTGGTGCGATCATTGAACTGCTGAACGAACTGGGGTGCGGACACCCCATGGGGACCCAGGGCGGGACCCACGGGTGGTGCGGGGGTTGCCTTGCCCGCCGGCACCTGCAGCTTGATAAGAGCTGCGATTTTCTTTTTTGCCATCTTTTATATACCTCCGTTCGTGGTGTAAGCGTCCATCCATGATTCAGGACGGACTCCCATGAACCCTAGATTTTCTCCACCTGAAGAAAATCAAGCTCAACCGGCGTCGATCTTCCGAAGATGCCCACCATGACCCGTAATTTCCCCTTTTCCAGATTGATCTCCTCGATCGTACCGGTAAAGCTATCGAAAGGCCCGTCGGTGATCCGCACGGACTCTCCCTCTGTAAAGTTTTGCTTGGGCTTCAGAATCTTCTCACTCTTTATATCTCCGGCGCGCTGTAGCACCTCCCGGGCTTCCTCAGCGCTGATGGCCTGAGGTTTCTGGTTTCTGCTAAACCCAACAAAACCCGTCACACCGGGGATCTGCCGAATCGCGGAGCATATCTGCTTCCAGTTTTGGTCCGGTAGATCCATCTCGATCATGATATATCCGGGCAGGAACTTCTTCGAAGTTACTCGCCGCTTGCCGTCTCTAACCTCGACGACCTCCTCTGCCGGTACTTTGACATTGAATACGTAATCCGCCAAAGAACCGTCCTCGACCAGCTTGTTGACGTGCTTCTGCACTTTATTTTCATATCCTGAATAGGTATGGACTACATACCAGCCTTTTGCCATCCTGTTTCCTCTTTGGTGCTTCGCTTCGTCTGCCGGCTTTAGAAAACCAGATCGATTCCCCGGAAGATGATAAAATCTACGATACCCAAAGCGATGGCGATGAGAATTACTGAAACCAGAACCACCTTTGTCGAAGAAGCCACTTCTTCGCGGCTGGGCCAGGTTACTTTCTTGAGTTCGGCGAAACTCTCTTTGAAGAATCGGATTATCTTCTTCATCTCTTTCCTCTCAAAGCTTTGAGGATGCGCTTTCTTAAAAGGAAGCAGGCCAGGCAGGATTCGAACCTGCAACATCCGGTTTTGGAGACCGGCGCTCTAGCCAATTGGAGCTACTGGCCTACGAAGGTTAATTACTTTATCTTGGTTTCCCTGTGCAGGGTATGCTTTCTGTCGAACTTGCAGTACTTCCTGAACTCCAATTTTCCCTGGATGTTCCTCTTGTTCTTACTGGTAGTATAATTCCTCCGGTTACACTCGGTACACTGAAGAGCAACGAGCTCAACCGATTTCCCTTTTGCCTTCGCCATGCGGTCCTATCCTTCCCAATATTGGTAGTACAATATAGTAAAATTCCCCTACTTGTGTCAATGGCATAACTCTCGCATTGCCTCCGACACGACGCTCGCCCGTACACACGACGCGTCCGCCAAGCGTCCCGGAGAAAAGACCGGGGAATCTGAAACTTTCAAGAGCCTCCGATCGGATTTGAACCGATGACCCCCTCCTTACCATGGAGGTGCTCTAC
>CAZPQC010000431.1:0-1841 GCA_964588525.1 uncultured Spirochaetaceae bacterium
CGGCGCGGTGATCCAGGGATAGGTGAGCTCTTCGCAGGTGGTTACCACGGGCAACCCTTGTTCCAGGATCTCCTCGATCTGAGGGAGGATAACGGACAGATCCGACACCGTTGTGAGCAGCGCAATTTCGGCACGACTCGACCTGAGGACGCTCCGGGCAGAGGGTGCTACCGGGATGCCCAAGGGGCCTAAAGAACAGAGCTCCCCCAGATCCTGACCGTGCAGCCTCGGATCCGTATCCACGGCAGCCACGACCTCCATATTCGGCCGGGCGTGGATGGAACGGGTCATCTCCCTCCCGAGCGGGCCGATGCCGATTTGAGCAACACGAATAACCATGAAAACCTCCTTGAGTATCTAGAATCCGCTGAATCCGAGAACGATCAATCCACCGGTTATGACCCCGATGCCGATGCCCTGGATCACGCTGACCCTGTCCTTGAGGAATTTGATGGCCAGCAGGGCCAGCAGTGCAGGATACACGGAGGATACCGGGGAGATCAACGAAACCGGTCCGTAGTCGAAGGCCAGGAAAAAGCACAGTGCACCCACCAGGTGCAGGACAATGCCGATCAGGCTGGGCAGAAAGCTTCTGGCGAACACGCGGGGCGGGGCACGGTTCGGTTTGTCGATGACGTAATTGGCCCCGGATAGGCCCATGGCGACCAGGGACAGAAAGAAGATGTGCGAATACGACCCGATCCGGTTGATCGAGAATTTGCAAAGGAAGTCTCCCGTTCCCAGACAGAGGGCCCCGGCCAAGCCCCAGGGCAACCAGGAGAGTCCGTCGGTGTGCAGAATCTGCCTTTTGTTCGGGAAGGCCACGGCTATGCCTCCGGCCAGGATAAGAGCGACTGACAGATACTGCAGAGGGAAGAGTCTCTCCCCCAGGAACAGATGGGAGAGCAGGATGGTAATCATCGGGTAGATCGCGATCACGGTTCCGGTCAACGAGACCTGACCGCGGGACAAGCTATAATAGAAGAATTGAAACAGAGCCGATGCAGCCAGGATGATCAGCAGGATTCGTATCGGCGGTACCTCGACGCGGAATCGGCTCAACACCAAAATCACGGGAATCCACAGCACTATGGCCAGGGCGTTGTTGGCGATGTTGTTCCACAGAGGTGGAACCGCGGCGAATCCTCGCTTCACCAGCACGCCGCCCACGGCCCAGCATAATGCGGCGGACAGTGCCAGAGGGAACCAGATCATGAGGGGAGTGTAAACTGTTTGAGGATCGACGGAAAGATTTTTTTCTTGACCGGTCTTTCTCCAGGTCTATATCTTAGTAGCTAAGGAGACCAACGATGTCTGATCGAAACATATCTTCCCTATCCTCCCAAGCGGTGAGGACCCGCAGCCTCCTGAGAAATACCTACCTCTGGATGACCGGGGGACTGGCTTTGACGGGTGTAGTTGCCTTTGGAGTCGCCTCGAATCAAGCCGTTGTTCAGGCGCTCGTGTCCAACATGATCCTGTTTTTCGGACTGATCGTGGGAGAGCTGATCCTGGTCATCTATCTGTCCCGCAGGATCATGACCCTGAGTCCCGGCGCGGCGGTCGGGGGATTCGCCCTCTTTGCGGCTCTGAACGGTGTCACCCTCTCCCTGATCTTTCTAGCCTACACAGGTACGGCCATCGCCAGGGTGTTCTTCATTACCGCGGGAACCTTTGCCGGGGTTAGTTTGTACGCCGCAACCACCCGCAGGGATCTGTCCGGCATCGGTCAGTACCTGTTCATGGGGCTGATCGGGATCATCATTGCCTCCCTGGTGAACTTCTTCCTGCGCAGCGAGACCCTCTACTGGATCATCTCCTACATCGGGGTGGCCGTGTTC
>CAZPQC010000432.1:0-1820 GCA_964588525.1 uncultured Spirochaetaceae bacterium
TTGCAGGTTAAGTTACTATAGGAAGGGAGCGAACACGATTATGTTTCAGCCAATTGGTCTCATTTGGGGTATTGTGACGCTAGTTTTTGGAATCCTTGTCCTCGTTTATCCCAGGTTTCTGCGCTACACCGTGGGCATCTATCTAATTATTGTAGGTTTGTGGGCCATCATTCCGAGATTGCATTTCTAACCTGTGGGGAAAGTTGAAGCACAGGAGAGGGAAGATTATCCAGACGGAAAGACAGAACGCAAGTTCCAGGTAGGTTGATCCCGTGAGAACCAAGTCTCTGAAGGCTATCGGATTGGCTTTACTGCTGGCCGCCGCGTCCGTTGCGCTGTACACGGGCTGCATGACGGTGGGAGCGACCGGCGAACAGCATCTGAACCTGGTCAGTGAGCAGCAGGAGATCCAGATGGGCCGGGAGGCCGACGGGCAGATCGTGGCCACGATGGGTCTGTACCCCGACGAGGCTCTTCAGGGCTACGTAAAAGCCCTGGGCGAGCGCATAGCAGCCACCACCGAGCGCCCGACGCTGCCGTGGACCTTCCGGGTGGTGGACGACGAAGTGGTGAATGCTTTTGCTCTACCGGGCGGGTTCATCTACGTAACCCGCGGCATCCTCTCCACCCTGAACAACGAGGCACAACTTGCTGGCGTGCTTGGGCACGAGATCGGCCACGTCACCGCGATGCACTCGGTGATTCGCATTAGCGAAACGCAGCTGGCCCAGCTGGGCCTCGGGGTGGCCGGGGCGGTCGCCCCGGGGTTGCAGGATTACATGGGCCTGGCGGCGGCCGGGCTACAGCTGATGTTTCTGAAGTTCAGCCGCGACGACGAGATGCAGGCCGATGAGCTGGGGGTGCGCTATATGGCCGGGGTGCACGAGAACCCGCAGGAGCTGATCAGTGTGATGCAGACCCTGGAACAAGTCTCCAAGCTGTCGGGCGGCAAGGCCATCCCCGAGTGGTCGTCCACCCACCCCACGCCGGCCAACCGTGAGCAGAGGCTGGCCGAGCAGATCAAGAGCCTGGGGGTGGGCGAGCAGAGCTACGAGCCGGTGGACCGGGACGGCTACCTGCAGCGCCTCGCCGGCATGGTCTACGGCCCCGATCCTCGGAAAGGCTACAGCCAGGACAGCACCTTCTACCACCCCGAGATGCGCTTCCTCTTCGTCTTCCCCAACGGGTGGAAAATCATCAACCAGAAGACGGCGGTTATCGGTCTGAGCCCGAAGCAGGACGCGGCGGTGCAGATCAGTCTCTCTCGGGAGAAGAGCCTCGACGCCGCCGCCAGGGGGCTATTCGACCAGGAGGGGGTCAGCTCCTCGGAGGTGCACCGTGCCAAGGTCAACGGCCTGTCGACTTGGACCGGTGCCTTTACGGCCCGCACCGCCGAGGGGGACCTGGACGGGCAGGCTACCTTCATCGAGTACGGCGGGCGGATCTATCAGCTCATCGGCTACAGTGCGCAGGCCGACTGGCCCCGGTACTCCGCGGACGTGCTGCGGGCGCTGTCCAGTTTCGCCGAGCTCACCGACCCGCAAGCCCTCTCCGTGAAGCCCATGAGACTGCGCATCGAGCGGGTGATGCAGAGCATGACACTGCGCGAGTTCCAGCAGCGCAACCCGTCCGCCATCTCGATCGAGGAACTCGCCCTGATTAACCAGGTCGAGCCCGACGCCGTTCTGCAGCCGGGCCAACTGGTCAAGCGGGTCACAGCCAAGTAGGTCCAGGCCCAGCCCTCTGCCGGGCCTTTCGGCCGGAGGTACATCGAAAAGTCGAGGGCAATGTGTGCTACCGCACAGACTGTGTCGGGTTCG
>CAZPQC010000433.1:0-1819 GCA_964588525.1 uncultured Spirochaetaceae bacterium
CTTGAAGGTCGTCGCCGCCCGTTTGCGGGCGTGATGATCCCAACCGTCGGTGAGCAGGACACCGCCGATATCCAGAAACAACGTCGTGATCGGGATCCGTCTTTTCATTTGGCCTCCGTCAACGGCGTCTGCTCCCCCCGCGCGAGATTAGCAGAGTCAGCAGAAAGTTCTTTATGCAACTCGCGTTGCGGGATTTTCATCATCGCTGCCACAGGATTCGTGCTTCTTCCAGTGGAATCGACACGCCGTCGCAATGCGGTATCACTCGTGCCGTGTAGTCCTCCGCTGGGCGATCCGCAGACACAGCCGCGCCGTAAACGTATCCGCCCGACGCTCCGGCCAGTCCGCGAACGCGCTTCATCTCCTGCCGCACGGGATCACCGCCCGTGACGCCGTCGGCGTAGAGCTCCAGCTGCACCGCGCTCGGGTCGAGGTCGTTGAGATAGACCTGAACCTCAAATACATGCTGCCGGCCACGGGTCGTGACACTCACTTCGCCGAAGTGTAGCCCGGCCCAAATCTGTTCCAGACTGACCTGCCAATCGACCATTTGTCTGCCGATTGCGCCTTTATTGGCACTGCGTATATCGTAGGCTGCAGCAGCCGGGAGGTAGTATTGCTCGGTGTATTCGCGCACCGAGCGGTTGGCGGAGAAGCGCGGAGTCAAGCACGCCATGCTCTCTCGCATCCGCTTGACCCACGAGGTGGGAACTCCGTTCTCATCTCGGGCATAAAACTCCGGAATAACCTCCCGCTCGAGCAGGTCGTAGAGCGCATCGGCTTCGACTGCGTCCCAAGCATGATCGTCGCCATGCTCCCGGCCGTCCCCCAACGCCCACCCCACTTCGGGCGTGTACGCTTCCGCCCACCAGCCGTCCAACTCCGAGATATTGATTCCTCCGTTAACGAGCACCTTCATGCCGCTGGTTCCGCTAGCCTCCCAGGGTCGCCGTGGCGTATTGATCCAGACATCCACCCCATGGACCAGGTGCTCCGTTAACAGCATGTCGTAGTCGCTCAGGAAGACGATGTGGGGCCGTATCTCTGGCCGACGAATGAAACGTATCCATTCATGGATCAAGGACTGCCCCGCCTCGTCCGCCGGATGGGCCTTGCCGGCGATGATGAGTTGCACCGGGCGCTCAGGATTAGCCAGCAGGCGCAGCAAACGCTCCGGATTGTGCAGCAGTAGGTTCGGTCTCTTGTAGGTCGCGAAGCGGCGCGCAAAGCCCAGCGTCAACGCGTTGGGATCAAACAGATGTTTCGCCGCGTCAACCACCTCGGGCGGCGCGCCTGAGGCGGCAAGTTGCCGGGACAAACGTTCGCGGGCGTATTCTACAAGGGACTTGCTGGCGGCGGCGCGGAATTGCCAGAGCCTGGCGTCGGAGACACGGCGAATATCCCGCTCCAGGGTTTTCATCGTCCCCAGCCAGCGGTCCCTTCCACAGGCTTCCGTCCAAAGCTCATCGGCGGCGGCCGAGTCCCAGCTCGGCATGTGAACTCCATTGGTAACATGCCCCACAGGCACTTCGCCCTGCGGCCAGCGCGGAAACAGAGGCGCGAAGATGTGCCGGCTCACTTCCCCGTGCAAACGACTCACGCCATTCACCGCCCCGCTCCCCCTGATTGCCAGATAGGCCATGTTGAAACTTTCCGACGAGTCGTTCGGGTTCAGGCGGCCCAGGGCCAGCAGATCGTGGAGTGTTATGCCGAGCTTCTGCTCGGCGTAACCGCTGAGGTACTGCTCAATGAGGGTGAGGGCGAAACGGTCAAAGCCGGCCTCCACTGCCGTGTGGGTGGTGAAGAGGTTCCCCGCTCG
>CAZPQC010000434.1:0-1805 GCA_964588525.1 uncultured Spirochaetaceae bacterium
GAGTCGGGTCGGGCGAGTCGGGCAGGGCCGAGCCTGGCCGGGGGAGACCAGCCCTGGGCTGAGCAGGACTCAGAGGGACTTGGGCCGCGTCTCCCGCATCCGCTCCTCGTGTTCTTTCAGGGCATTGGTGATCAGAAGCTCCTCGTAGGCAATTGAATAGCCTTCCCTCAGCGCATCGTCTCCATCGACCCGGGCCAGTTGGCTTCCCACGGCCAGCAGCAGCGCCTGGGCTTCAGCCAGTCTGTTCCGGGACATGTAGTATCGGCTGAGAATCAGCTCGGCCTGACTGCGCTCACGCGAAGTTTCGGCTTCCCGGATCGAGCCGATGAGCAGTCCTTCGGCAACGGTATCGTTGCCGGGGTTTCCATCGAAGATATAAAAGCGCGCGAGTCTGTCCGCACGGTTTTCCTCGATGAGTGCGGATTCTCTGCTCTGCGAATACAGATCCGTCAGCGCGATCAATTGATCCTCCACGATCACGTAGGAGCGTTTGTAGGTTTTGGCTACATTCTCCACCCCGACATAGATCGTCCTGCCCTCCCGGTCCGTGTTGGTGGCCAGCAGAACGCTGCGCCGATCGCCTATCCGAATCAACTGGAGGGATACCACCAAAGATCCCTCTTGCGAGAAGTTGTCGAAGATCAGATTTACCGGTGTCTGGAAATCCAAATTGTACAGCACGCCGGCGAGAATCCTGATCTTATCCTCTAAAGCGAAGATTTTGTGCAGGCCGAAACGCTGAAAGATATCGGCATACAAATAGTGGATGAGGAAGTACTCGTTCAGCTGCAGCCAGTTTTCGTGATTGTGCCGCCCCTCTTTGAGGATTCTGTAACCCGGGGAGGGATTCGGCTGCTGCTCCGACCCCGCCACCCCATCGGAGCGGGGTTCCGGCTGTTCCGAAGTCTCGACCGATGCCGACTCGGCAGGCGTCGGCTCGGCCGGCGGGGGAGTCGAGGAGGCGCAGGCGAGAAAACTCAATGCGAGTACCAGGAGAAGCAGGTGCTTCATACGTTACTATGAAGGCAGGAGGTGTTTTTGGTCAAGAAAGAGACGATCTGTTTTCGGCAAAGGGCGCGGCCTGGTTCAGGGAATCGATCCGTTCCTGCTCCATGCGGTTGATCTCGCCGATATGCCGGGCCATGATGCGGGCCAGATTCGGATCGTAGAAACGATGCAGGCTCCAGTTGGCGATGGCCTGGAAGCCCCGGCGCACTTTGTGGTAAGAACCGATTCCCGGGTCGAAGCGCCGCACACCGTTGGCAATGGCCCACTCGATTGGACTGTAGTAGCAGGCGTTGAAGTGCAGGCTGTCATAATGACCGGCGCTTCCCCAGTAACGGCCGTAGATCTGTTCACCTTTGCGCAGCAGAAAGGACATTCCTACGGGATCTACATCTTTTTCCCGATCGTAGGCCCCCAGGAGCAGTATTCGGTGACGGTAGTCGTCGAACAGTCCGGTGAAGAATTCCCGGTTCAGATACTTGGCCGCCCAGGGGCCGAACTGCGCGTTTTTGCGCTCATAGAAGCCGTACATCTTTTCCAAAAGTTCGATGGTAATCTGCTCCTCGCTGAAGGGTCGTATGCTGAGATTTTGCTCGGAGAGTTTTTTGCGCTCCCGGCGGATGTTGCGGCGCTGGTTCTTGTCGAAGCTCCAGAGGTAGTCCTCGAAGCTGGTGAATCCGGGATTTTCCCACAGATAACTCTGATGCTTCCAGGCGACGAATCCCAGGTTCTCCATCACCGTCAACCACTGCGGGTCTACGTAGTTGAAGCTCAAGCCCGCCATGTTGTTCTGACGGCAC
>CAZPQC010000435.1:0-1801 GCA_964588525.1 uncultured Spirochaetaceae bacterium
GATCAAGCAACCGCAAGAGGGTAGTGACGAGATCATCGGAGCGATTCGCAGGGCAGGCGTCCCTCTGAAGCATTATTGGGCGCCCGTTTCCGACGTTGACACCGCAAGCGGCAGGCCGGGAAAGTACGGATGGGGGCACGTGGACCTTCTCAACCCGGGCTCCAGGCCGAAGGTGAAGGCGGCCGGTCGCGAACGACAAGACGGCCCCGGCTGAGCGGGGAACGGGGCGGTACTCTCGAGCATGTCCACGCAAGCGTGGACATGGCACCCGGCAAGCGTGGACAAGGCACCCGGCTACGGCTAGTGTTGAGATGCGGGCGGCGAAAGGCGGTTTGTGAAAGCCGGAGAACCAGTTGTGTCCGCGTTTCGATTTCCAGGTGGGCCCTGTAAGAAATCTTGTGTCAGCTAGCAGAAATGGGTACTCTGTGTAACCTTTTTCTGGATAGGAGAACTGACACATGGATGCTTCGTTACGATCACGGGCCGAACAATTGGCAGGGGAAATGGCCAGTCAGGCCAGGACAGCCGAGGACCTCAATGGGCTGATGCGGTTGATGATGAAATCGGCCCTGGAGCGGATGCTCAATACCGAGATGGACGTCCACTTGGGCCGGAAGACTCTGACGGTGGATCCAGACGTCCAGGACCCGCCTGGTGAGGCAGCGGCAGGCCCCGCGGAATCGTCCCCCCCGGCCAGCGCGACGAGAGGGGCGTCGAACCGTCGCAATGGGCGTTCGCGTAAGACGGTGCGAGGCGACCTGGGCGAAGTGACGATCGCCACGCCCCGGGATCGCAACGGCACGTTCGAGCCGCAGTTGATCGGCAAACACCAGCGGCGCGTGCCGGGCTTCGACGAGAAGATCCTCGCCCTGTACGCCAAGGGGATGACGACCCGGGACATCCAAGAGATCGTGCGCGAGCTGTACGACGTCGAGGTTTCCGCCACGCTGATTTCGGAAATCACGGCCGACCTGGACGCGGAAGTGACGGCCTGGCGGACGCGGCCGCTGGAGGCGGTCTGGCCGATCGTCTATTTTGACGGCATCGTGGTGCACGTGCGGGGCGAGAGCGGAAGAGTCTCGCAGCACACGATTTACGTCGCGATCGGCGTGAATCTCGAAGGGCACAAGGAGCTGCTGGGGCTGTGGCTTGCCCAGACCGAAGGAGCCAAGTTCTGGCTGGCCTGTCTGACCGACATGAAGAGCCGTGGGCTGCGCGATATTTTCGTGGCCTGCATCGACGGGCTGTCCGGTTTCGCCGAGGCGATCCACGCGGCCTATCCCCAGACCAACGTGCAGTTGTGCATCGTGCACCTGGTGCGTGCGGCGTTGCGTTACGTGAGCACCCAGGACAGCAAGGCCGTGATCGCCGACTTGAAAAAGATCTACCAGGCGGCGACGGTGGTCGAGGCAGAGCAGGCGTTGGAGTCTTTCGCTCAAGCGTGGGACGCGAAGTACCCGACCATTGCCAAGGTGTGGCGTGCCAAGTGGACCGACATTATCACGCTCTTCGATTTCCCGGCGCCGATCCGCAAGGCGATCTACACCACCAACGCGATCGAATCGGTCAACAGCGTGATCCGCAAGTTCACGCGGAACCGCAAGATCTACCCCAACGAGGAGTCGGCGTTGAAGATCGTCTACATGGCGATTCACGAGGCCTCGAAGCGATGGACCATGCCGATTCATCACTGGAAACAGGCGTTAAACCACTTCGCCATCCTGTACGAGGGCCGTATGCCCGAAGACCTCAGCAAATAACGTGCCCTGCTCGCCTGACACAAAGATTCTCACAGGCCCCA
>CAZPQC010000436.1:0-1799 GCA_964588525.1 uncultured Spirochaetaceae bacterium
CGGCAAAGCTGACATTCCCGTGTTACGCCGTGGGCACCGCCCCAGAGATCCCGAAAAAACACAGAGCCATTATCGATCTAGGTAGTATAGAATATAGGCATGATGAAAAAAAGAAAAAAAGCCGGTTGTACAATAAACGAGGGGACTGGCTCGTCTATACCTGTAGTATGGAGGCAGTATTAGTGCAGCGCCTGGAGAAGGTGTACAGAAGCGAGCGGACCTCTCTCCTCGGTTTCATCCGTTCCCGAACCGGAAGCCTGGAGGAGGCGGAAGACCTGCTGCAGGATGTGTTCTTCCAGGCGATCCGCGCCGCCAGCGTCACAGAGCCGATCGAGAACGTCGTGGGCTGGCTGTATACCATCGCCAGAAACAAGATCATCGATCGCTACCGCAGGAGGAGGAACGACTTAAGTCTGCAGCAGGAGAGAGAAGACATCACACTGGAGGAATTGCTTGCCGACAGCGGCATCAACATCGAGAAGGAGTTCATCCGGCGCGCAGTCATGGATGCGCTGATCGAGGCGCTCGAGGAGCTTCCACCGGAGCAGCGGGATGCCTTCATCCAACAGGCGATCGAAGGCAAGACCTTCAGGGAGATCTCTGAACAAAGCGGAGTCCCCCTGAACACCCTGATCGCTCGAAAACGCTACGCAGTGCAGTTTTTGCGCAAACGCCTGCACGATCTCAAGGAGATGGTCGATGAGCTGGCTTAGTGATTACGCTGCGACAAGGCCGGGAACGTCCAGGGCCGAGAAAGCTGGATTCCCGCAAAAACGAAGAATATACACGAAAAACAGCACGGGGAATCAGCCCCGAGGAGGTAAATAGATGTTTCATGATATGAAAAGACCGTTTTTACGCGTCGGTATGATAATCGGTGGTGTGGTTCTGGCAGCCGTCTTGGCCCTTCTGTTCGGACTCCTGGTCATGGTGCTCTGGAACTGGATCATGCCCGAGGTCTTCGGATTGAAGCCGCTGACCTACTGGCAGAGCTGGGGAATCGTACTTCTGGCTCACATCCTGTTCAAGGCCGGTGGTCACAAGGACCACGATCATCGTAGAACCCGGGACGAGGAGTGGAAGGATCGATTCCGGGATCGATTCAAAACGCGATTCTGGGTCGGGGAGAAGCCCGAGAAACCGGAAACTCCTCCGGAGGAGCCACACAAGCCGGAGGAACCGCAGGAGACCTGAGGGTCCGGTTCCGCGGTTCATAATTTCGAACAGCCCGTTTCCCCTGCGGAAACGGGCTGTTTTTCCGTGAACACAAGACTCAAAAACCCATCTCTTTACAAAACTCACTATCCTGTTCATTGGAGTCGATCGGTTGGTAGCCAACAAGACAGGAGTGACAGATCTGTTCGTTTCAGTTGTTTCAACAGTAGACAGGTATCACTATTGAAATTACTGATTGATAAATAAAATTATGGACGGCATTAATTACACTTATTAATTTTTAATCACCGATTCATAACAATTTTTAAGGGGGAAGCAATGGCAACACAAGAGGAAAAGATCGAACGCGCTCGAAAGATCGCGATGAAGAAGATGGACTTCATCCGCCATTTTCTGATCTACGCAGTGGTCATGGTGGTGCTGGCCATCATTAACAACACGACCTGGTCCGGGTACCAATGGTGGCTCTGGCCGGCGTTGGGTTGGGGTATAGGCATCGTGGCTCACTTTGTAAGCGCCTTTATCTACCACGGCGGCAGCCTGGAGAAGCGTTTGATGCAGCGGGAATTGGAGAAGATGGAAGATGAGGAGTAGAAAAACCTGGGTCGATATCCTCGGTCCCG
>CAZPQC010000437.1:0-1799 GCA_964588525.1 uncultured Spirochaetaceae bacterium
CCTGCAGGATATACTGGCCCCCATGCTCCTGGCCGGGGAATTCAAGGAAGGCGACACCATCAAAGTGGACGCCGATAAAGACGGCCTGACCTTTGAGCGCCAGGAGGAAACCCTGAAAACCGCGGCAAACTAACCCGGCGGTAGGGGCGGGGTCCCCCCGCCCGCCACTCTTCGGCGGAGTGAGCGGAGGAGGCCAGGGGCTCTTTTGTAAGGCGGTAGGGTGCGTTTCACGCACCAGAAAAAGAAGGGTTCAAGAAGCGCAGGCAGGCAGGAAATCCTGCCTGCCGCTAAGCTCCCGCCAAGTTGTGTATGTCAAGTTCTGCAAATTGGTCGAGGCATACAGGTTTTTAGTTTTCCCTCGCCGTTGAGTTCAGCCGTGGAGGGCCGCCGAGAATGGGCCCTAAATAGCTCGTCGGAGGCGGCCCGCAGCGGCGTTGTTGTCAGGCTGCCAGGCTGAGCCTCAGTTTCTTGTGTTCTCTGAGAAGCTCCATATTGAGATAGCGGTTGGCCTCCAACCAGTCCTCATGGGTCTCCGCCGCCAGAGCCCGGATCAACCGCAGACAGCTGGCCTCATTCGGGAAGATCCGCACCACCCTGGTTCTGCGTTTGATCTCCTCGTTGAAACGCTCCAGCATGTTGGTGGACTTCAGGTGCTTGTGGTGCTGCAGCGGCAGCTGATAGAACGTTAAAGTCTCGCCAATGTTCTCTTCCACCCACTCGCAGAGCTTGGGGTATTTTTGCCCCCAGCGCTCCAGCCATTGCACCAGGTCTTTCTGCGCTTCGGCCAAATCTCTGCGGTCATAGAGCCACCGCAACTCCTGCATACAGTCATCCACGGCTTTTCTGGGCAGATGATCCCTGGCGTTTCTCAGGAAATGCACATAGCAACGCTGCCAGACTGCCTCCGGGATCACTTCGGCAATCGCTCGCTTGAGTCCCGGGTGATCATCCGAAACCACAAACTCCACCCCACGCAACCCTCGGCTCTTCAGCGCCAAAAGGACATCTTTCCAACTCGTCTGACTCTCCCGGTTGGCCAGCTCTACCGCCAGGATCTGCCGGCGGCCCTCATCGTTGATGCCGATGGCGATCTGCACCGCCTGGCTGCGGATTACCCCGTCTTGTCGGACCTTCTCGTAGCGGGCGTCCAGCACCAGGTAGGGATAGGCTTCCTCCAAGGGCCGCTTGGCAAAGCGCTCCAGGCTCTCATCCATGGTCTTGTTGACCGCACTGATGGCGGAGGCCGAAAAGGCGTGACCGCACAACTCCTCCGTGATCGCCTTCACTTTCCGAGTGGACACCCCTTGGATGTACATCTCGGCCAGGGCCGAAACCAGCGCCTTTTCCGACCGTTGGTATCTCTCAAAAATCTGGGTGGAAAACTGACCCTGCCGATCCTGAGGAATCCGTAGCTCGAGTTTTCCCACCCGGGTCACTAAACTCCGGCCGTAATAGCCGGACCGATAACCCAGCCGCCCAGGACTTCTTTCGCCTTTCTCCGCCCCAATGGCGTCAGTCATCTCCTGCTCCAGGACCTCCTGGAGCACTTCCCGAAACAGCTCTTTCAAACCATCTTTGTCGGCGCCAAAAATCTCTTGAAGGTTGATCCTGTTGCCCTTACACTTGTTCCCGGTCATGGCATAACCTCCGTATATGCGGATTAGGGTGATCTTGGTCGATACACCCATATGCCATGACCTCCTGCTTATCTCATCTCTTTTTGCAGAAACTTCTGTACACTACCCTGGAAAAAGCCCCTTTCCCCCCATGGGGATTAACTGGTACAACTCCTTGGTCCT
>CAZPQC010000438.1:0-1797 GCA_964588525.1 uncultured Spirochaetaceae bacterium
CCGCAAGCGGTGTAGCCAACGGCCTTCTGAGCGTGAGGGATCGAGCGGTGAAGGCGTCGATTATTGTGCGATTGCGGGCGAGCGGCCAGAGCTAGATGAGCCCTCTCATGATGGCACGGAAATCCCGATCACCGGCTCGTGTCACGCCGTCCAGGTCATAGGCCACGCGCGACCTTCAGTCTCAACGATGAGAGAGATCGCGATGCGTGCCGGTTGTCGGCGCAATACCGGAGGCGGATCAGGCGGTTATCTCCGAGCCGGGGTCTGCTTCGTAGCGCCAATCCGCAGCGGCCCAACGCCACGATCCGGTCTCGAATCGTTCGGCGAAGAGATCGAGGAGCGCGGCGAGACTATCCGCGACCGGTGCAATTGCGCATCCCTGGCGGTCTGCCAAATGGATGGTGCCCTGCCTCAGGTCCATGCCGAGGTAGCCGTCGTCGTTTTCAAACAGCGGAAACAGGACGTCGTGCGCGGCGCCCGCAGGCGAGAGCTGCTCGTATGCGCTCAGGGCCGCGGAGAACGGCGGAAATCGCCAACCAGGAACGAAGTCCGGCGGCTCCTGCGGCTTGGGATCCGGAAGGTAGCGCCACTTCTCCCGGTCCACTCCATCCCGCCACTCGAACAGCCGAAAGATGTCGTTCTGGTCGGGGATTCCTGCGGCCTCCAGTTCGGGCCTGGTCAGGTAGCCTACCCTCGGTCCATTCAGCATGAAGAGCACCGGCGACCGGGCCGCAAAGAATGCTTCGAGAAGCCGCTCGCATGCCCGCTCGACAGCCGGCCTCCGCGCAGCCGCCTCCGCGGCCTCCTCGGCGGTGTACGGGCCTCTCCAGGTAGCAAGCCCCCCGTTCTTGAGATCGGCGAAGAAGGCCTCGAAGGCCTCGCGCTCCTCTTCATCGCAGTCGATTCTGATCGAGAGACTACGTTCTCCGCTGCCCATGAAAGTGCTTGTGCCGATCGTGTGGGTGATGCCCTCGTCTTCCAAGGCTTGAATCCGGGCGCCCGCCGTCGGTGCGTATCCCACAAGTGACCATTCCCACTCATTGAGGTCTTCATGGGTGATCTCGAGTTCGCCCCACCGCGAACGAATCTCCGCCTTCAATCGGTCCCGATCGAGACTGAACTCGGTGGCGCCGAAGTCCAGGACAACCTGTCCCTCGAATGGCTGGAAGGTCTGGAGTCGTGGCGATTCTGCATCCCAGTCTGCGAGATCCGACAGGTCGGGAAGAAGGACCTGGATCCTGTCGTGGTGCCTCGGGAGCAGCAAGACCCGATCGGGAGAAGACGGCTCGAAGACGATGTCGTCACCGTCTGTGCTGCCCCCGATGGACCAGGCCTGCTGAAGCTCTCCCTGGGTTACGACTGCCTCCGAGCCCTCGAAGAACCAGTGAGACACGCCGTCTTGGTCGGTCCACAGGGAATCGCGCCAGAGATCGCGGTGCGACTGAACTTCCGACAGGATTCGCTCCGGGCCGTAGAAGTAGAAGCGGTCGCAGAAGGTCCCTTCGCCGAACCGAGTCATGAATTCCACCCAGCCCGCCGGCATGGAGAACCCCACTCGTTCTTCGAATCGGTGGACCTCTTCCGGCAGCACCGGTCGCATGTGCTTGGTCGAGACGACCAACACATTGTCGAAAGCCGACATGGTCCTCCTCCGCGACTCTCGGCCCTTCTCTGAAGAGTCTAGAGCTTGCTGCCCACCGGAGCCGTATCATTCGCAGCGTCGGGGTGTGGCGTAGCCTGGTAACGCACGTGCTTTGGGAGCACGAGATCGTGGGTTCGAATCCCACCACCCCGACC
>CAZPQC010000439.1:0-1788 GCA_964588525.1 uncultured Spirochaetaceae bacterium
TGTCTAGAGGTCTTGAAGTCCCAAAGTACGTGCAATTGAGTCAAGTTTCTTGAGCAAGTTGAACCTCCTTGAGAAAGCTCCCCAGAGCGGCGTCGAGTCTGTCAAAAGCGTTCCGGGCACGGACGTGACCCGAGGGGCACAGAGAGTTTGCCGGACGTAAGGCACGTGCATACAAGCGCACGTAGAACATCGCCACCCGTGCCCCCAAAGCCGTGGACCGGTAACGGTGAGTCGAGGGGATACGCTCAATCAGACCGTGCAGCCGCAGGCGACGCAAGTCGTAGGTCGTTGGACCTGGAGGGTAAGTCTGCGGATCTCGGCCCAGCAGTTGTGCCACATGGGTACGGATGTCGCGATTGCGAAAGCCGATGGGCGATAGGGCAAACAGACACAGTGCCTGCATCAACGCGAGCACCCGCCGGTCCCCGAACCGCAAGCCGGCCGCCCGCTGGGCGTCAAAGAGAACCGGTTGGCTTACCGCCTCCAACTGATCTTCTCCGATCAGACAGTCGTGGCTCAGTCGTTCGGCGCGCAACAGGCGCCGGTTGGCGGTGAAGCCGATCTGCCGCAGTGCGGCCAGATTGCTGAGCGACCGCCCGATCGTGAAATCGTAGGTGTCGTTGATGGTGGTTTCGGTGCGCAGTGCCTGGCCCTCCTTGTGGTACTGCTTGATCTTCGACTTTTTGTACTGTACGTGCAGTGACGGCACTACCCCGTCGGTCAATACGCGGGTGCGAAAGCTCCCCGGCGTACGGCGGGTGAGACGACGGTTGAAGATCAGCTGCACCTGATCCGGGCGACCGATATCCAGATTCTCTCGGATCACTTCTTCGAAGAAACACCTGCCGGTCAACGGGCGATCCAACACCTGGGTGAGAGAAAACTCCGCTTGCAGGATCGACAGTCGATAGCGGTAGCCCGCCTTTCGATGCGCCGCGGCGAACGGATGTGGCAGCCGTCGTAGCCACTTGCGAAATACCGCATCGATCTTCTTGGAGTCCAGGCTGTCGGCAATGCGCTGCACCCGAGCAGGTTGGTCGGTTGAACGAATGCCGTTGTCCAACTCATCGTAGGTGATCCGGCGGTGTGCCAATTGTCGTTTCAGCCACTCGTGCCCGTTCAGGCACAGCTTTGCCGAGTAGGGAAAATAGGAACAGAACTTGATGAACAGCGGACCAAAGTCGCGGTCCACGATATAGAAATAGTAGTGGTTGACCATCGCCGTTGAGCGAATGAGCCAGGGATACTTCTTGCCGGCTTCGTCGCGACGCTTTTCGGTGCGAACCACGCTCGCCTTCTCTTGAGCCTTGCCGACGAATAGCACCCCCTCGACTCCTTCAAACTTCGCCAAATACTTTTGGGCAACCTCGTCTTTCCGCTCTCCTTTGGCGAAACTCACCAGATCGATGCCCTGGGTGTCGACGAACTCCTCGATGCTTTGCACAAAGCGCTTGCTCATCGGCGCTACCATGACCGTGGAGGCCACCTGCACACCCAGCTGCGTCCTCAAGAAGTACACCATCCCTCCGCCATACTGCAGCGAAGGCACATAGGCGTTGAGGTACATCCGGTCGATGCCTTCCAGTTCGTACGACACATGACGCTCGATGATTTCAGCGACGTTTTTGTGTATCATAGTCTCAGAGCCTCCGTAGAGCGCGGCCGTGATGGCCATCGATCCTCAGAGGATCCAATACTTAGGCGCAGGAGACAACCCTCCTGCCTGCTCGCGGGGGCTCTATTCTTGCAAATTACATGCTCGGCGGTCTGAGGCGTAGCCTCGTTAGT
>CAZPQC010000440.1:0-1784 GCA_964588525.1 uncultured Spirochaetaceae bacterium
CGGCCAGAACCTTGTCTGACGCAATTTCCGGGAAGAGAGCGCCGAACGGTTGTTTATCGTGGGCGTGTATTACGTCCTTTGGCTATTTCGTCACGCTCCTCTTTTGAAGCAGGCGCGCAGGCTGGTCATCGTGATAACAAGAGGTGCTATGGTCTCGCATTTGAGAAGGGACTATGTGGAGGTTAGGCAACGCACTAAATAAGTCCACACAAAAGGGAAAGTGCTCAGGCAGCGAGGGTTTTTGGGTAAACGGAAGTCTCGATTTCAAAAGGCTTTTTGTAGCCGAACCACTCGAAGGTCAGTTCAAGGAGTTCGTCGATCGATCGGCATCGGTGGTTGCGGGTGATTTCCTCGTGGAGGTGCCACCAAACACGCTCAATCGGATTGGTTTTGGGAGAATGCTTGGGCAAATAGTGGATCACAATCCGGTGACCCCACTGGGCCAGATACTCGTGAACCGGACCTGAACCATGAAACGACGCATTGTCGCAAATCACGTGAATCCGGCGATAGCCTCGCAACCGGCGACGCAGATCGTCCAGATGCGCGATGAACAATGCCGTGTTCCGCCGGGTGCCCGGCGGACTGACCAGCAGTGTGCCGGTTCGCCAATGCAGCGAACCGGCCAGGTAGCGTTTCACGTTGGTGCCGGGCGTTCCCACCTCGGCCTGTTGGCCCCGACGCATCCACATCGAGCCGATCTTCGGATTGGTGTTGATATCCACCTCGTCCTGAAACACGGCCGTTTCCTCGTCGGGCAAGGTGGCCAGCAGATGGCGAATCCTCCGCAATTTCACGGCATATTCGGGGTCTTTCGGACCCACCACCGGTCGCGGCCGACGCCAGACCAACTGCTCCCGATGCAGCCATCGCCGAACCGTTTCCGCGCTGACGCTCAGGCGATGTTCCTCCCACAACAACAGTACCACCGTGGCACACGACCAGCGGCTTCGCAGAAATCCGAAGTCCCGGGGTGTCTTGTGGGTCACCCAACGAGCAACCACGGCCACCCACCAGACCAGCAACACGATGGGCCGTCCCCGCGCTGCCCCCACGACCGCCTCGACGCCATCTTGCTGAAACCGTTTTTTCCACCGTCGGATGGTGCGCGTGCTGGTAAAGAGCATGGCCGCGATCTGGCTCCAGGGATATCCCTCGGCCAAAAGCAGCAAAATGTGGGCCCGCAGTCGTACGGCCGGGTCTGTCGCGGTTCGGTAATAGGCCAACAAGGTCTTGCATTCGGATGTCGTAAGATGGATACTGCCGTCCATGGCTTGGTCTCCAGGGTTTCTGTGTTGGTGATAAACACTTACCCTACAACCAAGCCTGTTTTTCTTTCCAGGTCAGTTCCTCGCCCACTTTCCCTATTACGTGGACTTATTTAGAAGGGCCATGAAGTTTTCGTAGTGGGTTCCCACAGCTACCGAGTGGCTGGTTCCCAAAATGCAGCCCCCGCGAGGGGCTACTTCGCGCATGAATCGATCGACGTCCGCTCGGACGTCCTCGACCGTGCCGGCCAACAGGTTTTCCGTGCGAACGCCCCCCCAAACCGCGAACCGGTCGCCGTACTGGGCCTGTACCTGGACGATATCCATCCCGGCGGACGCCTGAATCGATTGGTAGCAGTCGATGCCCAAATCAGCGAACTGATCGAGCAAGAGTCGATTATTGCCGCAGGCATGCTTGATCACGAACTGTTGCCTGGCCTTGACGTTCTGGATACGGGAGGCGAAACCGTTGAAAAACAGCTCGCGATAGGTTTTCGGGCTGACCAGGGGGCCGGC
>CAZPQC010000441.1:0-1781 GCA_964588525.1 uncultured Spirochaetaceae bacterium
TACCAGCGCTACTAGAACTACTTAAGCTATCAGGTTGCATTGTCACGATAGATGCGATCGGCTGTCAGAAAGAGATAGCCAGACAGATCGTGGATCAGGGCGCAGACTACGTGTTGGCCCTCAAGGGCAATCAGGGCAAGCTGTACGCGGATGCAAAGACACTGTTTGAGGACGCTCAAGCCATCGATTTCACTGACTGTGACTACCACAGAACGGTTGACAAAGGACACGGTCGCATCGAGATTCGTGAATGTTGGGCGACGGCTCACCCTGAATACATTGCGGCATTGTACAAGCCAGAGCTATGGGCAGAACTTCAAACCGTCATCATGGTGCGCGCAGAACGACGAATCGGTGACAAGTGTGAGACAGAAACGCGATACTACATCTCCAGCTTGCCTGGAGAGAGATATTGTCAAATGTTGTGGATCAGTTTCCATGGCGTGTGTCCCTGGATCTCACACCCTCAGCGAATTGGCTATGCTGCCTTTAGGATCAGCTGCTCTCCGTTGGGAAAGCTGACCCCAGCTTGAACCAAAGCCACCAGGTGAGGGGCATTGATCTTGCGCCAGCGTCGTTCGGCTCCTAACAGTAGCTTGAAGGCCATTGCCAGCCCGGCCTTGGGAGACCCTGCTCCTTTGGTGCGCTTGGTACGGGCCTTGACTGTGGAGAACGTGGATTCGATAGGGTTCGTCGTCCGCAGGTGAATCCAGTGTTCCGCTGGGAAGTCAAAGAACGTTAACAACTCATCTTGGTCCTTGAGCAAGCACTCCACTGCTTTGGGATACTTGGCCTCGAACTCCTGGGAGAAGCGCTCGATATCTTCCAGCGCGCTTTGCCGGTCGGGCGCGTACATGATCTCATGTAGCATGTCCTTTGCCCTGGGCTGCACCCGTTTCGGCAGTTTGTCCAGGACGTTGGCGATCTTGTGTACCCAACAGCGTTGCTCTTTGGTTCCTGAATACACCTGGCGCAGAGCTGCCCAGAAGCCTAGCGCACCGTCGCCAATCGCCAGTTCGGGTGCTGGCATGCCGCGCCGTTTGAGGTCCCGTAGCAGGCTGAGCCAGGAATCTGTGGACTCTCGGTACCCATCTTGAAGGGCGATGACCTCCTTTGTCCCGTCAGGCAGCGCACCCACCAGGACCAGACATGCCAGTTGCTTGTCTTCTCCCAGGCGGACGCCAAAGTAGACGCCATCCGCCCACATATAGACGTATTCTTTGTCTGTTAAAAGACGTTTGCACCACCCTTCGTGCTCTTCCTGCCAGACTCTCGTCAGACGAGTGATCGTCGAGGGAGAGAAGCCCGCTGCATCTGCGCCCAGCAAGGCCGGGATCGCTTCCTCAAAGTCGCCGGTGGATAGGCCACGAAGGTAGAGCACCGGCAGGGCATCATCCAGGCGTGGCGAGCGTCGCATGTACGGTGGGAGGATCTTGCTTGTGAATCGATGGTCTGGCCGCCGATCGTCCACACGCGGAGCCTGGAGATCGACGGGACCTGCTGCCAGGCTGACCGTGCGTGGCTTTGCTTTGCCATTCCGGACGACGAGTGCGTGACCATTTTCGTCGCGCAGGTGACGGAGTTTCTCAATGTACTCCTCGACTTCCAGTTCCAATGCCGCCGCGATCATACGCCGTGCCCCTTCTCGGGCCAGTTCGTCCAACGAGCGCACGACTTGGGGGATTTGTCCTTGGATGTCATTTGTGGTACCCTTGTCCATGGCGTATCCTTTCTGCGGCCTTTGGGCCGTGGTTGGAGTGTGATGACCCCAATAGGATACG
>CAZPQC010000442.1:0-1770 GCA_964588525.1 uncultured Spirochaetaceae bacterium
AAGTCCAGATTTTGTTGATGCGCCCGGCAACACCTTCATAATAATCGGGGATCTGTGGTACCCCACCCTCTCCAGATAGCTGGGCTGCGTAAATCACCACCGTTTCCCATACTTTTAGCTCTCTTCCATCGGCATGACGTATTATCAGTTCGTCTATTCTGTCCAGTGGCACCGGCTCTCCATCGGCGTTTTTAGGGACTACCTCCAGTTGAGGTAGCATGTCTGTTACCAGGGGAAGGAATAGCATGAGGTAGGCGTCGGTGACCACGTGGTACAACTCTTCGTCCCCACGTTTTAAGGGGATATACCCTTCGCTGTTTGCAGGTTGAATCCCATTCCCCGTGTAAAGCTCGGCACTGGTAACCGCACGGGTCGTGGGAACAGGCAGGTTCACGAAAGGCACGGTCAAGAGCACTGCGTTGGTGGGGTTGTAGCTGTACCGCAGGCCGGAGAAGTGTAGAAAATAAGAGTCTCCCATGAATTCCTGCAGCAATATGGTTATCTCCAGCACACGGCGCACCTCTTCGCCGGTAAGATAGACAGAGGCAATCGGGCAACCCGGGTAGCCGTCGCGTCCGCGTCCCACACCGGTGGCTTCGATAATCTCGTAGAAAGAAATGTTTCCTGCAGAGTATTCCATGGTGCCCGGAAAGATGCTATTCCGGATGTTGCCATTAGCCTGACCTGCTATGTCGACTCTCTCGCCGGTAAATTCCTGGGCGACGAAGCGCATGGCATCGGTGACGAAGTTGCCCAGCGCAGTTTCATCGAAGTACGGAAGGTTGGACAGGACAAAGTCAGACCTGGCTATCGTACTCATTACATCGTCGAATTCGCCGCCGGTCACCTCCTCGATGTAGGCGTTCAAGTCGAGAGTATATTCCTGGACCAGGGCACCGATTTGTGGATTGCAGGCAAAGCTGCTGTCAATAGGAATAAGGAAGGGGTGGTCGTTTTCTTCGTTGCGCACCCGTACCTCGCCGGTGTCGGAGTTGTATGCCAGTTCCAATTGCCCCAGGTACATCCCCAGGGAACCAGCCTGGGCAATGACGGTAGTGCCCTGCAAGACCGGCTCATACAGTGCGGTATGGGAGTGGCCGCCTACGATTACGTCGATACCCGGGACCTCTCGCGCCAGTTCCCTGTCCTCATCCACGCCGGAATGACTTATGGCCACGATGACATCGGCACCCTGTTCCTCCAGTTCGTCTACCGCCTGGCGGGCTACTGTGTGCTGATCCAAGAACTGCACGTCCCCGGTTTCACCCATCACCAGGATGGCGTCTTTACCTATAAGGCCGAAAACTCCTACTTTCAGGCCGTTTTCCAGCTCAAACATGCCTGTGTTCCTGTAGAGACTCCGGGCAGCCAGCGGATGGCTTGGTGGCGCCTCCGTGTTGGAGGCCAGTACCAGTGTTTCCTGGTGGGCTTCGGGGTATCCCGCCTTTAAAAGGTATTGCGCCAGGACGTCAGGACCATAGTCATACTCATGGTTGCCGATGGTCACAGCATCATATCCCATCTCCTGCATTATGGTAAGCTCTGCAGCAGAACCATTGAGGGCCAGCCAGGCGAAAGGACCGCCTCCCAGGAAATCACCGGCGTCAAAGAGAAGGACCGGTTCACCTTCCTTCCTTTTGTTCTCCCGGATTTCGTCCACGGCGGTAGCCAGACGAGCGAACCCTCCTATAGCAGGGTCTTCCTCTCCGGGGCGATAGTCTACTGCCGGCGAATGGGGTATGAGCTCGGAATGCATGTCGTTGGTATGGA
>CAZPQC010000443.1:0-1766 GCA_964588525.1 uncultured Spirochaetaceae bacterium
CATAAATGTGGGGAGTTACGATTAGGTGAAGACGTCTAGCCGCTGGCTGCTTATCTTCGGAGTTACCATTGGGGTTCTGGTTATAGCTGCGGTAGTGCTGGTTTTGACCATGACCCCCAAGGAGACGCCGTTATTGCCTGAAAATACACCCGAGGGTACAGTGCAGAGGTATTTTCTGGCTCTTCAGGATGAAGACTATTTGACGGCATACAGCTACCTATCTCCCCCAACCACCGAAAAATATCCCTACGAACAGTGGAGAAGCCCATTCACTAGCCCTGGAGAGAAGCCTGAATGGAAGGTTACGCTGGGGAAATCGGCAGTAGAGGACAGCCAGGCTACCGTAGAGGTTACGATTGATACTTTTAGACCCGGCGGTCCTTTCGACAATCCAGTGCGTACTAACCAAATCACCTTTTTCCTCACGAAAGAGGGGACCTCCTGGAAGATTACTTCGCCCTGGGATGTGTGGTGGCTTTTCTATTAGGCTTAAGGAGGCGAATTAAATGAGCACGGCTAAGCGTGTCTATTTCTACCTGGTATATTTTATCGCCCTGGGTATGTTCGCCGCTGGCGTGAGCATCCTGTTGGGCGTTTGCTTCGACGTAATCACCAAATATGCCCTGGCCCAGGTTGGGGCACCGGGTTTTGCCCGGCAAACGCTCAGCCTCGGTCTGGCGATGCTGGTCATAGGTGGGGTGCTATGGTTCCTCTTCTGGAGAGCAATCCAGAGAAATGTTTCCGGGGATACCGACGAGGTAGGCTCAGCAATACGAAAGCTGTTCCTGAACATAATTGTGGCAGCGTCAGCGCTGGTGGGATTTTTTGCGGCGGTGGGCTTCTTAAAATGGCTGATGGCCGGCGCGTTGCTGGACCACTTCCCATCGGGAGAATTAGCCCGGCTGATAGTAACCGGAGTCATATGGTACTACCACTGGCTATTGACCGAGAAAGAGGGACAGCCTTCACCAGCGGCAAGGACATTAAGACGCTGGTACGTTTACCTGCTTTCCGGCTGGGGCTTAGTATCGCTATCGGTCAACCTGGTGGGATTGGTCAATACCGCCGTCTTGCATCTGCCGGTCTGGGGAGAGGCGATAGTCTCGGGCAGCTTCTGGAGCAGTAGTGCCCAGGGCAATATAAGCTGGATATTGCTCGGGGGAGCGGTCTGGGGCTTTCACTGGTTCCGTATGGCCAGGGGAGACGCTGACTCTACCCTCCGTCAGGTGTATTTATACCTTCTTACCATATCCGGTGGGGCAATCGCCGGACTGGTAGCTCTAACCACCTCTCTTTCCGGAGTCTTTAGATTCGCCCTTGGTAGTCTGAGCACCCCTGTTAACACGTATTTCCAGTTTTTGGGGTGGGCAGTGTCCACGATGCTTGTTGCCGCTGCCATATGGGTTTATCACCAGCGTGTGACGCATGAGGAAGCAGCCCAGGTTCAGAAGCGGCTTTCCGCGCGGCGGGTTCATTCCTACCTCATGTCGTTTCTTGGTTTAGGCACCCTGATTGCCGGGCTGATAATACTGCTCGGCATCCTGCTGGAGCTACCAATCCATACTGCTGGCGTTGCACCAACGGTGGTTACAGCAGGGTGGTGGCGTGACCAGCTCAGTATCTGCCTGGCGCTGGTGGTGGTAGCCACGCCGATCTGGCTATATTACTGGAATAGAGTGCTTCAGATGGCGGCTGCGGGAGGAGTAGCCGAACGGAGGGCGAGGTCGCGGCGTATCTTCCTGTATATAGTTCTGGGGGCAGCCGTA
>CAZPQC010000444.1:0-1760 GCA_964588525.1 uncultured Spirochaetaceae bacterium
CAGTCGATCAAAGCCGATGAGGTTGTTGAGGCCAAGGGCAAGTACGTGCTTCCCGGGGCGATCGATCCTCACACTCACCTGGCCATGCCCTTCATGGGCACGACCTCGAAGGATGATTTCGAGACCGGAACCATTGCCGCGGCCTGCGGCGGGACCACCTCCGTTGTGGACTTCGTGCTCCAGAACAAGGGTGAGTCCCTTCACGAGGCCGTGGAGCGAAAGCGCGGTATCGCCGACGGGAAGGTTGCCGTAGACTACTCCCTGCATCCGGCGGTGCTGGATCCTCGCCCGGAGGTAATCGACGAGGTCAAGAAGGCGGCTCAGGAGTATGGAACCCCGAGCTTCAAGATATTCCTGTTCTACGATTTTCGAGTGGACGATTACACCATGATCCGTCTGCTGGAGGAGACCAAGAAGTACGGCGGGCTGGTCCAGGTGCATGCGGAGAACTTCGACATCGTACGCCGCCTGAACGAGAACTTCGAGCAGGCCGGCACCATGTCTCCGATGTATCACGCCAAGGCCCACGCCGTTCTGGCCGAGGAGGAGGCGGTGGACAAGGCGGCCAAGATGGTCGAGTTCACCGGTTCCCGGATCTACATCGTTCACCTTTCCTCGAAAGAGGGCATGTGGAAGATCAAGAAGGCCCGCGATCGGGGCGTGGAGATGTATGCCGAGACCTGTCCCCAGTACCTCACGCTGAACGAGGAGCGCTATGAGGAGCCGAACTGGCAGGGAGCCAAGTATGTGATGTCTCCACCCCTGCGCCCAAAGGACTCCAGCGACGAGTTGTGGCTGGGATTGAGATACGGGGATATTCAAACGATCGGCACGGATCACTGCCCCTTCGATTTCAAGGGCCAGAAGGACATGTTCGGCAAGGATGACTACAAGAAGATCCCCAACGGCGCGCCGGGGATCGAGACCATGCTGATGCTCATGCATAGCGAAGGGGTGGCCAAGGGACGCATCAGCCTGGAACAGATGGTCGCCGTCCTCTCGACGAATACGGCGAAAATGTTCGGCCTCACGGAAAAGGGAGAGGTCGCCGTGGGAAAAGACGCGGACCTGGTGATCTTCGATCCGAAGCAGAAATTCAAGGTATCCCAGAGCAAGCTGCACATGAACGTGGACTACACCCCCTGGGAGGGATGGGAGGTGACCGGGATGCCCTTCGCCGTATACTCCCGCGGACGCAAGGTTTCCGAATGGGACGGCAAGCAGATGAAGTTCGTCGGCAAAACCGGGGCGGGGCGCTTCGTGAAGCGCCAACCGCGAGAGGGAGCGTAGGAGTCCCGGCGCGCGAGGGTGAGTATGGGTGGCGGCTGCAACGTGCTGCAGCTGCCACGTAACTGAGGCTGTTTTACAACCGGCACGCCGGTGCGATAGCTGCCGGACATCCGGCCCGCTCAATTAAAAAATAATCTCCGCGAATTGAAAAAGGTGCAGGATCGCTGTAACCTTGTAAATGATAGTAAAAAAGAAATTCCGGCTTCATCTACACGCGTGGGAGGATCAAAGGTGCGCAAACTACTACTCCTTGTAGCTGCACTCCTGGCAATATCCCTTATCGTCCGCACAACGGTATCCGCTCAAGTCGTATCGGAACGCAGGGAAATTGCCGTGTTCAAGCTCAGCTACTACCGTTACGATATTCCGAATGCCGTGCTCGGAGGGATCGACGAGGAGATTCGAAGCGTTTTTATAAATCTGGGTCGTTTCGACGTGGTCGGCCTGACGCAGCGCCTGGAAGAGGGGGA
>CAZPQC010000445.1:0-1758 GCA_964588525.1 uncultured Spirochaetaceae bacterium
AACGAAGTACGTCGACGGCACCGACAAGGGTTCCCGCGCCGTGCGCTGGGAAGCCGGAAGCACCGCAGCCACGGAACTGGGTATACTCAGCGCCGAAAGTACTGGGTTCTCGTTCGCTTGGGCCTATGCCGTCAACAACGGGAGTACCGCCGTAGGAATCGCCTACGAGTACGTCGATGGTATGTACGTTGGCAACCGCGCTGTGCGGTGGGACGCTGGAACCACGATCGCCACAGCTCTGGGCGATCTGGGCACCGACAGCAACGGTGGCACGGGCGCCTACGCCTACGCCATAAACGAAGTGGGCACAGCCGTAGGGTATGCGGAGAAGTACATCGACGGCACAAATCTAAATAGTTTCTGTTGTGGAAGCGATTCCGCGTCGGTTTGCGACGATTGAGCTTGATAAAAAATGACGCATCCTTATCCTCATGGTATCCAACCGCCAGGAGGACGAAGATGCGTCGAAAGAAAGAAGCCGTGTTGTGTTTCGAGTCCAATGACGACGGGTTGCCCAAGGTCGTACGCGACTATCGTGCCCGATATCGGGCGATCAGTCAAGTCCTCGACGCCAATCCCGAGGTCCTTTCCGCCGTCCACCGGGATCTCCTGAAGCTCTCCGAGGGCGACGCCCAGGGCCGCAAGGGGGATTACACCTCGGAGAACATCCTCCGGGCACTGGTGGTCCAGCATATCGAGGGGTTGCCATTCCGCGAGACGGTCATCCGTATCGGCAGCGATCCGTTCCTCCAAGATTTCCTGCGGATGCGGAAGCGGCCCGTCATGGACTACTCGTTTCTGGACCGGTGCTTCCTGGCCATCGAGCCGAGAACGTGGAAACGGGTCAACGAACTGCTTGGCCGCCATGGAGTTGCGCGCGGCGTGGTCGACCCCGACGTCATCCGCACGGACACAACCGTGGTCGAATCGAACATCCACTGGCCCACCGATTCGTCGCTCTTGTGGGACACCTGGCGCGTGGCCTCGCGGCTTCTGAAACGGGCCCGCCAGATCGTTCCGGGCTGTTGCCCGCACCGGTTCCACGACCGGAAGATCAAACGGCTGCACCTGTACGTCACACGGTACATGCCCAGCAAGTCGACGTCGCGTCAGCGAAAAGTCCGCTCGTCGCTCCGCACGCTCGTCGAGCGGACCGAGTGGATCGTGGCGGTGGCCGAGGAATTCTGCGCAATTCAGGCGGGATCGCGTGGCCGCGCGGCGCTGGCCGCCGTGGCGTTGGAACTCAAGGCGTACCTGCCGGCCATGAAAACGGTCGTCGCCACCGCCCGCCGGGCGCAGGTGGACGGCGAAAACGTTCCGGCCCGCGACCGGGTGTTCAGCCTTTTCGAGCCGCACACCGAACTGATCAAGCGGGGGCGGCGGCAACGCCCGGTCGAGTTTGGCCACAAGGTGCTGTTGTGCGAGAGTGCGGAGAAATTCATCACCGACTACGAGGTCTACGAAAAACAGGAAGCCGACTGTGACTTGACCGAGTTGGTAATCGAGCGTCACCAGAAACGCTTTGGCCGACGGCCCAAGGTGCTGGCGGCCGACAAGGGCTTTCGCCCGGCCGAGGCGAAGTTCGCGGAGCTGGCCGAGCAGGTGGACACACTGGCGATCCCTCGCCATATGCGGGACTTCGTCGACAAAGTGTTGGCGCACTGGCAAGCCTTTCGGGCCGGGATCGAGGGGACTATTTCCGGCTTGAAACGCGCCTTTCGGCTGATTCGGTGTTTCTTTCGAGGATTTAGGAGTTTC
>CAZPQC010000446.1:0-1749 GCA_964588525.1 uncultured Spirochaetaceae bacterium
CCTTCGATTTGACTCATCGTATCCAGATCCACGCCTACCATGATCAAAAGCGAGGTTCCCCCCATCAAATAGGCTACAGAGCGGGGAATATTCAACCAGGTTTGAACGATCGTAGGGATCACCGCAATAAAGGCCAGAAAAAGAGCCCCGGGCAGCACTATTCGATTGAGTATCCTGGTGAAGTACTCCTCCATCTTGTCCGATCGGATACCCGGAATCGAGCCGCCGTTCTCGCGGATGTTCTTGGAAATCTCTATCGGATTCAGCGTGACCTGGGTATAAAAATAGGCAAAGAAGATGATCAGACCGGTATAGGCGATGATGTAGGGCACGCCGTTCGGCCGAAGCCAGGAGGCGAAACGTGAAAGCCAGTCTACCCGGGAGCCGAGGTTTTGGGCGATCTGCAGAGGAAACACCAGAATGGAGGAGGCGAAGATAACGGGAATCACACCTGAAGGGTTGATCTTGAAGGGCAGGTATGAGTTCTGGGACCCATAAATCTTGCGCCCGATCACCCGTTTGGCGTAGTGGACGGGGATCTTTCGCTGCCCCTGCTGCTCGTATACAACCAGGGCGACCACCACGACGAACATAACCAGGACGACGATCATGAAAACCGGATTCAAATCCCGTCTGCGGATCTGCTCGACGATCGTATAGATCGCGTAGGGAATCCGGGTCACGATCCCGGCAAAGATCAACAGGGAGATACCATTGCCGATCCCCCGCTGGGTGATCTGTTCGCCCATCCACATCAGGAGTATGGTCCCTGCGGTTACCGTCAGTATAGCAATTATGGTATAGGCGCTGCGGCTCAACGTTATGGCATCGGGAATTCTGTCGACGTAGGAGGTGACTGCAAATCCTTGAACGAGACAGACCAGTATCGTACCGTAGCGTGTATATCGCTGGATCTTTTTTCTGCCCCCCTCCTCCTGGGATATCGCCTTCAATTTGGGAAACACCAGCAGAAGCAACTGCATGATGATTGAGGTCGAGATGTAGGGCATGATGCCGAGCATGAAGATCGAGAAGTTCTTGAACGCCCCTCCCGCGAAGAAATCGAGATAGTCTGTGATCCCGAAGGTGCCCGTCGCTTCCTGGGCCGTCATATAGAGCTTCAGGGCGGTGAGATTCACCCCGGGAATGGGGATATTCGCGCCCAGACGGAAGATGAACAGGATGAATACGGTGAACAGGATGCGGTCCCGCAGATCCTTGACTCTGAATATATCAACTAGTGGATTCGCCATATTACTTTTCTTTTCCTATGCTTTTCTGTCTGCCGAGACAACCGTCCCGCCGGCCGCCTCGATCATCTGCGCGGCTCCGGAGGTTACCTTGTCGACAGCTATCGTCAGTTTCTTTGAGACGGTACCGCCTGCCAGGATCTTTATAGGAATCGTCTTACCTTTGGCCCGAGCTGGAATCAGCCCCGCAGCCACCAATGTTTCCCGGTTTACCGTATCCCCCTCTTTGAAGCCGCCCAACGCCTCCACCTTGAGCGTCAAATACTTCTTTTTAAAAGGATAATTGGAAAAACCCCTTCTGGCGACCCGGCGAAACAGAGGCATCTGACCGCCTTCAAAACCGAGCCTGGTTCCGCCGCCGGCTCGGGAGTTCTGACCCTTCGTGCCCTTGCCTGCGGTACAACCCTTGCCCGTCCCGGTTCCGCGACCCAGCACTTTGGGGGGGGTCGTGGCTCCCTTTGGCTTCTCTATATTCATAATCGGCTTCCTTTACTTGGAC
>CAZPQC010000447.1:0-1717 GCA_964588525.1 uncultured Spirochaetaceae bacterium
ACTTCACATCCTGACATCAGCATGTAGCCTCGGGGTGCATACTTCGCCTGCTCAATACACTGCCGGCAAAGTTCATATACCTGCCGGGGTGTCCCGTTATGAATAACTGTCGGGTCTATATTGCCGACAATTATACATCTATCCCCAAAATATTTGATGGCTCCGGTAAGATCCACCTGATGGCCGAAGCTTACAATACCGGGGTCCCCCATAGGGACTTGAGCCCAGTATGGCAGGTTCAGGTTCTGTTCACCACAGATGTGGTAGTAGATATGTTTGACTCCCATGCCTAATATCTTTTGGCTGGACTGCTTCAGGTAGGGAAGGACAAACAGTTCGAACTGCTGCGGGGAGATTATATCGTTGGAGGCCAGAGGTTCCCAGATGTTAGGTATAACACGTGCCGCACCGAAGGTGTCTGCCCAGTACTGAACCACCTCCAGAATGTGGTCGGTAGCCAGCCGGAGAAGCTGGTGAGCCAACTCGGGTCTCTTTATCATCCAGCGGCATAGTTTTTCTACGGGGCAGATATTTCCGGCAATTGTAAAGCCACCGCCAAGGACAATTGAGATAGGTTTACCGAACTTATCCTGAAGCCTGGAGAACTCCAGGGCCAGCGGAAGCATCCCCGCCCTTTTCACGTCGGGCAATGTCAGCCTGCCGAGGTCTTCTTCCGACTGCACGGCAAAGCTGCCATGCGATGGTGCCTGTTCCCATTCACTGCTCGGGAATTCGATGTCCGCTCCAAATTCCCAGCCTCCGTAGGAGGCGTAGCCAAAGTCGGGGCCACCGTCAATACCGTACTGCTCGAACGTCCACAACTGCGCCATAAAGCTCTTCTCCGGATCTTTATAAATGTCGGCAATGGGGTAGCCTACATTTCTGGCGCAAAAGCCGAACATAAAGTGATAAAGCGGCACCCGGTCTACCGGTTGCCCCAACAGCATCGAATTCACTCGTTCCACCGAATCATTCTCCTTGTCCTGGCTTTTTGCCTCTAAGGCTGCATCCTGCCGGGCGGAACGATTACTTTGCCTGCGTTCCCTTCATGCTGGCAATAACGCTGACCGTTTCCCGGACTGCCTCCCCCGCGTTGCTGGCATAGCCATCGGCACCATATTGTTTGGCTATCTCCGGCGTTAACGGGGCCCCACCTACCATGACGGCTACACTGGGATTAACCGCCTTGACCATCTTTACGATAGTTGGCATGGCTAACATGCTGGTTGTCATCAAGGCCGAGAGAGCCACAACATCAGAGGCCGTCCTTTCCTGCTCCTCGGCAAATCTTTCGATCTTTACGTCTCTTCCCAGGTCATAAACAGTCCAGCCGGCAGCGTCAAACATTATCTTGACCAGGTTCTTGCCTATGTCGTGAATATCACCTTCCACGGTACCAAGTACTATCTTTAGCTTTGCCTCCTCTTCGTGTCTCTTAATGTGAGGCTTCAGGATTTCTAACCCGGCATAGAGTGCATCCGCACATAGCAGAAGTTGTGGTACAAAATACTCATGGCTGGCATACAACTGTCCCACCTTCTCCATCCCGGCGGATAAACCGCTCATCACTGCATCGTAGGCCTCTATGCCTTCCTCCAGGGCAGTTTGACTTAGTTCGGCGCTGGCTTTCTCATCATAGGCTACTACTGCGTCATAGAGTGCTTTAAATATTTCCTGAGTCCTTTCCTTTGAAGCCATACCTTATCCTCCTTCAGGC
>CAZPQC010000448.1:0-1707 GCA_964588525.1 uncultured Spirochaetaceae bacterium
CTCTCAACGACCCAGTGTCCACCATGGTCACTATTGCACGTTTTTGCCTCTTTATGCTCATTATAGCATGTTTCGGACCGTATGTCAAGATCTACGACTGAGGGGGTATAGTTCAGAACTTTGGGTGACCTAGGCGGCGGGACGGTAGGCCATCTCCCAGGCCTGCTCGAAGCGGTTGCTGTGCAGTTCGCTCAACACGGCCAACATAGCCTGAGCACACTCTCGCTTCCATCCTCGACCAGGACGCCGCATCCGATGTTTGACCACGTTTCTTGCCCCGCTCTCCACCGTGCCACTGCCGATCGGACATCCCAGAGCGCGAAAGACATCATAGCGCATTCGTTCACGATTGTGTCGGAAGTAGCCAGGCGCTTGCCGCACTTCATCTGGATAGTCAGGCCGCTCCAACTCCAGCGCATCGAGCGCCACGATCACCTCCTCGACCTCCCCCTCCCACAGTGCGTCTTCTTGCTGTTCCTCCCACTCTTGCGCAGCGGTCCCCTCCCCATAGACGGCATGCGCGACCGCCCACAGCCGTTCCACGACGTGATCCCAGTCGATCTCCTGGATGGCCTCGGGGAAGTTGGTCTGCGTTATCCGCTCGATCCACAACGCACCGTCGTTGACGGAACTCAACTGCTCTAGCAGGTCCAGTCCCCGTCTCAGTCCCTCGGCATATTGGTACAGCGCAAAGGTGTCTGCCTTCCACAGGCCAGCACAATAGCTATGGGCACTCAAGCGGACCACATCTTCGTGTGCGCGCTTGCCCTTCTGTTGCGCTGGTCGTCTGCGCTTATCTTCCGCAGACAGCGTCTCGACCTGAGAGTAGGTGGCTAGCTTGACCTCTTTCCACCCCTCTTTTCGTAGTAGAATCATCGTCCCATCGCTGGAGAGATTCCCCCGCATCAAAATCGGGTCTTGTAGCGTCACACGTCGTTGTTGTGGCGACTCGTCTCGTTGCGCGATCGCCGAAGCCTGTATGGCTTCCTGCTTCTTCTGCTCCACCAAGCGCTGACCAAAGCCCTCCGTAATGCGCCTCACACTCGAACCGGAGATGCTCCCTCCGACTGCATCCGTGTATGCCTCAGCACCTTGGTCAAACGAGGACGCCTGTGAGCCTTGCTTTGCCGCTACCTGGGCCGCCCCTTCACTCCAGTGATCCGCTCGCAGCTCAAGCTTGTGGTCGAGGGGGAAAAAAGGTCTCTCCCTTGCACTCGGGACAGACGTAATAGGCTCGCTCCAGCTCCGTATCCCCCTCTAGCCCACGTACCGTCCACGGCAGATAGTCCTTGAAGTCCATCTGCCCACCACACTGCTGGCAGTACACACCCTCTGGCTGCACCCCGTTGTCCCTGCCGTTGACCAGTATCTCAAGCGCCTTTCCCATCAGCTTCCGACGACGTCTTCGTGCCTCTTGTTCCACCTCACCAAACGTAGCTTCGGGGTGTTCATCGTACCACTGCTCCAATTCCTCGAATGCTTCGCTGGCTGCAATCAAGAACGCTTCCTTGCGACGCTTCCGCGACATCCTGCGGGCCATGACTGTGCCTTTCCATCGCTTATCTTCTCCATCTGGCTCAAGTATACTGGCCCAGTCGGCGCTTGCAAGCCCCTCATCCCCAAAGTTTTGAACTATACCCGACCGACCCGCGCCGACTTTGACTTTTCGGGGAGTGGCACTATAATACATAGTCGATGACATACCGT
>CAZPQC010000449.1:0-1701 GCA_964588525.1 uncultured Spirochaetaceae bacterium
AATCCTTCTCAACCCTGACCGGCAACTTGTTCATCCTCAACGCCAGGTCATATGTAAGCTGCATTGTCGCCTCGCTGGTCCTCCCTCCCTTTATGACCTCGACGAGCTTCATAAGGACAGGCGGGTTAAAAAAATGCATGCCGACGACCTGCTCCGGCCTCTTCGTAGACGAGGCGATTTCCGTGATGCTCATAGTGGAGGTATTGGAAGCCAGTATGGCATGTTTGGGAGCGGCGGCATCCAGTGCCTGGAAAACCTGCCTCTTGAGGTCCATAATCTCGGGAACGGCCTCAATAACAAAATCAGCGTCCTTAACAGACTCGGCAATATCAACAAAGGTCTGGATATTAGCCAGCATTGCCTTCCTGTTCTCTTCGGTGATTTTCTGCTTTTCCACGAGCTTATCCAGGCTCTCCTTGATTCTGGAAAGCCCCTTGTCAATAAATCTCTGCTCGATGTCCCGCATTGCCACCTTGTAGCCAGCAAGCAGCGCCACCTCGGCGATGCCGTGCCCCATGTCACCGGCCCCCATGACTGCGATTTTCTTGATGTCTTCAGCCTTCATGTTAAACTCCACACTTTTATTTTTTGCCCACGACAAAGTCGGGGCTATTCACCGGTGAAGGTCGGCTCTCGTTTCTCGATGAACGCTTTTATTCCCTCCTTGGCATCCTTCGTTTTTTCTACCCGATGCCATCCTTCCTCTTCTATTTTCAAGCCCTGCTCGGTAGTGGTCTCGATTCCTCGGGTTACTATGTCTAGGATTATCTGTACAGTAATCGGTGCTTTTTTCGCCAGAGTCCTGGCGAGTTCTTTAGCATCATTCATCAACTGCCCCGGTTGAGACATTCTGGTTATAAGCCCGATGCTCAAAGCCTCGGGGGCATTGATTCTGGTGCCGAGCAGAAGCATTTCCAGCGCTTTGGTTTTACCCACCAGCCTGGGCAACCGCTGGCTGCCGCCCCAGCCAGGTATAATACCTAAGTCAATTTCAGGCTGTCCTATTATCACCCGCTCAGAGTTGACCATTATCCTGAAGTGGCAGGACATAGCCAGTTCGCAGCCACCACCGAATGCAGAGCCATTCAGGGCGGCGATTACAGGCTTGGGAAACCTCTCGATGCGTCTGAACACCTCCCGTCCCCGGACTGCACCCTTCTCGCCATCCGGCGTCCCGATTGTTTTCACGTCAAAGCCGGCGGAGAATACCTTCTCGCCGGCGCTGGTGATGATTATGGCTCGCACTGCTTTATCCTTTTCCCACTCGGTAAGGACCGCATCCAGCTCATCGAGCACAGCCAGATTTATGGGATTTGCCGGTGGCCGGTTCAGGGCGATTATGCCGATATTATCCTCTCGCTCTACAGTTATATTCTCATAAGCCATGAGACCCTCCTTGTTTTGAAATTTTTCAACGGCACCATGATTTCTTTAGTGAGGTAAATCGCTATAGCTCCTCTTTTCAGCTAGTCAACCCACACACAGCGCCGCATCAGTGCAAACAAGGAATGTTAACACCCAAAGCAGTGCCTCGTCAACGGCTAAAGAATTGGTAGTCTCCGCTCGTCATCTTGTTGCTGAAAGGCGTGAAATGGGAATAGAATACGCACGAAAGTAAGCAAGGGCGGAAGTTACGAGCTGTGGATAACAGATGAGCGGCACGATAGTCCTGGGCATCGGCAACCGGCTGGGCGGCGATGA
>CAZPQC010000450.1:0-1694 GCA_964588525.1 uncultured Spirochaetaceae bacterium
GGTCCTCCGCTCCGCAGGTGCGGTCCTCCGCACAGTGAGGCTTCGCACCTTCTTGCCTCTTTCCGCGAATCTTCGGGCAAATACGGATCGATAGACGGACGTGCTGTGGGGTTGTGGGGATAGCCCGAATCCGTCGTGCAGCAGGAAGAGGACCTTTGTGTGCAAATAGTAGTCGAAATAATCGGTTGCAAAGAAGATAGAACCGCCGACCTTCAGTTTTCGCCGGAGCGTCTCGATATTCCCCCGCCGGAGAAAACGGCGGCGCCTGTGTCTGGCCTTGGGCCAGGGATCCGGAAAGTACAGGTGGAAGCTGTCCACCGAGTCATCGGGCAGCACCCTGAGGACCGCTTCGGCAGATCCGTGGATGACACGGGCGTTGGCGAGCCGGCGCCTCTCGATTTTTCTTTGAGCTTTTAGACATCGTTTTTTCTTGATCTCCACCCCGACGAACAGGCTGGTTGGGTTCATTCGGCAGTACTCGACCATGAAGTGACCGTTTCCGCAGCCGATCTCCACTTCGAATTTCTCGAGTGGACCGTTCAACAGCAGGGGAAGGTCCTCAGGCTGCAGTAGCTCTCTCTGCTGCGCCGCCGAATCAGTTGGCGCTTTCGCGTTTGTCCTCCCGCTTGCGGGCATAGTTCACCACCAATTTCCGGCCTTTGAACTCGATACCGGACACTTCTTTTATAGCCCGTTCGCCAAGGGAGGAGTCGACTTCCACGAATGAGTAGTTGTCCAATACCTTGATGTCGTGAATCTGAGATCGATCGGCTTTGAGCCGGTCCATGAACAGCTGGATCAAATCGCTGGGAAACACTCTGCGGTTCTTTCCCATACTCAGGAACAGCTTCGTTATCTTGGAGCCTTTCTTTTTCTTCTTTTCTCCGGCCAGGGACTGTTTGAACAGATAGGCGGTGAAGTAGGAGCGCAACGTGAGTGGTACGTTCTTGCGAACGATGTTTCGATACTGGTTGAGGACCTCCGGGTCTTCCTCCTCTTTGATCCATTTTAGGATCTGCCGAATCATTCCTCGAAACACCTGATCTTCTGAAGGGGGTGTGCTTTTTTCTGCATCCACTTTGATCTTCTCCTTGAATCGCTCATAGTCTTCGGCAAGGGTTATGATCTTTTCCAGAACAAATGAGGGCGGTTTGTAACTCTCCGGCCGCGGGGGTACGGCCAGATTGATGACATGGGTTACCCACCGTAATTTTTTGCTGCAGGCGGTTTCGAAGGTGCTGATCAGTATCGGCACTTTCCCCACGCTGAAGTTCTGACAGACCTTGTTTTGTTGTTGCACGGACAGGTTGTCAAGCAGTAGGGCAGGCTCAATATGCTGAGCCCGCATGAGCCTGCTTACTTGGACCGCCTGCTGCGGGTCGCCACTTTGAATAAGAAGACTCTCCATCGGTTCAGCCAGGATGAGATCGACAACTACCGAGAGTTTATGCTGCTGGTCGGTTTGCATGAATACATCCCGTGTCGGTACGGTCAATTGCCTCCACGTGGATACCGGCAGCACGGTGGGCCGCCTCAGCAGGGAGACCAGCTGTTCGGTGTCCTTCTCGAGGCTGTGGGAGATCAGTATAGTCTGTTTTTTCTGCGGAAGCTTGGAGAATATGAACAGGATATCTTCTATGAAGCCGGGATGTTCAGGATTCTCGGTCCTGTCGATTACCACCGTTTGCAGACTG
>CAZPQC010000451.1:0-1694 GCA_964588525.1 uncultured Spirochaetaceae bacterium
GCCACCAGCTCCTCCGGACTGCTGGCACCCTCTAAAAACGAGTAGTGGCTCTTGCACCACAGGGGGACATAACCGGTCACTCTACAACTCCGATCTGACGCCACCGACCATCGGAGCCGTCCGAACAAAGCCAGAGGATCTCTCCGGTCCTGGTTTCCGCGTAGCAGTAATCTTTAGGCTGCTCCCCGCGCCACCAGCGTCCGGAGATCGGATAGGGGCCCCAACGCTGTGCAAATCCCTGCTTTGGGGGCAGGCGGGGATCGGAGAAGATCCGCCGCACCGCCTGGCGCGTCGGTTGCCGCACCGCCTGGCGCACCTGTACCGCCTGCCGTGCCTCCTGTCGTGCCTCCTGTTGTACCTCCTGTCGAACCGCCTGGCGCACCACCCGGCGTCCCCGTCCCCCCCGCCGGTCCCCTGCTGCCGCACCCTCCGAAGCCGCACTCCCGGCGGAGGTGGGAGCTCCAAGATCCTGCTCGGATTCCCAGGGCATCCTGTTGAGATCCTCCCAGCTGTAGCTTCGCTCCGGGATATGTTCATCTTCCAACACGGCTCGCTGAACGCAGCTGTTGCCGAAAATCCCCCGCAAACGGGCCAAGACCTTGTCCGCCTCCTGGCGGCTCTCCTTCGAAGCAGCGCTAAAAAGCTCCGACTGTATGCTTCTCTCGGCGACTGTTACTGCTGCCATGCGTATGGCCGCGGCGGCGCAAGGAAGGCGAAGATTCTCCATCCGGAGAGCGATGAGATCCGTCAGCAGATCGATGTCGATAGAGGGTGAGGAGGGCTGGATCGGCTCGATGAGAACTGAATCTTTCGAGGTCCCCTCGAGAACGAAGCGGATTCTCAGCTCCCGGATCAACCTGTGCGATTTTCTCAAGCTCCCGATCACCTCATCCAGGGACCGCCGCATGGTGTCCAACAGGCGATCGCCGGAGAGCTCGGCGTAGGGAAGTTTGATCGTCCACTGCGGATCGGCCTGCCTCACCGTCGGTTGAACAGGAATATCCAATTCCCCGGCGGCAAATCGATGCAGCCGCTTGACCTCCGGGCCGAATCGTTTCCCCACCGCTCCCGGCGGCAGATCCAGGAAGGAGGCCACGCTGCGAACGCCGAGCATCTCCAGCCGCTCCGTTACCTCGGCGGGGAGTTTTAAGACGGAGATCCCAGCTGCCAGGGCACGCGCCCGTTCGGACCGGGGATGGGGGAAGATCACCTGATCCTCGATCGATTTGGCCGCAGCATAACAGCCGAAGCGGGTGGAACCCGCGGCAATGGCGGCGGTGAAACCCGTTTCTGCCAGGCAGCGGCGGACCGCTTTGCACCAGATGCTCAAGTCCGGATACAGGGAGGACATTCCGCCGACCTCCAGCCAATAGATGCCGGGCTCGCTACGATCCGTCTCCACCTGCGGGCTGTATCTGCTCAATTCACGGGCAAGGAAATCCGCCCCCTCCGTAACCGTTTCCTCAGGAATAGTATCGGCTCGCAAATCATGGTTGAGACTGAGGGCCCCGGCATAACGCATTCCCGGCTCGATCCCGTATTCCTTGGCCCGGTTATTGACGATAAGTATCGTCCCGTAGGGGCTGTCCTTGGAAACAACGGCGGCGGGAAGCTCTCGCCACTCGGGATGCTTCCTGAGCAGCAGCTGCAGGGGCAGATTCGCTACGTTAACACAGGCCAGGCGGGCCATCGAT
>CAZPQC010000452.1:0-1682 GCA_964588525.1 uncultured Spirochaetaceae bacterium
GTAACCGGTCAGTTATGGGTGGGGTCGGTTGGAGAATGGTTGGGACTTTCGGATGCTGATTTCTGCCGCAAGGACGCGGTCTCTGTGTTTGACAGGTACCCGCAAAGTACAAACTTTGGGCCCGGCAAATTTTTAGAAAAGATATTTCTCCGCTGCACACCCAGACGTTTCTTTTGTCGGATATTCCAAATCTCAGGGTCATATTCCGAGTTGCCCTTCCTGTGGGACTCAAGCCTGAAGCAATCAACATCCGATAATAATTAAGCAGGATAAAAGTCAATTGGACAATCAGGCAATCAGGGGTTTCGATGATCTATTGTCAAGAGTGCCTTCGGAAACAGCGAAAGATTGACGAGCTTGAAGATGAGATCGCTTCTCTCAGAAGTAAGCTGCGTTACCAGGAACGAACCGCTAAGGAGGGTTTTTTCGGCTCATCCACGCCATCTTCTAAGCTTCCTGTTAAGCCGAACAGCCGGAAAGAACATAAACGTAATCGCGGCGGCGGCAAACCAGCTCACCAAGGTCACGGCAGATCGAGTATTTGCGAACAAGATGCCGACAAAACAGAAAGAGTGGGCGTTAGCAACATTTGTCCTGATTGTGGAACAATTCTCGAAGGCAAGGGAACCAGAAACCGAACGGTAATGGATTGTCAGCCGGTCAGGATGAAAAAGGTACTATATCACCTGGAACGTAAACGCTGTCCCAAATGCAAAAAGCTTATCAGTGCCAGACCGCCGGGCGTTCTTGCCAAGTGCCTGTATTCAAACCAACTGCTGGCGTATGTGGCGGTGCAGCATTATATCTACGGCAACACGTTGGGCCAGATAGAAAAGCAGACGGGCATTGGCTACAGCAGCCTTGTTGATGCTATGCACCAGTTGTCAAAAAGACTGAAAGATGTTCCAAAGATATTGATAGAGGCCTATCGACAAGCTGCTGTCAAACATGCCGATGAGACAGGCTGGCGGACAGACGGCAACAACGGCTATGCGTGGCTGTTTTGCACACCCGATATGAGCATCTTTCGCTTTCGCTCCAGCCGCTCTGCGAGCATAGCCAAAGAAGTTTTTGGGCAAAAGCCCTTACCGGGAACGCTGGTTGTAGACCGCTATAACGGCTACAACAAAATGCCTTGCTCGATTCAGTATTGTTATGCCCATCTGCTGCGAACTGTCAAAGATTTAGAAAAGGACTTTCCTGAAAATTCGGAAATCAAATCTTTTGTTGAGGCGTTGGCCTCGCAGTTGTCCAATGCTATAAGCCTTCGGACGTTGGACATTACGGACAGACAATTCAAACGTCAGGCAGCTAAAATCAAAGATGAAATTATCAATATCACCAATAGTCAGGCCAGGCATCCAGCCATTCAGAAAATCCAGGATATATTTCGTGAAAAGGCTTACCGACTATATCACTGGGCAGATGATCGTAATGTACCGGCGGATAACAATCTGGCTGAACGAGAACTACGTCCGCTGGTTATAGCCAGAAAGATCAGCTTCGGCTCTCAGTCCGACGCCGGCGCCAGAACTCGTGAGATTCTTATGACAGTACTGCGTACATTGAAGAAAAGAACCTCGGATGTGACGACTGCTTTCAAATCCACCCTTGATAAACTTGCTGAACGAGGCGATATCGACCCACATAAAGCCATCTTCAGCTTCGACTCGTCATAATAT
>CAZPQC010000453.1:0-1664 GCA_964588525.1 uncultured Spirochaetaceae bacterium
CCTACAGCCGCTGCATCCGCTGCTACTGCTGTCAGGAAATCTGCCCGGAAGGGGCGATCTCGGTAAAACGTACCTTTCTGCGATTCTGAACACGCCGCCGGCACCGTCGCCGGGGCTACCGCTCCCTCCCTCCGAGCCTTGTCGGCCCCCTAGAAAAGCTTTCCGCTCTGGTAATCCAGGAAGGCCCGGCGGATCTCCTCCTCGGTGTTCATCACAAAGGGACCGCCCCGTACAATCGGTTCGTTGTGCGGGGCCGCGCTGAGGTAGAGAAAGCCCGAACCGTCCTCCGCCCCTCGAACCGATACCCGGGTATTATCCGCCAGCAGGGCGAGCTCTCCGGTAGAGACCTGTTGTGCCTCATCATCCGCTGCTGCAATCACGGCTCCCGAGTGTACGTATATGAAGCTGTTCTGTCCCTGCGAAGCAGGCACCGGGAACCGGCCGTCTTTTTCTAGTGTGACATCGAAGTAGCTGACGGGGAACTCGGTCAGAGCCGGTCCGCCGGCTCCTTCGAAGCCTCCGGAGATGAGTTTTACGGTCATCCCCTTTTTCCTGACCGCAGGGATGTCCTCCGGATTTAGGTGCTGATAGCGGGGTTCGATCATCTTGTCCTTGGCAGCCAGGGTGAGCCAGAGCTGGTAGCCCCACAGCTGACCGTCCTTCATCTCCGGCATCTCGCTGTGAATGATCCCCTTACCGGCGGTCATCCACTGCACGCACCCCGGTTCCAGCAGTCCGCCGCCTCCTCGGGAGTCTTTGTGGCGGAAATTGCCGGCGATCATGTAGGTGATCGTCTCGATCCCTCTATGAGGGTGATCGGGAAATCCGGCGATATAGTCCTTCGGATTGTCGCTCTTGAACTCATCGAGGAGCACAAACGGATCCACGTAATTGAGTCGGGGCGAGCCGATGATCCGGTGCAGGCGCACGCCCGCACCGTCGATCACCGATACTCCTCTGACGATCCTGGAAATACCACTGTTTTTGCTGCTCATTCTACGGTTTCCTCTGGAGACTAAAGTACGTATTCCAGGCGGTGATGTCAAAGTAAAGCGAATCAGCCCTCCACCGGACAGCTCTTTACGGACGCAGGCTTGGCCATCCTTACTCTGCCGGCCGCCGGTCTTTTGAACAGGTTGCGGGTCATGCAGACGATCCATTTCCAGTGCAAAACCAGATGCAGAAATGCGCCGCCCATCATGATGATCCCGCTCCAGTTGTGGAGGTCCTTCCAAAGCAGCCGGCTGACGCCCAGGACCTCCTGGGCGTACCGGGGATTGCGCCCTCCCTGGTAGCCGCCGGAACCGGCGAAAAACAGGATCACTCCCGAGAGTGCAACCAGTACGAAGCTGATCGCGATGATGATATCCACGTAGTAGTTGATTCGTGCCTTGTTTGTCATTATTGTCCTCCAAATGATTGAATATGCTATTTGTTTCCCAACGCCTGGTCTGCCGCTCTTTGCAGGGCATCCTTCACCGTTGAGAATTCGATGCCGTTCTCGATGCAGTAGTCCCGCACGGTCACCCCGGCTTTGCCGATCGGCAGGCCTAATGCTTGTTCGATCGCCTCTTTGCTCACTCCCCAGGACAGGAGCTCCCCGAAGGTAGTGTTTCCCTTAACCTCACCGGCTTCGGTTTCGGTGTGGGTGTCGGTCTGCTCCG
>CAZPQC010000454.1:0-1655 GCA_964588525.1 uncultured Spirochaetaceae bacterium
CCCTGTCCCAGGATCTGAGGACTGGCCGGCCGCAGGGGGGGATCCACCTCGGCGAAGGCTGTCACTCCCATGGCCAGAAAGAGAAGTAGAGCCAGGAGAGTTATCTGTTCCGTGATTCGGTGCATCGACGTTGTCCCTCTATCCCTCGCCGCCGTCCGCTATTCGGGGGATCGGCTGCCTCTCTCTACAAGCATCGGTACAACACAGTATAAAACACATGGAGAGGGGATTACCAATGCACAAAAAGGAATCTCATCGTCTTCCTGGAACTGGCCGGCAGGCGGCTTGTCATGATACCATGTGAGGGTGATGAGCACCGGTGATCTTGCGGCGATACCTGCAGAGTGGCTTGCCGCAATACGGTCGGCAGCCGGGTAGCATTTGACTCGACAGGGGGAGACGATGAGCGGGCTCTATGATTTTACGGTTCGGGACATCGACGGCAGGGACGTCTTGCTGGAGGAATTCCGGGATCGGGTTATCCTGATTGTCAATGTAGCCAGCAAGTGCGGGTTCACTCCTCAGTACGAAGGTCTGGAGGCTTTATACCGGAGGTACAAGGATCGGGCTTTCGTCGTTTTGGGCTTTCCGGCTAACAACTTCATGAGGCAGGAGCCAGGGACGAACGAGGAGATCAAGAGCTTCTGCACCCTGAACTACGGCGTCAGCTTTCCCATGTTCAGCAAAATCTCGGTGAAGGGCAGGGACATCCATCCGTTCTACGATTATCTTACCAACAAGAAGACGAATCCGCGTTTCGGCGGCAAGATCACGTGGAATTTCAACAAGTTCCTGGTAAGTCGCAGCGGTGAGATCATTGCCAGGTTCGGTTCAAAGGATGCTCCGCAGGCCCCGAAGATCGTTGCAGCCATTGAGAAGGCCCTGGGAGAAGCATGAGTCGGGTGGCGCCAAATGAATACTCGAATCCCGCATTCAGGAGCGGATGAGGACGCTGCAAGCTGAGATGCAGGGTGACAGGTACCGTCCCACTGCTAGTGCCGAACCGATGTCACACTTCTATCATTATAAGAGAGTTACAGGATCGAGCGAGGAAATATTTGAGATTGATATAAAATATTCTATTTACTGGGATGTACTTAATAGACCCGGGGCAGAAGTTCGTGAGCGATCCGGCTGCTAGAGCGCCTACCAGCCTAGGGAGCTGGGGCGTTCGGACAGGGTAAGGGCGATTGTCTGTTTCGTTCCGTTCCGCAGGATCTGGAGCTCCACCGTTTCCCGTGGTTTGGTACCCTCCAGCGCGCCGAGATAGTCCATGATCGTGGAGACCGGGTGCCCGCCGATGGACAGGATGATGTCCCCGCCCAGGTAGATCGTGGTTCCTCCGGCCACGATGTAGGATTCAGAATCTCCGCCCCGCAGGCCCGCCTGTTCGGCATTGCTTCCCCGTTTGACCTGGGAGACCAGGATTCCCCGATTGGTAGGTAGTGTTGCCCGCTGCACCAGGGCCGGAAAGATCGGCACCGGCTGAATGTCGATCCAGCCCCGCTGGACCTTCCCGTACTCCAGGAGGTCGGGAATAACCCGTTTGGCCGTGTCTACCGGAACGGCAAAGCCGATGCCTATGTTTCCCCCGGCGGGCGCCAGGATCATCGTGTTGATCCCGATCATCTCCCCCCGCAGGTTCAGCAGGGGTC
>CAZPQC010000455.1:0-1650 GCA_964588525.1 uncultured Spirochaetaceae bacterium
GTCTTCCCAATCCGGCTACCGAACCCTGCGTCGCGCGACCTACAGCACCCTCTTCGCTCTGCTTGCCTGCACTGGCTTGCGGGTCTCAGAAGCCATACGGCTGCGCTTCGAGGATATCGTCGCCGACGGGCTCCTGATCTGCTGTTCGAAGTTCCGCAAGTCTCGTATTGTCCCTCTACACCCGACTGCACGCGAGGGACTCGAACGCTATCTGGCACAGCGCCGTGCCTATGCCCCCGCAGACGATCACCTCTTCATTTCTCTGCGGCGGAAACCGCTGCTGTCGACCGACGTGGACACCGCATTCCGCACCGCGGCGCGCGTTGTCGGCCTGCCGGTTAGCCCAAGACATCCTAGAGCCACTCCGCATTCCCTACGACACACTTTCGCCGTCAGAGCCCTTCAAAGCTGTCCCGATGGTCGTGACGCGATCACCAAGCACATGCTCGCCCTTTCCACCTACCTCGGTCATGCCAAAGTCAGCGACACCTACTGGTATCTGGAAGCGGTGCCGGAGCTCTTACAAGACATTTCCGAACGGTGCGAGCGCTTTGTGATGGGAGGCCAGCGATGACTCCGATCGCGCCCCATCTCACAGCTTTCTTCCAACAGCACCTGTCGATCGAGCGTGGCGCCAGCATCCACACCTGCGATTCGTACGCGCACGCCTTTCGCTTGCTCTTGGGCTACGTCAGTGGGCGGCTCAAGATTCCCCCCTCGCAGCTGCAACTCGAGCACATCGACGCTCCAATGGTGATGAGCTTTCTGAATCACCTGGAGACGGTACGCGGCAGTTGCCCAGGGTCGAGAAACGTCCGGCTGGCCGCGATCAAGTCCTTTATGCACTTCCTCGAGTACCGGCTGCCCTCGGCCCTGGAACAGATTCGGTCCATCCTCGCCATTCCCGCGAAGAGGACCGAGACCCGGTTGGTCAGGCATCTCACGGTGGAAGAAATGCAAGCGCTTCTGAACGCCCCGGATCCTGCCGGCTTCAGCGGGCTTCGCGACCGTGCGATGCTGCACCTGTGCTTTGCCGCAGGCCTACGCGTTTCCGAGCTGGTCGGGTTACGGCTCTCCGATGTCACGCTGCAGCCATCTGCCAGTATCCTAGTTCATGGAAAGGGGCGGCGAGAACGCTGCCTGCCGCTATGGAAGAGCACGACCATCGCACTACGAGCTTGGCTAGCGGTGCGGGGAACCGCAACGGTGCCCGAGATCTTTCTCAACGCGCGCGGCCAGCCCATGACCCGCTCAGGCTTCGAGTACATCCTCGAGAAGCATGTCCGCATGGCAGCTACCTCGTGCCCGTCGCTGTCGACGAAACGTGTATCTCCGCACGTGCTTCGCCATACCTGTGCGCTCACCGTGCTACAGGCCACCAAGGATCTTCGGAAGGTTTCACTGTGGCTCGGCCATGCGCACATGCAAACGAGCGAAATGTATACGCGTGCAGATCCCTCTGTGAAGCTTGAGGCCCTGGAGGCGATGATCGCCCCAAAGCTTCGTTCGAGCCGCTTCAAGGCGACCGACAAGTTGATCGCCTTATTGAGCTCGCGCTCCTTAATGCGGAGTGGAAACTCAATGAGCTAACAGTAGTGCGGGGTCTCCGACCAACAGACTCCGCATTACCTGCTACTCCGCATTAAACCG
>CAZPQC010000456.1:0-1650 GCA_964588525.1 uncultured Spirochaetaceae bacterium
ATGCGATCTTTGGAGCCGTGGCGCAGATGCGTTACACGCCGGCTGTGGCAACGATGGATGCAGATATCCTCGTCGTAACGAAGCGCGGGGATTCTTTGGATGTATTAAAACCGATCTACGATTTTTGCTCTGCCCGCGGCTATACTTCCGATAGAGAGACGATTCGGGTTGGAGAGTGGCCTGTCCAATTCATCCCCGTATTCAGTCCTTTGACTGAAGAAGCCGTCCGTGAGGCGGAGACCGGGGAAATCGAGGGGATACCTTTTAAGGTTGTTGGGGCCGATTTTCTGGCGACGATCGCATTGAGCACAGGTCGCCCCAAGGATTTCACCCGAATCCTGGCTTTGCTCGAATCGGGAGCTGTAAGCTCCGAAGAGATCACCGAGCTGGCCGGGCGCTACCGGCTCCAGAGCAAATGGAAGCGGTTCAAGGAGCGCTTTTTTGATGAATGATCTCGAGGATCTGTTCGAGCGGCAGGCCGAGTGGCAGCGCGGCCAGGCCAACCTCCCCTGGGCTGAGAAACTGCGTTTGTCTGTTGTCATGCGCGAAGCTCTGCTGGCCCTCGGGTGGCCTGTACGCAGATTCGGTCCATCCCGCGATAGTGATGAGCAGTCCGAGCGTCCGAATAGGTAGCCGGCAGATCGGGCAGGGACATCCCTGCCTGATCGTGGCTGAGGCGGGTAGCTCCCATCAGGGTGAGCTGTCCCGGGCTTTCGAGCTGATCGATGCGGCCGGGCAAGCCGGTGCCGATTGCGTCAAATTCCAGGTGATCTTCGCCGATGAGGTCGTGCATCCCAAGACCGGGAACATCGATCTTCCCGGCGGCAGGACACCGATCCACCGGCGTTTTCGCGAGTTGGAACGGGACCTGTCCTTCTATGCCCGACTCAAAGAATACACGGAGAAGAGGGGCTTGCTGTTCCTCTGCTCCGCCTTCGGCCTGCGCAGTGCCCGGCTCCTCCGCGACCTGGGTGTCCAGGCCGTCAAGGTCGCCTCTCCTGAGCTCAACCACTTTCCCCTGCTACGGGAGCTGGCCGGCTACGATCTGCCCCTGATAATCTCCACCGGGGTGTCCACCCTTTCGGACATCGAGCGGGCGTTGATTGCCGCCGGCCCTCAGACGGTGCTGCTGCACTGCATCACCGCCTATCCGGCACCGGAAGAGGAGTACAACCTGCGGGTCATCCCCAATCTGCGGGCGATCTTCGGCCGTCCGGTAGGTATCTCGGACCACTCCCGGGACCCCCTGCTGGTGCCGGGGCTGGCCGTGGCCGTGGGCGCCTGCGTGATCGAGAAGCACCTCGCCCTCTCCGCAGCGGACGGCGGCCTGGATGATCCGATCGCTTTAGAGCCGGGAGCCTTTACCCGGATGGTGGAGGGGGTTAGGCGAGTCGAGGGATTGGGGCAGGATCAGGGGCGGGCCCGGCTGGAGGAGGAGTACGGTCGGGAACGGGTCGATGCGGTTCTGGGCGACGGAGTCAAGCGCCTGGCTCCTTCCGAACGAAGGTACTACCTCACAACCAACCGCAGTCTCCATGCCGTCGACGAGATTCAGGCCGGGCAAACGATTCGGGCGGAGGATGTGTGCATTGTGCGCAGCGAGAGCAACCTCCGCCCCGGCCTGGGACCGGAGTACCTGGAGTTGATCGT
>CAZPQC010000457.1:0-1639 GCA_964588525.1 uncultured Spirochaetaceae bacterium
TCGGGGGCGATCGGCCTGAATCAGGAGATCCCGGATTCGATCTGGATGTGGCACATTCCCCCGGAACGGGCCGCGGATCGAGCGGAGGTGTTGGAGCTTACCTATGAGCAGGGCCTTCCCGTGGCCCTGGACGGAGAACCACTGGGCCTTGTGGCCCTGATCGATATTTTGAATCAGCGAGCAGGCGCCTGCGGTCTGGGACGGATCGACATCTTCGAAGACGGTATCATGGGTTTGAAGAGCCGCGAGATCTACGAAGCTCCGGCGGCGGAGGTTATCCTCAAAGTAAAGACCGATCTGGAGGGCCAGTGCCTGACCAAGGAGGAGCGGGAGTTCAAGCGTCTGGTCGACAACCGCTGGGCCTCCATGGTATACCACGGAGAGTGGTTTCATCCGCTCAAGGAGGAGCTGGATGCCTTTGTGCAGTGCAGCCAGAGGACCGTTAACGGCACGGTGAAGGTGAAGATGTACAAGGGAAACCTGGAGATCCTGGCCCGGGAGCGCTCCTCCTCCTCCCTGTTCTATCCGGAGATCCGCTCGATCGAAGCGAACGGATTCGACCAGAGGTGGTGCGCCGATGCGGCCAAGATTCGCGGTCTGCCCTTCGAGGTCTTGGCCCGCCGGCAGCTGCACAAAGAAAAGGAGACGGTTTGAGCAAACTCTGGGACAAGGGCTACGCCCTGGACAAATTGATCGAGGAGTTCACCGTAGGGGACGATCCGCTTCTGGATCAGCGCCTGGTGGCGGCGGATTGTATAGCCAGCATGGCCCACGCCGAGATGCTGGCACGGATCGATGTCCTAACGCCGAAAGAGTACGAGGCGCTGCGCAGGGAGCTGTCTGCGATCGTGCAGCTGAATCGGGAGGGACGGTTCTCGATCCGCAGGGAGGAAGAGGACTGCCACACAGCAATCGAGAACCGTCTGGTTGAATCCGTGGGGGAGGCCGGTAAAAAGATCCATACGGGCCGCTCGAGAAACGATCAGGTCATCGCCGCCCTCCGGCTCTACACCCGCTCCTTTCTGCTCCAGTTCCAGGGAGCCGTGCTGGATCTGGGGCAGGTCCTGCTGGCCTTCGCCGAACGGCACAAGGATCTGCCCATGCCCGGTCGCACGCACCTTCAGGTGGCCATGCCCTCCTCCATAGGCCTCTGGACCGGAGCCTGGCTCGAGGAGCTGCTGGATGACCTGTTCGTGCTCGATGCGGCCTACAGTTTGAACAACAGCTGCCCGCTCGGTTCGGCGGCAAGCTACGGTGTGCCCCTGCCTCTGGACAGAGAGATGGTGGCCGAATCGCTGGCCTTTGATCGTGTGCAGAACAACGTACTGTACGTCAACAACAGCCGCGGGAAGTTCGAATCCATCGTTCTCGATGCGGTGGAGCAGGTAGTGCTTACATTGAGCAAACTGGCCCAGGATCTGATTCTCTTCTCCCTGCCGGAGTTCGGTTACTTCCGCCTGCCCGATGAGCTGTTTGCAGGCAGCAGCATCATGCCCCAGAAGAAGAATCCCTGCATGCTCGAGCTGCTGCGGGCCAAAGCGGCCACCGTCAGCAGCTGCAGCACCCAGGTGAAGAGCATCATCAGGGCTCTGCCCTCCGGCTACAATCGGGATTTCCAGGAAACCAAAGCCCCCTTCCT
>CAZPQC010000458.1:0-1624 GCA_964588525.1 uncultured Spirochaetaceae bacterium
GGCGGATGTCGACCTGGGAGAGAAGCTCGATCTTCTTCTCCACCTTGATCGGGATATTGGAGCTGATCATGTTGACCAGCTTGTGCGGAGAATCCACCTTTTCGATTCCCGCCAGGATCTCTTTGGGGATCTTTTTATACAGGGCGTTGTAGCGATTGAACTCATTGACCACCGTGCGCGTCAGGGCGGACACGTCGGCGGCGATGTTCGGGCTCTCTTCAATGGTCCTCACTTGAACCTTGAAGAAAGCCTGAGATTCCAGGTAGCGAACGATATTGGCTCTCTCGTTCCCCTCCACCAGCAGGCGAATCGTGCCGTCGGGAAGCTTGAGCATCTGAAGGATCCTGGACACGGTCCCGATCGGATAGATATCCTCCTCCCCGGGTTCCTCCTCGTTGTTGTGCTTCTGGGTGGCCAGGAACAGCAGTTTTCCCTTGCCCATGGCCTCTTGAACGGCGCGGATGGACTTCTTTCGGCCGACGAAGAAGGGAACAACCATGTTGGGGAATATGACCATATCCCGCAAAGGTACGAGGCAGAGCTCAGTCCTAGAGGGAAAGATCTTCATGCAGTTTTCTTGTTGTCTACCAGTGTTATCTCAGGATCTACAGAATTTTCGACAACATCGGGGGTTACGATCACCCGCTTTTTCCCCTTGATCGAGGGGATGTCGTACATGATGCCCACCATTACCTTTTCCACGATGGCCCTTAAGCCCCGGGCGCCGGTTTTGATGGATTTCGCCTTTTTGGCGATGGCTTCGATGGCTTCATCCTGGAAGACGAGCTCCACGTCGTCCAGCTTCATAGAGGCCTGATACTGCTTGACGATGGCGTTGCGGGGCTCGGTGATGATGCGCTTGAGCACGTCCAGGCTAAGCTCCTCCAGGGTGACATTGATAGGGAGGCGGCCCACGAACTCCGGGATCAAGCCGAAACGGATCAGGTCGTCGGGATGCAGGTGGGAGTACAGCTCGATCAGATCCCGTTCATGGGTGGCTTTCACGTCGGCGCCGAAGCCCATGGGATGCTTGGATACGCGGGCGTCCACGATGTTGTCCAGTCCTACGAAGGCGCCGCCGCAGATGAACAGGATGTTGTTCGTGTTGATCTTGAGCATCTCCTGGTTGGGGTGCTTGCGTCCGCCCTGAGGGGGAACCGAGGCTACCGTGCCCTCGATGATCTTCAGGAGGGCCTGCTGCACGCCCTCGCCGGAAACATCCCGGGTAATGGAAACGTTTTCGGTTTTCCTCGAGATCTTGTCGATCTCGTCGATGTAGACGATCCCTTTTTCCGCCGCGGCGATGTTGTTGCCGGCATTCTGGATGAGTTTGAGGAGGATGTTCTCCACGTCCTCACCCACGTATCCAGCTTCGGTGAGGGTGGTGGCGTCGGCGATGGCGAAGGGAACCTTCAGCTTGCTGGCAAGCGTGCGGGCCAGGAGGGTTTTGCCGGTGCCGGTGGGCCCGATCATCAGGATGTTGGATTTCTCCATCTCCACATCCGGATCCAGTTTGTGGCCCAGGGCGATGCGCTTGTAGTGATTGTAGACCGCGACAGAGAGAACCCGCTTGGCCTGCTCCTGGCCGATTACGTACTGGTCGAGGTACTCCTTGATCTCCTTG
>CAZPQC010000459.1:0-1615 GCA_964588525.1 uncultured Spirochaetaceae bacterium
ACGACCAGAGCTACTTCACGAAAGTGTTCCGCCGCTACACCAGGACGACCCCGAAACAATACCGCGGTAATACCGCGAAATCATTCACATAACTTGACACAGCGTATTATAGAATGGTGACTACTATCTCAACTGGTCGTACTGGGAACGGGATCTGCGATATTGGTAGAGAGAGCGAACAGCCGCCCGGTCGCTTCACGCACCTCAAGCTGATCGAATACATAGTGCCCGCAGATTTCTGTGAGCCGGAGGCTGAGGGATTCATCGGCCAGCACCTCCTCAACCGGCAATTCAGCCTCCGGGCCGCTCATCCACATTCGCCATCTTTCGCTGAGCACCGCCTGCCGGATGAATACCGACAGAAAAGCGGACGATGCGGCCAGCTTCCTTTGTCTGTGCTCCTCCAGGCGGCCCAGAGCCAGGTACGCCCTGGATTCCTCCACGCCGTACTCGGGTGCCACATTGGCGGTAGAGATGCCCAAATGAAGGATGGCAGAACAGATCGGTTAATATGCAGCCATTTCTATCTCAAACGCCTCAAGCAGATCGATTAGGAACTCGTCTCTGCTTCCATGCCAAGGCCGCTCAAACAAGTCGAAATGTGGTTGCGGATCTCTTGGTCAAATCCACTGCTGTAGGTCCGGAACAACAGGTACTTGTAGGCGCACAGGGCGAACTCGTACTGCCCCATCTCACGGTAGCCGTCCGCGAGCAGCCTCATGCTCCCCAGTACATCCTCTCCCATCCAGAGCTTCTCGTAGCTCGGTTTGACCATATTCTGCAAAGGGGGAAGGCTTGTGGTAGAACTCGATCGCCGTCTGCATCATTTTTTCATCTATAGATAATGATATATATTCCAAGGGTGTTGCTTCGCTAGTTGACAAATAGAATAAAAAAGAATATGTTTGTTGCAGGAGTTAATACATTATGGGTAAGACAATAACGATTCGCATCGACGATGAAACATACAAGAAAATTAAATCAGCCGCGGAATCCGAAAAGCGGACTATCTCGAACTTTATGGAATACGCAACAATAGCCTATCTTGAGAACAGCAATTTTGTCAGCGACGAGGAGATGATCCAGATAGCCGAGGATCATGAACTGATGAACCGCTTACAGCAATCCATACAGGACATTAAGCGAGGTGACTATCGAATCGTCGATTGAGTTCCAAATCGCGGAAACGAGGACTTTTCAAAAAAGGATCGAGTCCGGAGAGTTGAGGCGATACTATACAAGAATTAAAGAATCTATATACCCACGACTTCGTGCTAATCCATACTACGGACCCAATATTAAAAGATTGAAAGGGGAACTGAGCTCCATCTTTAGATATCGGATAGGAAATTATAGACTATTCTACACTGTAGACGCAGATAGAAAGATAGTGTTTGTATTGGATTTTATTCATAGGAGGAATGCGTACCGGTAAAGGATGGAACGACCCCTCCGGATGAAAGGAATTTGGACCAGAAGAGCTCAATGGAGATAGTCTCGGTTTTAGAATAGCGGCTTCTTGTGACGAAAACTGGAATAGGGAAAATGGGCTCTGTGCAGAACACGTATAAGGCCTCGGAAAGTCAAGAGACAAACCTTCCCCTGACAATTCTTT
>CAZPQC010000460.1:0-1614 GCA_964588525.1 uncultured Spirochaetaceae bacterium
GGGGGATTCACCGTGATCCACCTGGATCAGGACGTCCTGTACCTGCAGGGGATGACCGAGAACGGCCTTCCCACTACCGCGGCCACCTACATCATGGACTACTCGGAGAAGCAGGAGGGAACCTACCTGTACCGCACACTGACCCTGGTCCCCGGAAAGCTGAGCGTCCACGGCGTAACGCCGACCTCGGAGACCCGGATCGTGTTCGAGCAGCTCAAGATCCTGGAGGAAGATCAAGTCCGGGAGGAGTCGGCGCCAGCCCAGGAGTCCGGTGAATAGAAGCCGGCAGCGCAGCAGCAACCGGATGCGGCCGGCTCGATCCCCCCACTACTCAGGAAAGAGAAGAACCCCCTCGAAACCGGCGTCTTTCAGCTTCATGAGCACAGCCTGAGCCTTGTCTACGGTCATTAGCGGGCCGATTACCACCCGGTAGTAGAGGGTGCCGCCGATCTGTTTCTCCATGATTTCGGTCTCAAAGCCGCTGGCCTTCAAATCCCTTACCATATACTCGGCGTTTTCTCGGTCCCGGAACGACCCGGTCTGCACCAGCACCGTCTGGATCTGTGGCTGGGGCGGCTGCTTCGTTGCCAGCTGAGACGCCGTCGATGGCGCCGCCTGTTCGGATTGTGCTGCGAGTTGGCTGGTCTTGTGTACCGGCTGCTCGGACTGAACGGTCGTCTGGCGGGGTTGGACCGTCGCTTGCTCGGACTGAACGGTCGCTCGAGCCTCGGCCGGCTCCTGATCCGAGCCCGGACGCTCCTGAGGCGCGGCAAGATCCCTGGGCAGCAAACGCGAGGGTATTGGCGCATACCCGATTGTTTCCTCCCCCTCGGCTGCACGAGCCAGGGCGAGCTCGGGAGAATCGGGAAACTCACGGGCAAGCTTTTCCAACTGTTCGTTGGCCGTCTCGCTCCGGCCTTGAGCAAGCAGATACTCGTAGTAGGCCAGGAGGATCCCCGGCCCCACCCCGGTGCCGCCATACTTTGCAGCGAGCAGCTGGAACAAGTTATCCGCTTCCCCATGTCGGTCCTGAACCGAGCAGATCCGCGCCTGGAGCAGCCGGATCCGGGCTTCCAGCTCGATATTACTGTCGATTTGGTGGTTTTCATCGATCAGAAGGGCCTTCAGCGCCTGCTCAAGGGATTTTTCCGCCTCCTCGGCCAATCCCTCCTGATACAGCAGCTGCGCCTGGCGGTACAGCCACCGGGGTGTGGGGGGAAAGGAGCGGAGCAATCCCAGGGCTTGTTCGGTGCGTCCGAGCATCTCCAGGAGATCGATCTGGGAATCCCGGCAGAGCTCCTGCTGCCGCGGATCCTGTACCCTGGGAGTATAGACCCGCAGCAGCTCCAGGGCATGTTCGATGGACAGCTGCGAGTCTGCCGCCTCGATGAGAATCAGGCCGAAGTCAGCATGGCCGGCATTTTCCGCCAGCCATTTGGCGTAGGCGCCGGCGGCATCATGGAGTTTGCCCTCCGCTGACAGATTTCGAGCCTCTTCCAGGAGCGGGTCGCCGGCGGTTGGAGCCCCCTTGGGGCTGCTGTCCTGAGCGCTGCTGTCCTGGCCGCCGACCCCGGATGCTGAGACGAGTAACAGCAGAATCACTCCAAAGGTCGG
>CAZPQC010000461.1:0-1608 GCA_964588525.1 uncultured Spirochaetaceae bacterium
TTTACTGACCTCGACACGAATGACTCCTATTTCCTTTTCTTCACGATCAATCGGCCCGAAGATTTCCTCTTCTTGCGGGTTTTGTAACCCTTGGTCGGAACACCCCAAGGTGTAACCGGATGTCGTCCACCGGAGCTCTTGCCCTCTCCTCCGCCGTGAGGATGGTCGTGGGGATTCATGGCCACTCCCCGAACCTTGGGCCGCTTGCCGAGCCAGCGATTGCGGCCCGCTTTGCCCAGGGAGACGTTCATGTGATCCTGGTTTCCCACCTCACCGAGGGTGGCGTAACTGCGAACCAGCACCATCCGCATCTCCCCGGAGGGCAGCTTGAGAGTGGCGTAGTCTCCCTCTTTGGCCATCAGCGTGGCTCCGGCCCCGGCAGCACGCACGATTTGTCCGCCTCTCCCGGGGGTGAGCTCGATGTTGTGAACCACCATGCCCAAGGGGATATTCTCCAGGGGAAGAGCGTTTCCCGGCTCAAGGGGTGCATCCGGACTGCTCACGATTTGAGCACCCGCCTGCAATCCCGCCGGAGCCAGGATGTAACGTTTGTCCCCATCTTGGTAGTTGATAAGTGCAATGAAGGCGCTGCGGTTCGGATCATACTCGATCGTCGCCACCGTGCCGGGAACACCTCTCTTGTCCCGCTTGAAATCGATCGTCCGGTATTTGCGCTTATGGCCCCCGCCCTTTCGCCGAACACTGATACGCCCGCCTCCCCCGCGACCCGCGCGGGACGACTTGCCCTTGGCAAGCTTCTTGTGCGGTCGATCCGTGGTCAGCTCTTCAAAGGTCAGCCCGGTCTTGTAGCGCATTCCCGCCGTGATCGGCTTGTAATTCTTGATTGCCATGTCTTATACCCCTTCAAACACCTGAATGGCTTCACCAGCGCGCAAGGTTACGATGGCCTTCTTCCACTCCGCTGTGTATCCGAGCTGATAGCGGACGCGTTTTGGCTTTCTCTTTACGCGCATGATGTGGCAGGAGACCGGGTGTACGTTGAACAGCTCGCGAACGGCCTGCATGATCTGGATCTTGTTGGCCCGACTGTCTACTTTGAAGGCGTACTTTCCGCTGTCCCGCATCTGATTCGATTTCTCAGTCACAATAGGTTCAATGATGATCTTTGCCGGGTCCATTATGCGTCCTCTTTGCTCGTTTTACCGGTGCCGGACTTCTTCGCTGCCGGCTTGGAGCCGCCAGGAGCCGCCTTGGGTGCTCCCGCCTCGGGTGCGTCCTTCTTAGGCGCAGCCGGCTTTTGCGGTGAGGCAGGCGCAGAAGGCGTAGAACGGCTATCCGGCTTTTTAGCCGCTGGCTTTTTGGCTGCCGCCTTGGAGCCGGCAGTGGCCGCCTTGGCTTGAGCCGTAGCCTTGGGTTTTTCCCCTGTCTTGGCCGCGGTCGACTTTTTGGCTGCCGCCTTGGAGCCGGCAGTGGCCGTCTTGGATTTGGCTGCCGGTTTGGAGCCGGCAGTGGCCGTCTTGACCGACTTGGACGGCGCTTTGGCTGTCGGCGCCTTGGCCGCAGCCTCTGTCTTTGGTTTAGCGGCCGCCTTGGGTTTGTCTGTCGTCAACTTGGGCTTGGCTGCCGGCTTGGAGCCGGCACCGGCCG
>CAZPQC010000462.1:0-1606 GCA_964588525.1 uncultured Spirochaetaceae bacterium
ACAACTGTAAAAGCTATCCCCTACATTCAGCTCTCCACGCCGGGAGTGGTGTACACGGCTCAGGTCAACACCAAGGTCTGGCCCTTTGACCTGTCCGATCTATCAGACACGTTCGAGGTATTTCTCTCTATACAGGCGGCTTTCTGACAGCTGGAACCGACAACAGCGGTTGCAGTTGGGCGTCCATCAGAAGAAGAATAGAAAATCATCACACCTTATTCGAGGTGCCCAGACCGCTCTTCAACCCCTGTTCACTACGGCGAGAGAAACGCGGCAAGGCGAATATCCAGCACTTTGTTGGATGCGCTTAGTTGGCGCGATTGGTTTGACCAGGTAATTAGGTCAAGGCGCACAAAAGTCCTACCACCTCAAAGAAAGAGGGCTGTCCGCTGGGGGGACAGCCCTCTCGTTTTATCAATCTCCAGAATGCTACGTCTTCGCCGGTTGGCGGTTTCTGCTGTAACCGACAGCAGGTGCCTGGGCGGTTGAGTGCCGCACTACGCCAGGCAACTTCGGAGGGATTATTCCTCCTCCTTGTGCATCTTCTCTTTTTCCAGGGAGCGCAGCACCTGCATATCACCGACCCGTCTCAGCTCGGCGCGCTTGCGGGCTTCATAGCGCTCGGTCAGGATACCCCAGATCGCTTCATCGTTGATATCACGCTGGGTTTCCAGCAGAGCGAGGTCGTAGGTGATCTCGATGTCCTTCATGTAGGTGACTATGTCGCCACCTTCCTGCATCGAGTCCCGGTAGATGATCAAGCCGACGAGCTTGACGAAAGGCTCGCTCTTGGGATAGAGCGGGAACTTGCGGAGCTCTCGGTTGCGGACCTCGGAGATGTAGTTCGGATTGTTCCACACCAGCTTGCGCCAGCCGTCGAACTGCAGATGATCCAGGTAGATCGTCATCTCCTTCTCACTCTGGTCCTTGAGGATGACGCCGAAGCCGTTGGGGAAATTCGATCCGTACACGGTGGCTTCGACCGATTTCAGCACACCCACGTTTTTCACCACACCGTAGCCGTCGAACTTGGTACCCTCGTCCCCTTCGACCTCAACCAGGGTATCCCCCTGTAGTTGTGTGGCCACCTGATAGGCGGGAATCTCGAAGGGTGGCGTGACCAAGGCGTAGGAGTTGAAACTGGGCAACGGGAAGTGGACACGGACGCCCATTACGGTCTTGCCCGCCATCTCCTCACCATCGAAAGGCTTGGCTGTATCTTTCAGCGTAGCTTCCCTGGTGTAGGACATCGACTGGTTGGCAACTGTCCTTGACGAGGAGGCGAGCTGAACGTACCAGTTCTCGATGGCCAGAGAGGTCTTCATCCTCTTCTTGATCTCTTCATCGTAACTGGCACCGGCGACCTCCGCGAAGTCGATCATGGTCGCCTCATGCTCGTTGGGCTTATCTGCTGCCCCGACGGTCACATCCGGAACTAGCTCAGAGAAATCGATCAGGACGGAACGGTCGGCGAATCCGACACCCGCCACAAGAAGGGCAATTCCAACAATAATGCACAGCTTTTTCATGCAATGCTCCTTTCCTCTCCTTGTTAACCTAAAGTATACGGCACTCAAAACCGATGTCAATCGGTTTTCCCTTTTTA
>CAZPQC010000463.1:0-1595 GCA_964588525.1 uncultured Spirochaetaceae bacterium
ATTTGGAGTATGGAATGAAATCGAGCACGGTTAATATCTCGTTCAATGACGAACTACTGAAGCGAATTGATCAACTCGCGCAGCAGGAAGCCCGATCGCGATCCGAACTCATTCGGGAGGCGGCACGGGCTTACATCGCACGAAAGAATAGATGGAATCAGATCTTTGACTTTGCCGACAAACAGGCAAAGAAACGGAATGTTCGAGAAAAGGACGTTGCAGAAGAAATCGCAAATCATCGTTCAACACCAAGAAAACGCTAGAAAATGCGCGTTGTACTGGATACAAACGTATTGATCTCTGCGTTGATGTTTGGGGGAAATCCACGAGAAATCCTGGAGAAAGCGATTCGCGGTGAACTGTCAATCTGTCTGTCTGAAGAGATCCTGTCAGAGCTGTGCGGTGGACTGCAAAGACCGAAATTCGGATTTCCAACGACAATGGTGAACCAAATTCTCTCGGAACTAGCTGCTATTGCCGAGCTGATCGTGCCATCCAACGAGATCTCTGAGATCAAACTCGATCCGACAGATAATCGCGTTCTGGAATGTGCAATGGAAGCACAAGCGGAATATATTGTTTCCGGAGACGATCATCTCCTTGATCTGAGGGAGTACTCATCAATCAAAATCATCAGTCCCCAACAGTTCCTCGCGCTGCCTGGATAGCCGTACGACGATTTCTGAGGGGCCCGTGCCCGCGGGTAGGAACTGGTAGCCATCGGAATCACTGGAAACGGCACCGGTTGGTTTCGACTCCGGCCAGCTCCATCGTTTCTCAAAGGACCGTGATTCGCTAGGTTCATTGAAGGGAAGAAGATAGATTTTTACCATCCTCCTCCCTCCCCCATGAGAGAGAAAGGAGTCTGGGGTGGGGCCAATTATGGCGATCAAATGGAGCCATTGCGAGTTGACATACTTATTCCTCCCACCGCCTACTAAACCGTACGGCGATTTACGAGGATTTTGTCTCCAAGATGCAGTGGAAGCGCGAGACTCGATTCTTTCGTGGAAAAAAGCGGATGGTTGAATCGTGGACCGTGCCTGCGCATTCGTCGAGAAAGTGCGAACTCCCACCATGCGCTCCTTGACCCGCGATCTCGCTATTTCTTTGAGAGATCGATTTATCCGATAAGCAGGCTCACTGAGGGATCGGCACTCCGGCTTGCTCTGCGGTTTGTCGACCGCCACCGCGACGATCAGCGCCCCGCTTGCGGGCGGGTAGTCTGGCGAGCCCAAAGGCGAGTCCATAGATCATCGAGATCATGAGTAACCCCACGAGGACGGTGGCTATACGGTTCCAGTTCATCTCAGGCAGCCTGGTGGAAAGGATGCGCTCCAATGCCTGCTTGAGATATGCAGCGTTGTGCTCGAACGTACCTTTGTCGGCGTTGAGGCTGGTCGTCTGAAGGTTCGCTTTTTCACCGGAACCGCCCGTATTGACGACAGGATTTTTTCGTGCTTCAGGGCTGCTCCCGCTCGCCTCGGCAACAGAGGTACTCTGATTATCGATCCGCGGCGGCGATTCCTGCTTCGGTCCGGCGTCTTTTCCGTCGCCGATGGAAGCACAGCCGCTCAGTAGAATACCTGTACATA
>CAZPQC010000464.1:0-1594 GCA_964588525.1 uncultured Spirochaetaceae bacterium
CTGTCCAGCCAGTGGTGCATCAGATCAGGTTTAAGTATGAAGTTCATGAGCAAGGTTTCGAATCCGAACATGGTCTGCCCGAGTTCCAGAAACGAACAATCGTAGAGAGGAAGCGCCGCAAACAATGCCTTATCGGTTCCGTGGTAGAGACGCTCGATCTCTGCGTTGATAAACTCGGTTTCTCTTTCCGACCAGGGATCGGGCCAGATATAAGCATCGATGTCCTCCGCTGTTTCCGCATGCTCGAGAGGTGCGGTGATCGTATCGAAGTAGAGGCTTCCCGAAGGACGGCGCGCGAAGAGCTTCCCTTCATGAATGAGCTCGACCGAACCATCCTCTTTCAAAACGGGTTCGTATCCTTCGGGCACCAGGCAGGGGCTCCCGTCGGTGAGCCTTCCTTGAGTCCAGCGGTCTATCTTGTAAAAGGACATACCCGTGGTGGGGCTCAATCGGGTCAGCTGCACGATGTCAGAGCCGAGCATCTCCGCGATTTCCAGGGAAACCATGGCCAGCTGCTGTTTGATGTCGTAGAGTTTGATCTCCTCGTTTCGACCCAACGCCCTCAACAGATTCTTATACGCGATAGCCGATATTCCCGATACCCGGCTGCCGCCTACATCGATCGGCACACGGTCGGCTTCTCTGTGGTCCAGGGCCGCAGCCACTCTTTCCCTGCCGGTGGGATTGCTCATGATTTACTCCTCCTTTGTTTGGTTCGCTTGTCTGGGCTGCCCTGTTCCCTCGACACCGGGTAGCCGGATATTCGCTCTTCCCCGTTCAAAATTAATGTAAAAAAATCTTGACAACAGTCATGTTCGTGATATTATGGAGTAATAATAAGAGTATAATCAGAATATATTTTAATAGGTATAGGGCCGGTTGTTGCATATGAATCGGCATTAAAAATGGAGCGTTGCTCCATGAAAAAATTTGAGGAGGTAAAAAGGATGAAGAAGATCATTCTGGCAATGGTTTTCATGGTTGTCATTGTGGCACTAGCAATGGCAGGCGGCGAACCGGAGAAGACTTTCGTTCTGAAGTACAATCAGCTTGAGAATGAAGAGCATCCGCAGGGTATTACCGAAACGGCGTTCGCCAAGAAGATCGAAGAGCTTTCCGGCGGCCAGATCAAGGTGGAGACCTACTACAGCGGCACGCTGTTCACCCAGGAAGGGGAGGTCACCGCTATGATGACCGGTGACCTGGATCTGTCGACTCTGGCGTTTCAGGACATGGGGCCGTATCTTCCCGCAGCCAGCATGTTTGCCGCTCCGTACATTTTTACCAGCTACGACCACATGGAGAAAGTCTTTGCACTGGATTCCAAAGTCGCCCAAGACTTCTACAAGATGGTTTCCGACGCCTGCGGCTATACTCCCCTGGCAGCGATGACTCAAGGATCGCGGACGATCAACACGAAATGGACAAAGCCGATCATGAGACCGGAGGACATGGAAGGAATGATCCTGCGGATGCCCAACGCCCCGGACTGGATTAACGCAGGCAAATCCCTGGGGGCGAATATAGTTCCGATTGCCTATTCCGAGGTCTACACCGCGCTGCAGATGGGGACGATTGAGGCACAGGACAACCC
>CAZPQC010000465.1:0-1592 GCA_964588525.1 uncultured Spirochaetaceae bacterium
GCGTCGTGGCACCACGGACCTCCGCGATCGATTCTGCCGAATCGGCGGAAACCGCCTTATCAGGGCTCCCCGAACTCCAGGAGGCCGAAGTGTTCGGGGCAGTGGAAGTTGAGCTCCTCGCCGATCGGCGACCAGGAGGCCCAGTGGGGATGGGAGGTCTCATCCCCGCATTTGTAGAAGTTGCCCCGCCAGCGTTCTCCCGCCGGACTCGGACGTTCCCCGATGTAGGCTTCGAACAGGGACAGGGGAATGCCGTACTCCAGACGCCACTCCACCGGCTCCTCGATTTCCGGATCGACCCTGGAGGGCAGGGAGTGATAGACCTGCATCCCCTCAGTCTGTTCGGCTGATACGGGGGTAAAGTCGGCAAAGCCCTCCGGGGTACGGCGGGGATCCTTTATGTACGAAACCAGAAGGGTTCCTCCGCAGTTCATCTCGAAGTTGAAGTAGCCCTTGTCCTCCCGGGGTTGCAGGAACGCTTCCACGCAGCTGTCGGTCCACACCCGACCCTGGAACCGGTCGGCAACGGCCCGCACGTAGCGATCCTGCACGCGGAAGAACACGTAGAGATGGGCGGCATCGAATAGCAGCCTGGCTTCGGTAACCGGCCTGTGCTCCGAGCCGGCCGGATGAAAACAATCCACCCGGAGCGGTTCCGCCTCAGCCCAAACTCCCTGCGACCAGTTCCCGGTGAAGCTCGGAGACTCCGCGGCCCGGCGGACCCTGTAGATCGGCCCGGCGTCGTTCGAGTGCGCAGGCTTCATGACCCGGCACCGGTCCAGCGGTTCCGATGCACTCTCTCCGGGCGAAAACGATCCTCCGGATGCATGTCCTCCGCCGCATAGCCCAGTGCCACCAGGGCGATCGGAATGATGTGGTGGGGGATATCGAGCAGCCGGCGTATCTCCTGCACGCGCCGTTCCCGCGGGTAGATCCCCAGCCACACCGCCCCCAGCCCCAGATCGTGGGCGGCCAGGAGCAGGTTTTCGGTTGCGGCGGAGCAGTCGGTGTTGATGTACTCGATACTCTCCTCGATCCGCGTATCCCCGCAGACCATGATCGCCGCCGGCGCCTCGTGAAGCATCTTGGCGTAGGCGTGAAACTCGGGGATCGCGGAGAGAATCGTGCGCTCGGTGATCACGATCAAGTGCCAGGGTTGGTGGTTGTGGCCGGAGGGAGCCTGCATGGCCGCCCGGAGAAGGGTCTCGATCTTGCTGTCTTCAATCCCACGCTGCTCGAAGCGGCGGATGCTGCGGCGGGTCATTATGGCTTTGATCGTGTCCATATCCTACAGTAGCACGATCAGCCGGGTAGCGTCCAAGTCGGAATCCGGGACAGTAGGAATCCGAGTAGGAATCCGAGAAGTTGACACGAAGCCCGTAATCCCGTAGCCTATGCAAACCTATGCATAGGCTGCCGATGCATCAGAGCACTAGACAATAGAGGCAACCCGAATGTGTGACATGTGCATGAAACACGGTGCCGGGGGGAAGTGGTATTTAAACGCCCGCCATTACTCCGAGGAGATCGCCGCCAGGTACAACCTGCGGGAGTTCCTGCTGGAGCAGTACAAGAACTTCGAGCAGATCCCG
>CAZPQC010000466.1:0-1581 GCA_964588525.1 uncultured Spirochaetaceae bacterium
GAAGGTGAAACAAATTGAAAAACCTCGTTGATTCAGGCATATATGTGTTACGAGCAAGCAACACAAACCGAACCAACGAGGTGAGAATTAGATGATAAAGCAAACGGTGCTGCCTTTCAAGTTGGAAACGACGAAGGACCTCATCACCGCGCACGCGGGACTGGCGCTGCTGGGTGAGTTTGCGGTGGGTGTTGGGTTGAACAAAGCGTTGGACAAATACCTGCCCGCCCCTGGAAGTGGAGTTGGGCACCTGGCGAGTGAGCATGTTTTTCCGCTTGTATTGATGCTCAATGGTGGTGGACGGAGCCTGGAGGACAGCCGGGAGATCCGAGATGATCTGGGTCTTCGGGAGGTTTTGCAGTTGCAGCGGATGCCCTCCTCAGACGCGACTGGTGACTGGTTGCGCAGAAGCGGGCGTAACGGGGGACTTGAAGGGCTTAAGAAAGTGAATCGTCAGGTTTTGAAGCGTGCACTGAAGCGCGAGAGAGGCAAAGGCTACACACTGGACATTGATGCGACGGGGATTGAGGCGGAGAAGGAATCGGCCAAGATGACCTACAAGGGGTTTACGGGTTACATGCCGATGGTGGGGCATCTGGCAGAGAATGGTCTGATTGTGGGGGATGAATTTCGTGAAGGCAACGATTCGCCCGGATCGAGGAACCTGGAGTTTCTGAAGTATTGCGAGAGGCAAATGCCCAAAGGGAAGAAGATCAAGGCATTTCGTTCCGATAGTGCGGCGTATCAGGCCAAAGTGATCAATTACTGCCAGGGTAACGGCATTGAGTATGCGATTGGAGGGGACCTGGATGCAGCGGTGAAGAGTGTGATCGAAAACATAAGGGATGATGAGTGGCGGCCGTACCAAAACGGGTTTATTGGTGAGACGGTGCACTGCATGAATGAGACGCAAGAAGCATTCCGTCTGGTGGTGATCCGGCGACCTTACCAGAGCTATCTGTTTGATGATGAAGAGAGGCCAGAAAGGTATACGGTGATTGCGACGAATCGGGGCGGATCAGCAGAAGAGGTTGTAAAATGGTACAACCAGCGGGGGCAGTGCAGTGAAAACCGGATCAAGGAGTTGAAGATCGGCTTTGGGATGGAGAGGATGCCCTGTGGGCAGTTTGAGGCCAATGCGGTATTCTTTCGCATTGGTGTCTTGGCGTATAATGTAGGCAGGTTGTTTGTATTGAGTACGTTGGATAGGTCATGGCATCGTCATCAGGTGCAGACACTGCGCTGGAAGCTCTATGAGACGGCGGGCAAGATGGTATTCCATGGGCGACATATCTATTTAAAGGTGAGTCGTCGTCTGCAAATGTTGTTTGCACAAGTTCGTCTGAGGAGTTGGGATTTTGCACGAACCTAATGGTATTGTTCTCGGAGGCTGATGCAGATGGGGCCATGAGGGGAAGAGGTATGCCCGGATTCGGTGATGAATGTCATTCATTGAGCATACCGATCGCACCATACATCAAATAGCCGCCCGCTGAGGTCCGCAGACCTGCCGGGGGCGATTTTTTCAGCGCCACCACGCGCAAACCACTAACTCGCCCGAAACCAATCGCGGATCTTGGG
>CAZPQC010000467.1:0-1576 GCA_964588525.1 uncultured Spirochaetaceae bacterium
AACTGAGGATCCCATTTTCATGGTTTCGGTTGCCGCGGAGCGGCATGAGGAACTAATACGAAAATACGCTCACGCGGCCTCCCGAGGAGTTAGTGCTACTTCAAATCCAAGCTTTTCAAGTCGGCGTCGATAATAGGTAGTCAGACGTGGGCCGTTGAGCTTCTCGAAGAAATCGTCTCCAAGTTCTTTGTAGGGAATGTTGTTCTTCATCACATGATAGATGACGATCAGGATTGCATGGGCGACGGCAACCAGGGCTCGTTTCTTCCCCCGACGAGCAGCAAGGCGCCTGAATTGCGAGGAGAAGTAACTGCCTTTCGTTCGAGCGGCACACCAGGCGACTTCAACCAACAGCGACCGCAGCCATTTGCTTCCGTGGCGTGTCCTGCCGCTTCGGTGTTTGCCCGCGCTCTCGTTGTTTCCCGGACACATGCCCGCCCATGAGCTCAAGTGATGTTCGTCCGGAAACTGCTCCATGTTTGCACCCACTTCGGCGACAACCGCGGCAGCAGCCACTGAATTGATCCCCGGGATCGTATCCAACACCCGGACACACTCACGAAAAGGGCGCATCTGCTCTTCGATGCGCTCATCGTAGGAGCCGATCATCGTGTCCAGAAACTGTATCTGGTGCATGTGCTGGTGCAAAAGAAAGCGATGATGGGCGGTTACCCGCCCTTCCAGGGCCGGAATCAGCTGTTCTTTTTTGCTCTTCAACCGTCCTCGCGCAAGCGCGGCCATCTTCGATGCATCGGTTTCTCCCGCTGCAAGCTTGCTCAACATCTCCCAACCCGACTTGCCCACCACATCGGTGGCAACCGAGGAGAGCTTGATGTTTGCATCTTCGAGCACCTTTTGAATTCGTTGCACACAACTCGCTCGTTCGCGCACCAGTTGCTTGCGCTGTCGGGTCAAATCTCTGAGCTCTCGGATCGGCTCGGGCGGAATGAAACTCCCCCGCAGCAATCCGTGCTGCAACAGCTGCCCGATCCACTGACAGTCCAGCACATCGGTCTTCCTGCCCGGTACGTTCTTGATGTGCTTCGCATTGACCAGAAGTACCTCAAGGCCCTCAGCAGCCAGGACGTTGTAAATCGGCTTCCAGTATACTCCCGTGCTCTCCATCGCCACATGGGTACAGCCGGCGTGCTGCAACCATTCGCTGGCTGCCAACAGATCTCGGGTCATCGTCCCGAAACTCTTCACCTCATCCAGATCGCTTTTCCCCGCTACACCTCGCCGAAGCAGATTGACCACGATGCGTTTCTTGTGGACATCCAACCCCGCGCAACACCGATACACGACGTCCATCGTACCCCTCCTGGAATGAAATACAGCGGGCAACCCGACGAAGGACAGCGCGAATCGGTATGAGTCTAATACGCGTGCTCTGCCACGTGGACAAGCAACAGTCTTGGTTACCAGCGGCTGTCCGGGTCAAACTAGCCCTCGGGCTCTTTCGCACCATAGAAAGTCGACCAGCCGTTCGCCGTGTCTCCCGCTTACGACGATCATACGCCAACTGAGGATCCCATTTTCATGGTTTCGGTTGCCGCGGAGCGGCATGAGGAACTAG
>CAZPQC010000468.1:0-1573 GCA_964588525.1 uncultured Spirochaetaceae bacterium
CTGTCAATAACATGCAGTTCTCGCAACTGGAATCTTCATTTTTCTTGCAAGCACGGCCTGTTTTGACCTGCATCAGGCCCACTATGGCACTCCAATTGCCCACTTTCCGAGCAGCGGGCGCAGTGAGAGGCTGTTATCCTCTGCATGCTTTAGCTGGTGGTCAGCCTGTGCAGCCGCTTCAAGTTCCAGGCCAGACACACCAGACACCACTCACCCGCGGCCGCTCCCAAACCGCGCAGCGAGAATTGCCGGAACCCCAATACTTCCTTGATGATGCCAATCACCGGCTCGACCGTAGACTTGCGCAGGCCGTAGATGGCTTTGCCAATCTCAGTTTGAAGTTTGTAGGCCATCTTGACAATCAGTCTCGCATCATCCGGCGGTGGTTCAGGCGTCTGGGCAAAACGCTCGCGCCAACTCTTGTGGTGTGGCTCACGTCCCGTGGCGATGAATGGATCAATCGCCCGGGCCTCAAACTCTTGAATATTCTTGGGGGCAAAGTAGCTATTGTCCAACGCAGCCGCTTTGGGCTGGCCGATCTCGGGCGGGATGGCATCGACGGTGGGAATCGCCTCATACGTGTCGACGGGATGATTCGACAACGTGTTGCCCGCGATAAACATGCTGTCTTGATCCACTGCGACTTGGACATTGTAGTGTTGATCAAAGCCACCATTCGTGCTGTTCTTCATAATGCGCGAGTCCGGATCGGTAAAGTTGTACTGATCCTTGTCGCGTGCCCCAGGCTTCGGGGGCTTGGGCTCCGGTCCGCGTGGCTTGCGGCCTGTTTCCTGGGCTTTCTCTTCCCGTGTCCGCAACTTGGCCTGATATTCAGCCAACTCGACCTGATAGCGTTCTCCGGCCCGTGCTTCCAAAACGTGCTTCGCCTCCGCCAGGTTCACCAATCGCTCTTGCCGAAAGGCCACCTCGGTGTCAATCTCCAGCCCTTCCGGCAACTCCGTTTCGTCGGCTTGCTCACCCAAGGCCAGCAACTCTTCGACTTCTTGCCTCAGTTGCTCTTCCAATTTCAGCAGCCGCCCATAACTGACCGCTTTGCTCTTGGACGCATCGGCATGTACCTTGCTCCCATCCAGACTGATATTGCCCAATTTCAGATAGCCCATCTCATGCGCGACCAGCAATACTTGGGCAAACACCCCTTTGATCTCTGTCAAAAACTGCTTCCGGAACCACGCGATGGTCGAATGGTCAGGATGCAGCCCACCGGCTATGAATCGAAATGGAATGATCTCGTAGATCGCCTGCTCAATCTTACGCGAACTAAACACGCCGGTCGCATACCCATACAACAGCAGCCCCAACAACACCTTCGGGTCAATCGGCACACCACCCACCGCCGCATAGTAAGCATAGAAGGCACTCAAGTCCAGCATCTCAACGATAGCGACGATGAAGCGAGCCAGATGGTCAGCCGGCAGACAGTCATCTATCGTCAGCGTTTGCTGACCAGATCGTTCATAATCAACCGTTTTGAATTTGCGCGCCATAATCGTTGCTCCTCGCCACAGAAATCAGGTCTGTTTAGATGGCCGCAATTCTACCGCAAATCGGG
>CAZPQC010000469.1:0-1569 GCA_964588525.1 uncultured Spirochaetaceae bacterium
CATCCAAGCCGATTGTGGTAGAGCCCTCGGCAGCCCAGGTTTCCAGCGACGCGGGGCTGCTGCCGTTTCGGCAACTCGACGAGGGGATCGGACTCACACGCCGGTTTGCCGAGGCCCTGACGGACCGACGCGACACGGGTCGGATCGGCCATTCGTTTCTGGAAATGGTCCGCATGCGGGTCTACGGCATCCTGGCCGACTACCCAGACCAGAACGACCACGACGTATTGCGAAGCGACCCCATTTTCAAACTCCTCTGCGACCGGTCGATCCATGCCGACGACTTGGCCAGCCAGCCTACTCTCTCACGGTTCGAGAACGCGATCGGTGTACGTTGCTTCTTTGGGCTCCGCGATCTACTGATGGATCAGTTCATCGACTCATTCGACGAGCCGCCGGGGCACTTGACGCTCGACATTGACACCTTCGACGATCCCACGCACGGCCAACAGCAATTGACCTTCTTCCACGGCTATTACGACCAGTATCAATACCAGCCGCGGGCGATCACCTGTGCCGAGAACGACATGGTGCTGGCCGTCGGCCTACTGTACGGCAGCGCCCATCCGTCGTTGGGCGCCGGCGACGATCTTAAGTACGTGGTCGATCGATTGCACGAGGTCTGGCCAGGCGTGCGGATTCACCTGCGCGGCGACAGCGGCTTCGGCGTGCCCGTGATGTACGAGGCGTGTGAGCAGCTCGAACTGGACTATACCCTGGGCATCGGCATGAATGCCCGGCTGAAGCGAATGAGCGAAAACACTCTGAAGACGGCGGTCAATCGGTTCGAAACCACCGGCGAGCCCCAACGGTTATTCTGCGAGTTCTGGTATCAAGCCAAGTCGTGGCCCGTCCAGCGTTGGGTGATTGTCAAGTGTGAAGCCAACGCCCAGGGAACCAACCGCCGAGCCGTCGTGACCAACCGTCCCGGGGCGTTCGTCCTGCCAGGAGCTACCTACGACGAATACGCCGATCGGGGTGAAAGCGAGAACCGAAACAAGGAACTCAAGGATGGGCTGGAGGCCGACCGGCTCAGCGATCATCGCTACTTCGCCAACTTGTTCCGGCTCTACCTGCACACGGCTGCCTATCACTTGCTGGTTCGCATGCGGCACACCGTGGCTGATCCACCGCCGGTGAAACCTCTGGACGACCTACCGGTTGAGACACTTCCCGGCCGACGACGCCGTACGTGGCACAACCAACGCCGCAAGCACGATCCGCTCGGCGAGGGCCACCCATGCACCTGGCGGACCCGTTTGATCAAGGTGGCCGCGACGGTCCGTGAATCAACACGCCGGGTTGTGGTCCAACTCTCTTCCAGTTGGCCCTATCTGGAACACTACCGGCGCGTCGCCGAGCAACTCCTCAGGGGCGATCGACCTGCCTTCGACACCAGTTGACACGAGGCACAATCCTTCCTTTCATGCCTCGGCGATCTTACCAATCGCTTGGGGGAAAGGGGGCAGTTTGTCCTCACCACTGACCCAACACCCAAATCTACCGCCACGGTGCCATCGACCCACTTACCCGACACCCCAAAACAACGCTCGTGAATAATCCGGGCTA
>CAZPQC010000470.1:0-1568 GCA_964588525.1 uncultured Spirochaetaceae bacterium
TGAGATGGCGCCAGTTTCACGGACACTCTGAATGCTTAAGGTTAATGGGAAAGATAACGGTTGCTCGTAATTCAAAGTACCGGTGCCTCTTCTCTGTTGTTCCGATTGGAGTAGGGGCATCACCAGCGGTGGATCCAGGGGACTTCGCGGGCCAGGGTGCGGCATAGATCCACGGCGGCGTCGTAGAGAGACAGCTTGTGGACCGCCGCCCAGAGTTCCAGTTGGTTGCCGCGACTGTGGCACTTGTGGCAGTAGTAGCGGCCCTTGGCCAGGTTGACCGAGAACGTTCGGCTGCCTGGCAACGTCGAGCCATGGACAGGACAGGGGCCGTGGAGTTGGTTTCCCGATCGGCCCGTCGGTTGGAATCGAAGCTGGTGGAGCACGTCTTCCATGCTGAGCTGGTTGCGGAGCGCGTTGAAATCGACGCCTGGCATGAATCGGGTCCGGATGTTGGAAAGACTTGCATGCCAAAATGCACGGAACAGAGAAGAGGCACCGGTACTTGGAAGTGCCCATAGCAGAACGCGCGGGCGTTTTCGTCCAAGCTTCTCGATCTGTGTTGGCTTCTCAAGAGATCATCGCCTCGTAGGCTTCAGGGGTCAAGTAGCCCAGCGCGGAATGCCGTCTTCTGGTGTTGTAGTAGCGGATGTAATCGGGGATATCTTTTCGTGCAACAGGGGCGTTGGGGTAAGCTTCCATTTCCAGCTCGGTCTTGATGGTGCCAAAACACGACTCCATGAAGGCGTTGTCGTAGCAGTTCTCGGCGCGGCTCATGCTTTGCGGCATGCCCGCCCGGGCCAGCCGCTTGCGGTATTCAGTGCCGGCGTACTGGCCTCCCCGGTCCGTGTGATGGATCAAGCCGGGCCTGGGCTGCCGCCGCGCGATGGCGGCCCGCAACGCGGCCAAAACCAGCGATTCTCGCATGTGATCCTGCAAATCCCAGCCGATGATCCGCCGCGAAAAACGGTCCATCAGCATCGCCAGGTAGAGGAAATCGCCACCGGCCAGCGGCACGTAGGTGATGTCGCCGACCCAGAGTTGGTTGATCGCCTCCGGCGGAGACGCGTCGACCAGCAGGTTCGGGCTGTATCCCAGGCTATGGCGGCTGTCGGTGGTCCGCGGCTTGAACGATTTCGGTTGGATGGCCACAAGTCCCATCTCGTGCATCAGCCGTCCCGCCCGTCGCCGGCCGCACGGCTGGTGGCGGGCTGCCAGCTCCGCCGCGATCCGCCGGGCCCCGTAACGACGGCGGTGCTCCCAGAAGATTCCGCGAATCACGGGCCGCAGGTGGTTGTCGTTCCGCCTTCGCGCCGAGACGCCGTCGTCCCGCCAGGTGTAGTAGGCGGAGCGGCTGACGCCGAGGCTTTCGCACAACACGGACACGGGAAAGGGTTCCTTTTCAAGCTGCTGGATGGCCGCGTAGACCTGGGTCACATCCGCTGGCTGAAAATGGCCAAGGCTTTTTTTAAGACGTCGCGCTCCCGTTCGACGCGGCGGAGGTCCTCCTCCAATTGGCGTACACGGTTTTCCAGGGTGGCCGCCGCCGGACCACTTTGCCTAAGCAGCTT
>CAZPQC010000471.1:0-1566 GCA_964588525.1 uncultured Spirochaetaceae bacterium
TCAAGATAATCCCTGAATTCCTCGGCATGGAGTAGATACTTACGATCGAGCGAGAAACCGGACATGATGTCCAGTATTACGGAAGAATCGCTGTTCTTAAAAAGAACTCCAAAGTAGTATGCAGATCCCAGCTCCCAGGTGTTAGAGGGCTTAGAGATGGCTGGGGAAGCTTCGAAATGGTTTGCAACGAGAAATATCGAAGCACCTATCCCAAGAGACATCCACTGGGTGGCAGCCCACCCGAGGCTGAGTTGGACGCCCCAGTGTGAAGGTGCTATTGCAATTTCTTCATTTTCCGTGATCGGTTCCCGGACGTTTTCCCTCTCCGGAGGACCGCCGAAGATGTTTGTTTGGAATCCGATCCGAGATCCAACCGGAAAGCTTATCCCTGTAATTATATAACCGTAGCCGCCTTGATAGATGAGATCGATCGATTCCAGGTACGGAGTCTGCCCTGTATTACTCAAGTTAAACAGTGCACTGAATTGCGCATACTGTAAGATTCCAAGGTATGCCGGATTCCGGCTTGGCAGCTGCATCGCCGCAGCCTCTGTTTTGAACTTAGAGGGGTTCACGATCAGCTTTCTAAGATATGACTGCACCGCTTCGTTGTCTGGATCGATTCTTCGTGCTCTTGTCAATTCCTTCGTCGCTTCAGCATTCTCCTTCCGGTCGTACGCATCGACAGCCCTGGAGAAGGCGACTACAGCATCTTCATTTTTCTCTTCTATAGCTTCGACCTTGACAATCGTCGAGCTGGGTACCGGCAAACCCAGGTGCTCCAGGATTGACGCGGTGAAGTAGCCGGTGATGTAGTCGTAGTTTGTGATACGGGCGACGACCTGCTCATTCCATACCACCATCGTGGATTCTATGTCGACCATGCGCAGGCTAATCAGGACCTCCTTGTCCATATCGATAATCTCACCGAACACGAGGTACTTTGCCGCCAACATTTTGCCCACTTCCACCTGTTTAGCGGCATCCGCCAGGTCCGACAGGGCGAACTCGACCTCTTCGAGTACTTCCGCCCGTTTTTCCCTCTCAATCAGATTCACCCCTGTGGCTTTTGTCAGCTCTACGGCAATCATCTCAGAGAGGCCCTTTCCCATGTACTTGTAGCGGGGGTTGTCGCTGTGAACGGCAAAGTCGGAAAGTGCGATTCGGAAGGAGATGCTATAGGTGGGAAGCACAATCAAAAGAAGTAGAGCCAATAGGAGTAGCACTTTTTTCATATTGAGGCTCCTTGGGTGGCTTACTTGTACCAGAGTATAACCCACCTGAAGCATTCTTACAATTTTCTGGACTTGTAGTGAGTATGTTTGTGGATAGGAAAAAATTATTTGAACCGTAGTAAAAAGTGAGGCTTTTTAGGGTTCATCCGATTACCTTTCTGAGCGCCGATGCCAACGGTTCGGTGTCCACCAAGTAATGGGCCAGGGTGGTCACTGCCGATGCATGCCGGAGATATTGCCGTATCTGCAACACCGATGCTACGTTCTTCAACAGGATGCTTGCGCACCGCTGGAGCATCAGATGTGGTGACAACTGCATCCGCTTGTTGCC
>CAZPQC010000472.1:0-1563 GCA_964588525.1 uncultured Spirochaetaceae bacterium
GACTCCGACTACGAGCTGATCGTGGCGATCCTGGAGACGGTGGAGTTTCTGCGGGATGCGGTGCACAAGAAAACGATCGCCGTCAAACGGCTTTTGGGGATGGTGTTTGGCGTGCGCACCGAGAAGACCCGCAAGGTGCTGCCCGGCGGCGGCCAGACACCCCCTTCCAGTTCACCCACGCCAACCGAGCCCAAGAAAACGAAGCCTAAGGGTCATGGCAGAAACGGAGTAGCACAGTACTGGGGAGCCGATCGGATCGTGATCGCTCATCAGAGCCTGAAGGTCGGAGACAGCTGCCCGCAGTGTCCGAAGGGCAAACTCTACCAGACGAACCGCCCCGGGGTCCTGGTCCATTTCCAGGGCAGCCCGCCGGTGATCGCCACTGTCTATGAGTGCCAAAGCCTTCGCTGCGGCTCCTGCGGCGAGGTATTCACCGCCGAGGCGCCGAGGGAGATTAGCGCCAAGAAGTATGATGAGAGTGCCGGCTCGAGTATCGCGGTGCTGAAATACGGCCATGGCTTTCCCTTCCACCGCCTGGAGCACCTACAAACCCACCTGGGCATTCCCTTGCCGGCCTCCACTCAGTGGGAACTGGTGGCCCAGAAAGCCTCCTCGATCCTGCCGGTCTACGAATGCTTGATGGAACAGGCCGCTCAAGGGGAACTGCTGCACAACGACGATACGGCGATGAAGATCCTGCAGTATCTGGGTAAACGGGCTGAGAAGTATGAGGATCCGGATTCAAAAGAGGCCACCAGAACCGGGATCTTCACCACCGGGATCATCTCGGTGGTTGAAGGGCACAAGATCGCGCTGTTCTTCACCGGCAGGAACCACGCTGGAGAGAACATGGCTCGAGTGCTGGAGAAGCGCAAGGAGGGCCGCCCCCCGCCTCTTCAGATGTGTGATGCCCTGTCGCGGAATCTGCCTCAGAAGTTCAAGGTGATTTTGTGTAACTGCCTGGCCCATGCCCGTAGACGCTTTGTGGAGCTGGTGGAGGTGTTCCCCTCAGAAACCGAATTCGTACTGGAATCGTTGAAGAACGTGTACTTCCATGACGAGCAGGCGAAACAGCAAGGCATGAGCGCAAAGCAGCGCCTCGAGCATCACCAGGCGCATAGTCAGCCGGTGATGGAGGATCTGCACGTCTGGCTGCACAAACAGTTTGATGAGAAGAAGGTGGAGCCGAACTCCAGCATGGGAGAGGCCATCTCCTACATGCTCTCTCACTGGGAGCCCCTCACCCGGTTTCTGCGCGTGCCGGGTGCTCCCCTAGATAATAACATCGCCGAAAGGTCGTTAAAGCGGGCGATTCTACACCGGAAAAATAGTCTGTTTTATAAGACGCAGCATGGAGCGAACGTAGGCGACCTATACATGAGCCTGATCTACACCTGTATGCTCTGCGGATCAAATCCGGTTGAGTACCTGACTGAGCTCGAACGGCATGCTTCAGAGCTCGCTGAAAATCCCGATAAATGGTTGCCCTGGAACTACCAGGACCAAATCCCCGGAGGCCAGCCCGTCCCCGTCTGAATCACCCACGCTTGCCGAAAGGACACA
>CAZPQC010000473.1:0-1558 GCA_964588525.1 uncultured Spirochaetaceae bacterium
GCTTGAAATCGGAGTATCCCCTGCGCAAGACACTGGAACAGGCCCAGCGCTATCCTCTGGAGCGGCTTAAATTAGTCTATAAACGTCTCCTTCAGGCTGACCTGTCCATCAAGACGGGCAGGTATGATGGTGGGCTGGCGCTCAATCTGCTAATCGCCGACCTCTGTCCCCAGCCCGCTTGAATTTCCCCCCGCGTTGACAGTCGGTGTCTCTTAAACTAAAATCGTAGGTAATGATGACCAGCGACCAGCTCCGAAAAGCCTTTCTGGATTTCTTTAAGGAAAAAGGCCATAAAATCATACCCAGCTCCCCGCTGATACCCAGCGGCGACCCGACGCTGCTGCTGACCAACGCCGGCATGGTGCAGGTCAAGCCCTACTTTCTGGGAGAAGAGGTACCTCCCAGCCCCCGCCTGGCCTCCTGCCAGAAGTGCTTCCGCACCAGCGACCTGAGCTCAGTAGGCGACGCCGGCCACCTCACTTTCTTTGAGATGCTGGGCAACTTCAGCGTCGGCGACTACTTCAAGCGGGAGGCGATTGGCTGGGCCTGGGAGTTCGTTACCGAAAGATTAAAACTAAAGCCGGAGCGCCTCTGGGCGACCATCTTTCTTGACGACGACGAGTCCTTCGGCTACTGGCGGGGGGTGGGCGTCCCCGAAGCGAGGATACTGCGCTTCGGCGAGGAGGACAACTACTGGGGACCGGCCGGTGATTCCGGCCCCTGCGGCCCCTGCAGCGAGCTTCACTATGACTTCGGCGAGGAGTTCGGCTGCGGTAAATCTTCCTGCCGCCCCAACTGCGACTGCGGCCGCTTCTCGGAGATATGGAACCTGGTCTTCACCCAGTACAACCAGGACCGGGAGGGCAACCGCACTTTGCTGGCCAGGCCCAACATTGACACCGGCATGGGACTGGAGAGGACGGCGGCGGTGATGCAGGGCAAGACCACCGTCTATGATACCGACCTCTTTATTCCCCTGATGGAGAAAATAGCCGGGCTTTCGGGCAGGAAGTACGGCGCCGACGAGGCTACCGATATCGCTATGCGGGTGGTGGTTGAGCACGGCCGGGGTATCGCCTTCCTTATCGCCGACGGCGTCCTCCCCGGCAACGAGGGGCGGGGCTACGTCTTAAGGCGGGTACTGCGCCGCACCTCTCTTTTCGGCCGCAGATTAGGACTGGAGAAACCGTTTATTGACAATATCGCCGAGGCGGCTATCGGGCTTATGGGGCATATCTACCCGGAGCTTAAAAAACGGCGTGACTTTATTCTGCAGGTAATCGAGGATGAGGAAGCCAGGTTCGGCGCCACCCTGAGCACCGGCCTGGAGTTGCTGGATGACATTGTGGCTGAAGCCGTCAAGACGGGGGAAAAGGAAATCTCCGGCGAGCGGGCTTTCAAGCTCTACGATACCTACGGCTTCCCCGTCGAATTAACGCAGGAGATTGCCGCCGACCGCGGCTTCTCGGTGGACTTAGATGGCTTTGAAAAGGAGATGGAAAAGCAGAAGGAGAAGGCCAGAGAGACCCATAAATTTAAAGTCAAGGCAGGTGGCGGA
>CAZPQC010000474.1:0-1552 GCA_964588525.1 uncultured Spirochaetaceae bacterium
CCCTGTATCTGTACGAGGGCGACAGCTTCAACGCCGCCCTCGCGGCAGCGGCCCTCATCCCCGGTGGGGCCATGCTGGCCATTGGCGTAGGCAAGGGAGCCAGGGCCCTCTTCAACCTCGCTCGATCCGGAGCCAAGGACCTCGGCGCCGCGGTCAAGGCCTCCCGCGTCTTCAGGGGCCTGGCCGGAGCCGGCGGGGCCGTCAGCAGGGTCGTGGGCTCCGTCCGGACCCGCATCAGCCGCTGGATCGGCAAGACAGACGACGTGGGCCGCCACGCCGACGACGTCGGCTCATGGCGTGTGCCAGGGAGTGTGAAGCCCACGGGCGTTGAGCACGGCACCATATCCAATCACTTGGGCATGGAAGGAGCCACAGGGACATTCGACGATCTCACGGCTGCGGGGACTCGGGGAGACCGGATCACGCCGCATCACATGCCTTCAGACGCCTACATGAAGGCTAAGGTCCCCGGCTACACAAGAGGGGAGGGCATTACGTTCAACACTCGCGAACTCACGCACTTCAGCACGCGGACCTTCGGACGTTCCCCATTCCTTGGCGAGGCCCCTCGGGACGCTCTAGCTCGAGACATTTGGGACTTGCGTTCTATATTCCAGCGAGAGGGTCGCTATACTCCCTACATTCGTGGGGGTCTCCAGGACGTGATCAGGCAGAACAAGATCAAGTTCCCAGGAGTGTTCGATTGACGACAGCGGCAGCGGTCGAGGCGATGCGATCTTCCTCGGGGCTGGGCGACGAACGAGCCGTCGAGACGTTCCTTGCAGGCCTTAGGGTAGTCGAGGCTCATCCGGATCCGGCCCAGCTTCCCAGTCTCCACCTGATTCTGGACGACGCAACGGCGAACACCGAAGTCATGTTTAGCCTCGTCCACCTCCTCGAGACCTATACGCCTGACGCTCAGATCGCCGCCATGCTCTCGGTCTTGCCGGAGCTTCAGGAGCGAGCCGGCTGGTGGACAAAGGCGCTCCACTATCGGATTCTGAATTCCGACGAAGCCCGGGCGGTGTACATGCGGCTGCTGTCGGACGCCCAGTCCGAGACCCGTGGGATTGCCTGTTCCATCCTCGGCAAGATCGAAGCCGAAGGGCGCCCGGGCGTCAGCGACCGTGCGCGCCTGGTTCGCGCATCGGCTTGTGTCCGGGAGGCATGACAGGCCTGCGAGTCGCTCCGGGCACGCTGGAATCGATCCGACGTGCGCTTCAGGCGGGCCATATGCATTGATGGGCTCGGCCGGCCTGACCGAGCTCGAGTTGGACAGGCCGGTCTGGACCGACGAGACGCCCTGAACCGCCCGCGGCTGGTGGGTCGCTCCAGGAGCTGGGCACAACCGACGATGAGCCCTCCGCGCTGAACGTGTGAGGCTGTCTCAGTCGGTCCAGCGGCGATGGCGCTGGGAGCTTGGCAGAGGGGGAGCATCGGCCTCCGGCCGTCCGTTCGCCTTCGGCGTCCGTGCACGGCGGTAGGCGACTTGAAGCCCTCGGCTCTGGTGCCTCAACGGGTGCTGGTACGACGCCCGCGACCTACGAGCCAG
>CAZPQC010000475.1:0-1548 GCA_964588525.1 uncultured Spirochaetaceae bacterium
TGCCCGAGGAGGATTCCTCGGTGGATGTCGAGCTCCTGGTCACGGCTCAGGACGGCAAAACCGTGACCACCTACGCCCTGAAGGTGTTTCGCCGACCCATCGACGCGACCTGGACCCAAGCCATGGGCAGCGCCGGATTTTCCGGCCGCTACGGCTTCGAGTCGGTCGTATTCAAGGGCAGACTGTGGGTCATCGGCGGCTCGTCGACGAATTTCGACTACTTCAACGACATTTGGTACAGCCAAGACGGGGTATCCTGGACACGGGCTACGGAAAACCCGGGTTTCTCGCCGCGCAGGAATCACCAGGTCGTCGAATACAAGGGGCAGCTTTGGCTCATCGGCGGTGAGACGGGTATGACAGAGTATGCGAACGATGTGTGGACCTCGAAAGACGGCGTGTACTGGACCCGAGTGGATGTGACCGATCCCTTTCCCGCACTGGTGAACCACCAGGTGACTGTATTCAAAGGTCAGATGTGGATAGTCGGCGGCTACGGCTCGGAGTCCACCGGACATTCGGTCTGGTCGAGCAAAGACGGGAAGGTATGGACCGAAGAGATTCACGAAGCCGCCTTTCCCGATCGGGACGGACATCAACTAGTTGTTTTCCGGGACAAGATGTGGGTCATCGGCGGACGGCAGCGCGGATCAGTCCTACTTGCCGATGCCTGGTCCTCCCCCGACGGAGTGACCTGGACTCAGGTTGCCGATCTGTCGGTGAGCGGATTCAAGCCGCGCATGCTTCACGAAGCCGCCGTATATGCCGGCAGGATGTGGGTGTCCGGCGGTTACGCAGAGGGCCTGGGCGCGGCGAACGACGTCTGGTACACCAAGGACGGGGCCGAGTGGACACAGGCCACCGCATCCGCCGATTTCGTGGGCCGCATCGGACACCAGATGGTGAACTTCAAAGGCAAGCTCTGGATCCTGGGAGGCACGGACAATCAGGTCGCCCGCAACGATATCTGGTACTCCAACGCCCAGGAGGAGAAGAAAACCGAGTAGTTATCCGAGCATACGCCGGGAACCAAGGGGATGCCCTCAAACCAAGGGCATCCCCTTTTTTTCTTGAATAGCAATCCAACCCCAACCCAAACCCGAACGAAAACGAGTTATCCAAAACGAGTTAGGGTGGGAATTCGAAAACCGGCAGCACCGACTTGACAAGCATCCATCAGGCAGCCCTTCGGGGCGGCGAAAAGGTGTAGGTCTGGGGTTTCGGGCGGTAGTGAGCCTCCAGATATCCGTTGATTCTCGCCGCTTCGGTAGCGAGCTTGTGCCGGGAAAGGGATTCAGGGGAGATCTGCCCGTTGGCCGCTCACCCGTCGGACAGGAACACTACCCGCACCGTACCTCCCTCCCTCTTTTGAATCTGCGGGCTGATCGGCGTGTAGTTGGAGAAACCAGTCGGCCTCCGGGGGGACTGCAGCATCCGCCCGGGCATCGGGTACATCGATGCGGGCGGGTTCAAGGAACATCACACCCCGCTGCCAGGAGCTCGCTCACCGCAAGCTCGTAATCCGGGCTCTCTCCGTCCCACCGAGGC
>CAZPQC010000476.1:0-1548 GCA_964588525.1 uncultured Spirochaetaceae bacterium
AAAATTGGTATCACTGGCTATCAAGGTCTTATTGGCTCAGAACTTATCAAGCAAGGCTGTGTGCCTCTGGAATGTGATGTAACCAGTAGAACACAAGTGGATCATGAAATCAATGCTGTAGTACCAGACATCATTATCCATTGTGCCGCTATAACTAATGTTTCAGAATGTGAACATGACACCAAAAAAGCCTTCAATGTAAATGTAAAAGGTGTTACCAATGTCTTAGATGTATTCGATGGAACATTCATCTTTATTAGCACGGTGCATGTGTTCAATGGTCATCATAGGTTTTGGGGGTATTCAGAGAAGCATAAACCTGATCCAGTAAATGTATATGGTTTTACCAAGTGGGCGGGGGAAATTGCCACACACCAATATGGCAATAAGAGTGGTGTTGTTATCAGAACCAGCAAAGTATTTGATTATGAGTATCTTGAGACATCCTTGATGGTATTGAAGATGGGCGTATCATTGGAGTTTCCAACATTTATTACTCGTTCATTTGTGCATGTGGAGCATTTTGTGAAGGGATTGTTGGGATTTACGAAATTACCATTTCTTTCTCCAAATCTTCTCAATATTGCTGGAACAGATACAATGAATTATTGGCAATTCTGGGTGAATGTAGCAAAGACTTTTGGATTGGATGAAAGATTAGTGATAGCACGGAGCAACAAAATTGAAGATGCTCCAAGACCATTTACAGGTGGTCTGGATGTGGGTCTTGCCAAGAAATTAGGTATACCGCTTTATTCTGTTTATGAAGGATTAGAATTGATAAAAGATGGAAGATAAAATAATTGCTGTAACTGGATATGAAGGTAGATTAGGGAGTGAGTTTATAAAATTGGGCTGTGTTCCATTGGAATGCAATTTATTCTTTGGCAAGCAAATCAAAGAAGCCATTGAAGCTGTAAACCCTGATGTAATCATCCATTGTGGTGCTGTTACAGATGTAGATGGTTGTGAGGACTATTTCTTCCAGGATGCTATGAAAGTAAATATCCGAGGCACACAATTTGTCAGGAATTTCTTTGATGGTCAAGTTATCCATATGAGCACAGACTACATCTTTGATGGTAGGAATGGGCCATATAGCGAAGAAGATAAGCCTTGCCCCATTTCTCATTATGGGTGGACTAAGAATGCTTCTGAGGAAGTTATCAGAGAGTTCAATTTCCCAAGAGATATAATTGTAAGAACAACCATTTTATATGGTGGGAATAAACCTGACTTTGTAACAAAGATTTTAGATCAATTGAAAGAAGGAAAAGAAGTTACAGTTACTACTTCTCTTATTGGCAATCCAACTTATGTTCCTCATTTAGCAGAAGCAATTATGAAATTGATTGAATTTCAAAAACCTCCAAGAGTTGTAAATATTGCTGGAACAGATTGTATTAGCAGATATAAATTTGCAGCAATGATAGCGGAGACATTTGGTTATCCAGAGGAGCAATTGGTTGCTACTGGCAAGCACATGAATGAGATGGCAAAGAGACCTCCCAAGGCAGGATTGAAATTACATCTGGCTAGGGCATTAGG
>CAZPQC010000477.1:0-1546 GCA_964588525.1 uncultured Spirochaetaceae bacterium
GCGATCCATCCCGATTTCGATTTCGAAGACATCGCCTTCATCCAGGGCTCTCTGACCGCCGGGGGGATCTTCCAGATCTCCCACGCCTTGAGCGGCTTCGATTTCAGTCTCAATCTCACGGTGCACGGCAGCAGAGCAACGGTCTGGTGCCACCTAAAAGATAACCCTGCCAGCCGTCTGGACGGGATGCAGAGCAGCTACAGCGCTCTGGTTGCCTGGGGGGATTCCAACAGGGGCCCCGAGTCAGCCGATTCCCGGGTATACGGCGTGGAGGCGACCGAACCGTACAACATCCGGGATTTGACGATGGACTTCGTGCGCTGCATCGTCGAAGGGCAAAAACCAGCCGTCGGTTTTGAAGATGCCCTGAGAGCTCTGGAGCTGGCCATCGCAGCCAGGGAGGCCGCCGCAGCGGGCGGCTATCTATCTCTTTCAGCCGAGGAGTTGAAGCCATGATTCGTCTCGAGCCACAGGCGGAGGGATTTTCCCTCTACTTCAAGGGCCGGAAACTGTTCAGCCACTCCCGCCGCAGGCCGGCCCTGGCCGTGGGCAGAGGCGATGGCCGCTACACCATGGTCCGCGGCCACTTTCGGGTTCGGGACCGGGTCGAGGAGCGGATGTGGTGCCGCGACTTCCAGCTTGTCGAGGAATCGCCGGACAGGGCGGTTGTCGCTTTTCCCGATCACCTCCATCTGGAATTCGCGGTGGAACAGGGGCGGCTGGTCTGCAGGGTCTTGGGGTTGGATCCGGCTTGTAACCGCCTGTGGATCGATCTGTGGGCCGAAGCGGATGAGGCGATCTACGGCTGCGGAGAGCAGTACTCCCGGCTCAACCTGCGGGGCAGCAAACTGCCGATCTGGAGCCAGGAGCAGGGAGTCGGGCGCGGCCTGGACCTGATCACGCTGCTTGCGGAGATGCGTAGCGGCAGCGGCGGCCACTGGTACAGCAGCTATTTCCCCATGGCGCTGTTTCTGTCTTCCCGGAACTGGTACTGCTTTTGCGACGGACCCGGCTATGCCGAGTTCGATTTTCGGGACAAGCAGCGTCACCGTCTTGAGCTCTGGCAGCTTCCCGACCGGCTGGTCTTCGACGTTCGGGAGAGCGCTCCGGAGCTTCTCGGCAGCCTGACCGAGCTAATGGGCCGGCAGTCCGTGCTGCCCGAGTGGACCCTGCAGGGAATGTGGCTGGGGGTCCAGGGTGGACCGGATGCGATCCGGCGGAAGCTCGACCGGGCTCTGGAGGCTGGAGTCAACGTTTCGGCGCTTTGGGTCCAGGATTGGGTGGGGCGGCGGCTGACCTCCTTCGGCAGCCAGCTGATGTGGAACTGGCGTTACGACGGGGAGCGCTATCCCGATCTTCCTCGGCTGATCGAAGAGCTGCACGGCAGGGGCATCCGCTTTCTCGGCTACATCAATCCCTTCCTGGCAGTCGAACGGGAGCTGTACCGGGAGGCGAGCCGGCAGGGGTTCTGCGTGAAGGACGGATCGGGTCAGGACCTCATGGTTACGATCACCGACTTTCCCGCGGCCATGATCGATCTCACCAA
>CAZPQC010000478.1:0-1527 GCA_964588525.1 uncultured Spirochaetaceae bacterium
CAAAGGAATATAATCCCAATATCTTACGCTGGATTGGGGATGACCTGCCTTCTATAGTTATTCCTAATAAATCTTCAATTTTATCTTTCATCCCATTATCCCTGCTGCTTTTTTTATTCTTTCTATGGCTTTCTGGACTGTTTCTTTGTTACTATCTATCTCTAAATAACCAATTAAATATCTTTGCTCTTGCTGGTATGCCCATATCTCACCAGCAGGATTGAGAAATAATTGCAAACTATTCTTCCTTGGAGGCTGTCCCTTTATATCTCTAGTAATAATTTGCACAGTGCTATAGTCTGGTGCTTCCGCTAACTCTTCCCAATCATGCTCTTCAATTTCATATCCTTGTGCAATCGTGTTGGCAATAGGCACTAAATCCTTTATATTGTGCTGCATCAAAGCTTCAGCAACGTCTTCTGGAACAATTTTATCTTCAAACATGCTCCAAATTCTCACATAATTGGTAACTGTAATTTTGTGCAATCCAAGATATTCATAAGCCACGGCTTCAAAATTGTCTTCAATCCCAAAGTTATCCCAATTTATAAAGATAAGATAAAGAGCTTTAGCTAACCCCAGACCAGATAATTGAGAGATTTCCCTGAGAGTTTTACAAAGATTGAGAGCTTTATGAGCATCCTTCTCTTGTATAGCTTCCTGGATGATTTGCTCTACTCGTTCCAATACCCAATTATTATCTGTGGCTAAGGATTGATCTAAGTTAGATAATAACATCAGTTCATCATTTGGCATTTGTTGTTTCCTCACATTTCATTTCTTCATCAGAATAGAATGTTATACCTTCTTTGGAAAATCTTACATATCCCCTAATATCATGTTCCCACTCAAAAAGGCTAACATATAAAGATGTTTTAAATTTGGATTGTTTCATCCCATCAATCCATAAAGTTCCATCCTCATAAAAAACCCTGATCCATTCTGGAAAATGCTTAGTCGCTCCTTTTATTCTATCTTCAATTACTTTATTCATAGTAAATCCTTTATTGCTATACTAAATTTGTACAAAGCCAATCTTAATTCTCCAATACAGCCATGGAAAACGATTGCTGGTTGCACACATGCCATTATTATTGGCGCAGATAAATATGGGGATTTCACTTTCAATCCGTTCACACTCATTACACTCTTATCACAGAAATATTTTACTGTATCAGAACCGATCAGCAAAATTGCTTTCTTGTTTTTAGCTTCTTCAATGACTTTGCTAACCCCATAATTGAAACAATCTTCCTCCTTATTAGGAGTGTGCAACCAGAGATTGCACAATCTCATGCGCCTCAAATCAATGCCCAATCGAGATAATTCTGCTTTTAGCACTCCTCCCATTCTCCCTACCATTGGTCTACCTGCTTTTATCTCCTCATTCCCTGGAAATTCACCCACAACCAATATCTTAGAAGATGGAGAACCACCAGCAGGTACACAATCCTCTGTGTGGCAATATGGGCAAGTATAAATATCAGTATCCCAATCAGTTTTCTCATGCCAAGGCATTTCCTTTGG
>CAZPQC010000479.1:0-1526 GCA_964588525.1 uncultured Spirochaetaceae bacterium
CCTCGCTTTTGATCATGGTAGGCGTGGATCTGGATACGATGAGTCAAATCGAAGGACAGCTGAGGATGCATCATCACGAGGGGATCGTACGCAAGGGAAAGATCAGATCCCGGTATCTGTAAGGTGAGGATGGGAGGTTTTTATGAAGGTGCGAGTAAGTGTGAAACCGATTTGCGATAAGTGCAAGGTGATCCGCAGAAAAGGCGTTGTGCGCATTATCTGTCAGAATCCCAAGCACAAGCAGCGGCAGAAATAGGAGGAGTACATGGCTCGAATTGCCGGGGTTGATCTCCCCAACAAGCATGTAGATATCGCTCTGATCTATATTTACGGCATCGGTCGTTCATCGGCGTCGTCGATCTGTGCCAGTGCCGGCATCGACGCATCCCGCAGGATCAACGAACTATCGCCTGAGGAGATCAATGTTTTAAGGAAGATTATTGAAAACGACTACAAGGTGGAAGGCCGTCTACGCACGGAAGTCTCCTTGAATATCAAGCGCCTGATGGACATCGGCTCCTACCGGGGCTTGCGGCACAGAAAGGGGCTGCCGGTCCGGGGCCAAAGAACCCGCACCAATGCCCGAACCCGAAAAGGCAAGCGCAAGACCGTTGCCGGCAAGAGAAGAGCAAAATAAGAGGAAGTGAGAAGTGGCAAAGAGCAAAACCAAGAGAGATAAGAAAAAGAGCGTTGCCGAAGGCAACGTGTATATCCAGGCGACCTTCAATAATACGATCATCACCATCACCGACAGGATGGGTAACGCCCTGTCCTGGGCATCGGCGGGGAGTCTGGGTTTCAAAGGAGCGAAGAAATCGACGCCTTATGCAGCCCAAATGACGGCAGAGGCGGCGGTTACCCGGGCGAAAGAGTATGGTTTGAGCGAAGTGCACGTGTACGTCAAAGGTCCCGGTGTGGGGGGCGAGTCGGCCATTCGGTCATTGGGGGTGTTGGGATTGCGGGTACGTTCGATTCAGGACGTCACTCCTATCCCCCACAACGGCTGTCGGCCGCAGAAGAAGCGGCGCGTGTAGGAGAAGGGGGGAAAGCATGGGACGTTATACCGGTCCTCAGTGTCGGCTGTGTAGAGCCGAGGAGACAAAACTCTTTCTCAAGGGAGAGAGGTGCAAGACCGACAAGTGCCCGATCAACAAGCGCAGAGGGAAGCCCGGTCGCAATCTCAGAGCACGGACCAAGAAGCTCTCCGACTACGGTATCCAGCTTCGGGAGAAGCAGAAGGTGAAGAGAATGTACGGAATGATGGAGAAACAATTTCGTCTGTTCTTCACAAAGGCAGCTCAGCAGAAGGGGATCACAGGGGAAACCCTGGTCACCATGTTGGAACGTCGTCTCGACAACATGGTTTACCGAATGCATTTTGCCAGCTCGAGAAAGCAGGGCAGGCAGCTGGTTTCCCATGGTCACGTGCGCGTGAACGGCCGTCGTGTAACGATACCCTCCTATCTGGTCAGAGAGGGAGATGAGATCGAGGTCCAGGAGAAGAGTAAAAAGCTCACCGCGATCAA
>CAZPQC010000480.1:0-1520 GCA_964588525.1 uncultured Spirochaetaceae bacterium
ACCTGCGACCTCCGGGTTATGAGCCCGACGAGCTGCCAACTGCTCTACCCTGCGTTGTTCTGTGGCTCAATGTAATCAAAAGCTAAAAAACTGTCAAGTATCCTTGACAGCAGGCCCATTTCGTGGTTTTTTGTCATAAAATCTCTTAAAAGGAGGAGCGTATGCTCAAAAAGATATTGCTGGTGTCGTTGATTTTGCTCGCAGCTGCCAGCCTGCTGCTGGTCGGCTGCAAGAAGAAGGAAGAGGCGGCGGGAAAGATGGACATAACGATCGCCACGGACGCTACCTGGCCGCCGATGGAGATGGTGGACGAGAACAAGGAGATCGTGGGTTTCGACATCGACCTGATGAAGGCGGCGGCGGAAGCGGGCGGCTTTACGGTTGAATTCAAAAATACCGCCTGGGACGGGATCTTTGCCGGTCTGGCCGCCGGGGAGTACGATGCTGTCATGTCTTCGGTCACCATCACCGACGAGCGCAAGGAAACCATGGATTTCTCCGTACCGTACATCAACGCCGGTCAGGTGCTGATCGTGCCCAACGAGACCACCGGAGTAACTACTCTGGCCGACCTAAAGGGTAAATCCGCAGCTGCTCAGATCGGTACCACGGGCTCCTTCGAGATCGAGAAAGTCGGAGGGGTGGAACTTAAGACCTACGACGAGATCGGCCTGGCCTTCGAGGACATGGCCAACGGCAGAGTCGATGCCGTTGTAGCCGACACTCCGGTCGCTGCTGACTTCGCCCTGATGAATCCCAACTACAAGGGCAAGTTCAAGATCGTGGGTAAGCCCTTTACCGAGGAGTTCTACGGTGTTGTTGTCGACAAGGGCAACACGGAGGTACTCAATGTCATCAACAAAGGCCTCAATGCGGTACTGAACACCGACACCTACAAGAAGATCGAGGACAAGTGGCTGAGGTAGACAGATCTTCACCTCGGAAAACCCGAATCGAGATATCCGACGGGGCTTTGATCCCGGAGAGGGACGAGCGCGCCATCTTTTCGTCGTGGCGCATCTCCTTCTTCGGGGCCATCGCCCTGCTGATACTTCTACCCGTTATCTCCCCTGAGCCGTACCGGCGTATCATCACTTTCCTGCCCGACGGGATCCTGATGACTTTCATCGTTACGATCCTGTCGATCGTTTTCGCCTTGATCGTCGGCCTGTTTACCGGGCTGGGGCGTATCTCGCGCATCAAGGTCATCAACCGCATCGCCACGGTCTACGTGGAGGTTGTCCGGGGGATCCCCCTGCTGGTGCAGCTGTTCTACATCTACTACGCCATGGGCAGGATCGTCCAGGTACCCCGCCTGGTGGCGGCGGTCACGGCCATGACCTTCTGCTACGGCGCCTACCTGGGGGAGATCTTCCGGGCCGGTATCCAGTCGATCCCCAAGGGGCAGATGGAGGCGGCTCTGGCAATCGGTATGTCCCGGGGCCAGGCCATGAGCCGCATAATACTGCCCCAGACCATCCGGGTGGTGCTGCCGCCGGTGGGCAATGAGTTCATCGCCC
>CAZPQC010000481.1:0-1519 GCA_964588525.1 uncultured Spirochaetaceae bacterium
GGTGGTCCCAGTGGCTGATCTCCTGGGTGAGCCGTTCCTTGACCGCGGCCAGGGTCTTGCTCACCAGCTCCTCCCGGCGCAGCCGCACCTCCTGCAGATGTTCTGGTACCAGGCTCTCTACCGCATGGGAGATCGCCTCCTCATCGAGGCTGTGGGTGAGCCATGGCTCTTCCATCAGAGAAGCAGGCAGGGGCTGCTCCACCGCCGTCAGAGGCCGGTAGTTGAGAAACGGAGCATAGCCGGCGTTCCTGAAAGGTCCGTCCTTCCCTTTCTCCAGAAACTGCAGGCGGCGGGAGGCGATGCGCTTGCTTCCCCCTGCCACGGCACGGGCATCCTGGATCGAGTGTTCCAGGTACATCAGCACGCGGGGCTCTTTTCCCGGATCCAGCTCATCCGCCAGCACGGTTCCCTGCTTGAGCAACCCCCGATAGCGCTCCAGGATCAGGTCCATGACCGCATAGAGAAGCGGATGCCCCGGAGTAATCAGCTCCGCCGGAGGCTTGCCGTGAACGCGAACCAGTTCCTTCTGGAAGGTAATACGCTCATAACGCGGAGTGACCACCTGGCGGGTTCCCAGAAGCCGGTCACGGTTTCGAATGGCCGCCGGTACGTGGGTCAGCTCGAAGCGACCAGGCTCACGCCGGAGCATGGTGCCTCCCTGGTGCTTGAAGGCTGCCTGGAAGAAAGAAAGAATGAAATGGGGCTGGAGGCGGCGGATGCGCGCCCGCTCCATCATGTCCCTCACCTCCTGCACCCGGCTGGCATCCAGGGTATCCTGGGCCAGGGCTCGCTCTTCCAGCAGCTCCTTGAGGTGTTTTGTGTCCAGACGCTCATCCACCACCCGGTGCAGCTTCTCCCGCACCTCCGGCGAGTCGCCGTAGCGGATCGCCTGGATCAGGAGATCCCGCAGCTCGCGACCCTGGAAGACCTTGCCCAAAACATCGAAGACCCTGCCCTGAAGGTCCTCCCGCTCGATCTCGAGCTTGGACAGCAGGCGCTCGAACACATCCCCTTCCCGGGTCTCATAGGCCACGATGTTCCAGAGGTGACAGACCTCGGTCTGACCGATCCGATGGATCCGTCCGAAACGCTGCTCCAGCCGGTTCGGGTTCCAGGGCAGGTCGTAGTTGATCATGAGATGGGCCCGCTGGAGGTTGATGCCCTCTCCGGCGGCATCGGTGGCCACCAGGATCTGCACCTCCCTGTCCTGTTTGAAGGACTCCTCCGCCTTCTTGCGCTCCTCCCGGCCCAGAGCGCCGTGGATCGTAACCACGGCCTGAGGATCGCCCAGCAGGGTGAGGATGCGGGAAGCCAGATAGTTGAGGGTGTCCCGATGCTCGGTGAAGATCACCAGCTTGCGCCGGGCTCCTGCGGCATCGAACATCTCCCGGTTCTCCTGGAGCAGCTTGGACAGCTCCTCCCATTTGCGGTCCTTTCCTTTCCGCAGCACTTCCCTGGCCAGGACCTCCAGGTGCTGAAGGATGCGGATTTCGGCGCGCAGCTCCTCGATGGTCTGGGA
>CAZPQC010000482.1:0-1508 GCA_964588525.1 uncultured Spirochaetaceae bacterium
CCCGTGTACCAGCGGGCCGCCTTGATGGCGTTTTCAATGGCTTCGGCCCCCGCGTTGGTGAAGAACACGTAATCCAGATCCGCCGGAGTCACCTCGGCAACCATGGCGGCCAGACGGGCTTTGGGCTCGGTGCCGAATCCCGGGGAGACATAGCAGAGCTTCTCCATCTGTGCTTTCATGGCCTCCAGCACATGGCGGTTGCCGTGGCCGATATTGATGTTGAGCAGACCGGAACAACCGTCGATATAGCGTTTGCCGTCCGTATCCCACATGTAGATGCCCTCGGCCCGGTCGATCACGATCGGATCGACGGATCCTTGAGCCTTCCAGCTGTAAACGACATGCTGGCGATCCAATTTTTTGATTTCCTTTGTGTTCATCTCTCTCCTCCTAGGATGATGCCCCTTCAGATCTCTCTGATTTCATATCCCTGCTCGCTGACCCCATAAATCGAGCCGCCGGAAGTTTCGATCTTGTCCCAGTAGAGGCTGCGGAAACCGAACGACATGGGCAAATTCGTTATCCGAGTCCTCTTTTCCTTCTTTTTCACCGAATAACGTTGTCCGCAGGAACGGCAGGTCAATCCCACCGGTACTTGCTCTTTGATTTCTTTTTCGAAATCCCTGCCTCCGCAGCGGCACATGAAGTCCGCCAGCTCGATTACCTGTATACCCCGTTTGCCCACAGCTCTATTATGCCCGACTTGAGAAGAAAATCAAGAGTTTAAATTTTCATTTTTAATTTCAATTTATATTTGAGAAACAAAATCCGGCAATGAAAAACAACTTGACGGTGGATTTCAGCCTGCTGTACAATCAGGTATCAATAAGCAATAAAGTACCTAGCTACACGAGGGGGTTGTCCATGCCACGGGTTATTAAATGCGCTCATATTCAGGCTTCCAATCCCAAGCACGAAGGATCCCCCGAAGAGATCAAAGAGGCGATGATCGCCAAACATGTCCCCATGATCGAAGAGGCGGGAAAGAAGGGAGTGCAGATTCTTTGCCTGCAGGAGCTGTTTCACGGTCCCTACTTCGCGGCGGAGCAGGATATCAAGTGGTACCGGACCGCGGAACCGGTTCCGGGACCGATTACCGAGCGCTTTGCCCCCCTGGCCAAGAAATACAACATGGTCATGGTCGTTCCGGTCTACGAGATGGAGCAGGAGGGAGTGTACTTCAACACCGCCCAGGTCATTGACATGGACGGGAAATACCTGGGCAAGATGCGCAAGGTCCATATTCCCCACACCTACCCCGCCTTCTGGGAGAAGTTCTACTTCAAGCCCGGTACGCTGGGTTTTCCAGTTTTTGATACAGACTATGCCCGCATCGGCATCTACATCTGCTACGACAGGCATTTCCCCGAATGCGCCCGTGTCCTGGCGCTGAAAGGGGCGGAGATCCTGTTCAACCCCTCGGCCACCACCCACGGGAAATCCCGCTACCTCTGGGAGCTGGAGCAGCCGGCTCAGGCTGTGGCCAATGGCGTGTTCATAGGCGCCAA
>CAZPQC010000483.1:0-1507 GCA_964588525.1 uncultured Spirochaetaceae bacterium
TGCCCACCCACCCCTTTTAAGCTGTCACTTTATGCGGTTTACGTTGTTTTCGTTTAGCGAGGAGTCGGGCGGTAGAGACGTGGTGGTCTCGAGCGCCACTGATTCGTTTGGGTCGCGGTTTCTTTGGGCCGCGAGTGTTTTTCAGGAATCGATCCGGCCGGACTTTGTGCGCCAGATGCAACAGTACATGAGCCAACTGAGCGGGCGTCAGGTCGCCGAAACGTTGCCAGGCGCGCGGCGGAACGGCGACGAGCATGCCATGGTACGTCGCTCCGATCTCGCCGGCCAAGTAATAGCCCGAAACCCGTTCGCGTGGCAGCGCCGTGCCGTGGGCGGCCGCCAGCGCGGTCTTCACGACGCTGATCACGTTGTAAGCCAGAAGCGCTACGCAAAAGCTCAACAGTGCCGCCTTGGGATAACCAAGCGTTTTGATCTCGCTGTGCAGGGCTTGGCCCAGTTCCTGGAAGGCATTTTCCACGGTCCAGCGTCCGAGATACAACTCCGCCACGGTCCTGGCATTCGCCTTCGTCTGCGAAAGATTCGTCAACAAATGGATTTCCGTTTCGCCATTTCGCGTCGGCTTGCTCAACGCGACCGTCACGCGGCGGACGACCATCGAAGAACCGTCTTGCTGGTACAACTGCATCTGCTGCTCATAGATCGTGCCTGTAGGACAGCGGCCGATTCTGCGGGGCTTGCCCAGCAGGTCGTAGTGCAACGTCGATGCATGTTGGCGGATCAGGAATGTGCCCTGACGTTGGGCAATGCCGAACAAGAATGTCGTGGTGCAGAAGTTGCGATCGGCGATCCAAAGGTCTCTTGGCTGAACCGTTTTCAAGACCTGCGGCAGGAGGCTGCGTTCCTGAGCGTGGCCGTCTTCACAGGGAAACACGTCCGTGGCCAGCATCAGGTCTGGCTCCAAAACGACCAACGCTTGCCCCGGCAGTGGGCCTTGCCGCGTCTTGCGCAACTCGGCAATACGGTGCTCAGTGGCCGGAAGATGGTTTCCGTCGATGATTTTGGTGCGATAGCCTCGCAGACGGGGACGGGCACGCGGCTGCAAACGGTGGACGACTTTGGCCATCCGTTGTGCCGTCTGACGGATCATCTCCCGCGACACGTCGGTCTCCACCCCCTTCAACTTGCCGTACACCGAGATCACCGAAACGGTGAACCGCTCCTTATCCGCTTGGTACGCGTCGTTGACCGACTTGCGTACTCCGGTGGCGACCATCGCCAACAGATCCACCACCGAGGAAAACAACAGCTCATGGCAATACTGCCGCTGGGCGGTTTCTTTGAAGATGCCGTCGAGCAGCTCGGGCGTGACAACGTTCTCCAACGTCCCACGCACCATCACACACGCCGGACTTCGATCGACGAACCGCTTCATGACGTTTGTGAATTCCATAACGTTACCTCCAAGCCCAAAGTGCGAACCTCAGGTATGGTAACGCCTTACAATACAAAGACAATCCCGCTAGCATTGACAGCTTAAAAGGGGTGG
>CAZPQC010000484.1:0-1505 GCA_964588525.1 uncultured Spirochaetaceae bacterium
TGTCGGAGCAGGTCATCCCTCAGGGGCGTGCCATGTCGGAGATTGGGGGATGAGCGAATTGACAAAGTGAGGCAGAGGTTGTACAATAGTTATGGAGGTGAGGGCAATGAGTGAGACGAGGCTAATGGAAAGCACCCTGCAATTCCTGGCAGAGCCACTGCTCGGTGAGCAAGACCTGGATACAAAAGTGCGCTTTCTGCTCGAGGCGGAATATCTACGTCGTCTGGGGCGATATCGCCGCCTGGATCGCACCCTCGCTCAGAAGTACGGGATGACTTTTGAGGAGTTCATGGAGCGTCGGGTTGTTCAGCAAAAGGCATACACCTGGGACGTTGAAAAGGACGCCATGGATTGGGAGACGGCAGTGGACGGGATGAGGACTATGGAGCGCAAGCTTCAGGAATTGGGGAAATCGGGACGTGTACAGTACGGTTGACCTTCGACTGGAGGCCCAGGAAGCGCTGGAGAGGGTGTGGTTTGTGCAGTCGTTGGAGGAGATCGAACGCACGGACTTCACCCTCTCTTTGCGCTTGCATATCCGCCCTGCTCTATTTGTACAGGCTTTCCTGGGCGAACTGTCAGGCTCTCTATACTTGGCGCTGATTGAGGGCGGGCAGCGTATCTTCGGGGTAGATCGGGAAGGCGGCGAATGGCATCTACACCCCTATGATGCCCCGGACAAGCACGAGCCATTGCCCGAAGGTCTGGAGCCCAGGCCATTGCTGAAATTCCTGGCAAGAGTAGAAGACCTATTGCTACAATATGATCTGCTGTAGCTAAAACAAGAACACGGAAACAAAGAGAGGCCCTCCTCATAACTTGGGGGGCCTTTTGGTTCGCTATCGCAGCAGGGGCAATCTCTTGCGGTTGCCCCGCCTGGATATCTTCTCTTGAGCCGACGATAGGCTTCGTCGTGTTTGTCAATGTCCAGGACGATGATCACCCGGTTGGGCTACTGCCTCCAGACTATAGAGCTTCGCTTTTCCCTCAGCGATCCTTTGGCGAGTCTCAGCCAATTCCCTGGCCTTCTCTGGTATAGGCTCATAATCGCTGTAGACGACCTTAAGGCCCTGCTCATCAATGAAATAGGCCTGAATCTCGCTGGGCAACTTACCTTTCTGCTTGCCCAGATACTCGGTATAAGCCCTCTCGCTGGAGAACACCAAATAGCCCTCATCGTCAATGTAGTGTTCTCGCTCCTCGCGGATGACCTCGCGGAATGTCTCGACGAGTTCCCCTAGTGTTACACTGGCTACTGGCCTGTCCAGAATCGTCCCTCCCATCCTTCACCCTCTTCTCCGTATTTCTGGATGTCTACATTGTAAGTCCCTTACGATGATTTGTCAAGGGCTACAGCCGTAGCCTCCGCCGCCGTACCCACAGCAGCGTGCCAACCACACCCAGCGCTACCAGACCTGACAGGTTTCGGAAACCTGTCAGGTCTTTCCCCGCTGCGCGGGCGATGAGGCTGCGCAGGGTGACGACGGTGGGGTTGCCGCCGGGCT
>CAZPQC010000485.1:0-1502 GCA_964588525.1 uncultured Spirochaetaceae bacterium
GATCTGACACGGATAGGGGAGAAGGCGCGCAAAGAACCGGGGTTGGTATTCACCAGTCTCTATCAACACATCTATGATGTGGACAATTTGCGGGCCTGCTACGACACACTGGACGCCAAGAAGGCGACCGGAGTGGATGGCGTAACCAAGGAAGAATACGGTATAAACCTTGAGGAGAACCTTCGGGATCTGTCCGGGAGGCTCAGGCGGATGGGATATCGACCAGGGCCGAAACGACGGAGCTATATCCCGAAGCCGGGCAGCGAGAAGGGGAGGCCGCTTGGAATCAGCAATCTTGAAGACAAGATAGTAGAGGAAGCGACCAAACGAACCATGGAACCCATCTACGAGGCCGTATTCGAGGACAGCAGCCATGGATACCGACCGGGGCGCAACCAGCACAAATGTCTGGATGCCCTGGGCCGGGCGATTCAGCAGAAGAAGGTCAATCACGTGGTAGAGGCCGATATCAAGAGTTTCTTTGATAAGGTCAACCATGAGTGGATGATCAGATTTCTGCGACATCGGATCGGAGATGAGCGAGTGATCAGGCTGATCATCCGGATGCTGAAGAGCGGCATCATGGAAAAGGGATTGACACGGGCCACCGAGGAGGGTACCCCTCAAGGGTCCATCCTCTCGCCGCTGCTGTCGAACATCTACCTGCACTATGTGCTGGACCTGTGGTTCAGCCGGCGGGTGAGTAGGCGGAGTCGGGGCGAAGCGTATTATTTCCGGTTCGCCGATGATTTTCTGGCCTGCTTTCAGTACAAGGGGGATGCGGTGAGCTTTCAGATACGCCTCAAAGACCGACTCGAAGGATTCGGACTTACACTGGCGGAAGAGAAGACCCACTGCATCGAGTTCGGACGATTTGCCCGCGAGGATGCGCAGAAGCGAGGCGAAAAGCCTAAGGATTTCACCTTCCTCGGCTTTACGCATTACTGCGGAAAGACAAAGGAGGGATACTTCAAGGTGAAGCGCCGAACCAGCCGTAAGAGGCTGGGGCAGAGCCTGCGCAACTTCACCGACTGGGCGAAGAAAGCCAGACATGTACTGAAGAAAGGAGAGATGCTCAGGCAGGCAAGGACTCGAGTGAGCGGCCACCTGAACTATTACGCCATCACGGACAACCTGGAGAGGAGCAGCTACTACGTCTATCGCGCAACACGCATCTTGTTTAAGTGGCTCAACCGCAAGAGCCAGCGCAAGGCATACACCTGGGAAAGCTTCAACCAGGCCCTGGCCTGGGTGGGCTGGCCCAAACCCAGGGTCCGCAAAGACCTGAACCCGTGTCGTAGGGCGGAGGCGTACTGAATGGCGAACCGAGGAGCCGGATGTATGGGAAAGCCGCTTGTCCGGTTCTGTGAGGGACAGGAGTGCAACTGTGATATGGAAGGAACACATACTGTGGCTTTGAGTCATGGAAGTCTCCTGTCTACTCGAAAGTATTGATCTCCGGGGGAAAAAGATATGTTAGCTTTCGAAGCTACCATAGTCTC